>CANSTU010000074.1 GCA_947650005.1 uncultured Lachnospiraceae bacterium
GCGGCTGAAAGAGCAGGAAGAGCCATTTGAGGCTTCCTTCAGGGATCTGCGCTAATGCGTAAATCCTCGTAAATGCAATGCCGCCTGACGGCGGCTGAAAGAGCAGGAAGAGCCATTTGAGGCTTCCTTCAGGGATCTGCGCTAACGCGTAAATCCTCGTAAATGCAATGCCGCCTGATGGCGGCTGAAAGAGCAGGAAGAGCCATTTGAGGCTTTCTTTGGGGATTTTGTCTAACGCACAAATCCCTGTGAATAGAATGCCGCTTGACGGCGGCTGAAAGAGAGGAAACATGACGGAATATGATCTGATTATTATAGGCGGAGGGCCTGCTGGGTTGGCCGCTGCAGTCTCCGCCCGCGAATCCGGTATCCAAAATATCCTGATCCTGGAACGGGACAACGAGCTGGGAGGGATCTTGAACCAATGTATCCACAACGGCTTCGGCCTTCACACCTTCAAGGAGGAGCTCACCGGGCCCGAATATGCATCCCGCTTTATCTCCCAAGTCGAGGAAAAAGAAATCCCCTATAAACTCCATACCATGGTACTGGACATCCAGGAAAACACGGCCGAAAAAGGCGCCGCTCTCAAAGCCGGAATCTTTAAGACCGTCCTTGCCATGAATAAAGAAGACGGACTGATGGAACTGCGTGCGAAAGCCGTTATTCTTGCAATGGGATGCCGGGAACGGCCCAGAGGCGCCTTGAACATCCCCGGCTTCCGTCCTGCGGGAATCTACTCCGCCGGGACGGCTCAAAGGCTCGTCAACATGGAAGGCTTCATGCCCGGAAGAGAAATCGTTATCCTGGGTTCCGGCGATATCGGCCTGATCATGGCTCGCCGTATGACCCTGGAAGGCGCAAACGTAAAGGTTGTGGCGGAACTGATGCCCTATTCCGGCGGCTTGCAGAGAAATATTGTCCAGTGCCTTGATGATTTCGGCATTCCGTTAAAGCTCAGCACCACCGTCATTGAAATTCATGGAAAAGAACGTGTGGAAGGCATTACCCTGGCCAAGGTGGATGAGAACAGAAAGCCCATTTTGGGAACGGAAGAATACATTCCCTGCGATACCCTGCTCCTTTCCGTAGGCCTGATTCCGGAAAATGAGCTCTCCAGCAAGCTGGGTGTCTCCATGGCCCCTGTCACTTCCGGCCCTGCCGTAAACGAAAGTCTGGAAACCAGCATTTCCGGCGTCTTTGCCTGCGGCAATGTGCTCCACGTCCATGATCTGGTTGACTATGTCTCCCAGGAAGCGAAAAAAGCCGGCAAATATGCCGCCCGCTACATAGAAGATTTTTCTAAACAGCCCGCCCTGGAAAACGAAGAAAAACCCATTCCCTTCCTGGCGAAAAACGGCGTTCGTTATACCGTGCCCCAGACAATACGTCCTTCCCATATGGAAGAGACGCTCACCGTCCGTTTCCGCGTGGGGGCGATCTATAAGGACTGTGCCATCGGCGTGTATTTCAATGACCATCCCGTCGCCCACCTGAAAAAGAACAAACTGGCCCCCGGAGAAATGGAACAGGTCGTATTGAAAAGGTCCGACCTCCTCTCTTTCTCGGAAGAAAACGGAGGCGTCCCCGAAAATATAACCATTCAGATAGAACCTAAATGAATTTTCCTCTATCTATATGCGCCGCACGAGGCGCACCACCAAGAAGGAAAGCCGCTCTTTAGCGGCGGAAAGGAAGCTATGGAACAGCGCGAATTGATCTGTATCAACTGTCCTTTAGGCTGTCCGCTTACCATCTCCCTGGAAAACGGCGAGGTGGTGGGCGTATCCGGCAACACCTGCCCGAGGGGTGAGGCCTATGGCCGCAAGGAATGCACCAATCCTACCAGAATCGTTACCAGCACCGTCCGCGTTGCCGGCGGAAATTTTCCGGTGGTTTCCGTTAAGACCGCATCCGACATCCCCAAGGGAAAAATGGCCGACTGCGTTCGGGCCCTGAAGGAGGTTACCGCCCAGGCCCCCATCCACATCGGGGATGTGCTGTTAGAAAATGTGGCGGAGACCGGAGTGAATATCATTGCCACGAGAAATGTTGGCTGAAAGGACGACCAATGATAACCGATTATAAGAACCGCCCCGCAGAACAACTACGGGACAAAAAGCTCTGGCTTCTGGATATGGACGGCACCATTTACAACGAGAATCAGATTTTTGACGGTACCATTGACTTTCTTCGCCAAATCAGGGAACAGGGGGGCAGATATCTTTTCATCACCAACAATTCCTCTAAATCCGTTTCCGACTACGTCAAGAAAGTCAACGCCATGGGAATCGATGCCGGGCCTGAGGACTTCTATACCTCAAGCCAGGCCACGGCCATGTACATTCACGAAAACTATCCCAGCCAGACCGTCTACTGTATGGGCACCCGCTCCCTGGTCCAGGAGCTGCAAGAAAGCGGCCTGAAAGTGGTGACAGAGGTCTCGGACGAGGCCTCCGTCGTCCTCATCGGCTTCGACACAGAGAACACCTCCGAAAAAATCCGTAATACCTGCATCATGCTGGGACGCGATGTGGCCTACCTTGCCACCAATCCCGACCTGGTCTGCCCTGTCAGCTTCGGTTTTGTGCCTGACTGTGGTTCCATGAGCATCATGCTGAAAAACGCCACTGGAAAAGAACCCTTTTTTATAGGCAAACCTCAGCCGATCATGGTGGATTGCGTTCTGAAGAACACCGGATATTCCAGGCAGGAAGCCGTCATTGTGGGAGACCGTCTCTATACGGATATTGCCACCGGCAAGAATGCCGAAGTGGATACCATCTGTGTCCTTTCCGGGGAAGCAACCCTGCAGGATATAGAAGAAGGTGAAGTAAAGCCCACCTATATTTTCCGGGATGTGAAAGAGATTTACGAGAAACTTCGTTGAGAGAAGGAAAGGGTGTCGCAAAATCATCTATACTGAATGATTTTGCGGCACCCTCTCTCATTAGAAACGCTTTTCATCCAAACCTGTTTATTCAGGCAAATCTTTTTTTAACCTCTTCATATTTCTCCGCGGTGATCAGCGCATCCCTGTCTATTCCCTGGAAGGTAACGATGTACGTCCATCTCCCATAAGGTTCAATCTTCCTGATTCTGGAAAGGTTAATGATGTAGGACTTATGGCTCCGCAGGAACAATTCCTCGTCCAGCCTGGATTCGATCTCCCCCAATCCCGCGGAGGTGGTAAAGGAATCCTTCTCCGTATAGATGACAGTACTGTTGTTTTCCCGCTGTACCAGGATGATATCCCGGATATCAACGAAGCTCGTGCTCTCCTTTCCCCGCACCAGCAGGCGATCCAGGCCGTTTTTGGAGCGCACGACCCTCTCCGCATGCTCCGCAGGCGATGGTTCCTTCAGTGAAAGGATCCGTCCGAGGGTATGTTCCACCCGGCTCACGTCAAAGGGTTTAACCAAATAATCAAAGGCATATACTTCAAAGGCCTCCGACATATATTCCGCGTGAGCGGTGGCAAAAATGATCTTCGTCTTGGGCTCCATATCCACAATAAGCCTCGCGCAGTCAATCCCGCTGGAACCGTTGATTTCAATATCCAGAAAAACCACTTCTGGACGAAGCTGATAGAACAGGCCCACCGCATCTGCCATACTGCCGCATTCCCCGACCACTTCAAAACCGTCGTTTCGCTCTATTATTTTACGTAGCAACAGCCTCACACCGCTCTCGTCCTCCACAAGGAGAACTTTTACCTTCCTGTCCGCTTCCATCTGTGCGCCTCACCGCCCTTCCGGCCCGCTGTCCTCTTCCTGCATACGGGCTCTCCCAGGACCGCACTCCAGACCATGGCCGCCTTCAGCCTCGTTTCCCGATCCTGCCCCTGTGTTCCGCTTCCATAGGGCCGTCCAGCCTTCCTTCCCGTTTTGGAAAGATGCCCGTCCAGGCTCCCTTTCACGCGCAGTTTGACATCTTCGGTCAGTTCCTCTTCCGCCTCCTGCCCATCGGAGAAAGCCGTCTCATCCTGGCCGTCCTCTTCCAGAAGTTCCTTCATAGGCACGCTTTCCCCTTTCGGGGAGGCGGAAGCCTTTTTCCGCCTCATTTGTTCTCCGAAGAACTCTGTCCAAGCCGTCCAGTCGCCCCCGCCCAGGGGCATTGTCCCCATGCGAAAAATGCCAGTTTTCTTCCAAATTTCATTCTGCATCATCGTTTTGAACATTCTCAATCATTCCTTCCGCCGGTCAGTTCCGCTTCCACATCTCCCGTCTCGGAAATGGCTGTGCGCATTTCGGTATCCGCTTTCAGGTTCTGCAGCTCATAATAATCCATAACTCCCATTTTACCTTCCCGCAGGGCATAGGCAAGAGCTTTGGGTACTTCTGCTTCCGCCTCCACCACATAGGCGCGCATTTCCTGTTCCTTTGCCACGGCCATGGCACGTCTCTCCTCTGCCCGGGCCTGCGCAATATTCTTATCCGCCTCTGCCTGCAGGCTCTGCAGCTGAGCTCCTATGTTCCTTCCCACATCAATATCCGCAATATCGATGGACTGAATCTCAAATGCGGTTCCCGAATCCAGGCCCTTGCTCAGCACCCTCTTGGAAATATCGTCCGGGTTTTCCAGCACTTCCTTATGGGACGCTGCAGAACCCACTGTAGTCACAATGCCTTCGCCTATCCTGGCCAGGATCGTCGCCTCTCCGGCTCCGCCCACCAGACGTTCCAGGTCCGCCCGAACGGTAACTCTTGCTTTAACCAGAAGTTCAATACCATCCTTTGCCACTGCCGATACATTCGTGGTCTCGATTACCTTGGGGTTCACGCTCATTTTCACTGCTTCCAGCACATTCCGGCCCGCCAGATCAATGGCCGCTGCCTTTTCAAAAGGAAGCTCGATCCCCGCCCGCTCCGCGGCGATCAACGCGTTTACCACATTGTCCACATTGCCTCCGGCCAGATAATGGGCCTCCAACTGGTTAACTCCCAGGTTCATCCCCGCCTTCCTGGCTTTAATCAGCGGTATAACGATACGGGACGGTACCACACGCCGCAGCCGCATACCGATCAGATTGAAAATGCTGATCTTAACGTTTGCCGCCAGGGAAGAGATCCACAGCCCCACGGGCACAAAGATAAAAAACAGAACCACAAGCAGACCTAAAATCCCGATTAATATGATAATAAAAATATTTTCCATTTTACTCCCATCCGCCCGCTTTAGCGGGCTTTTTAATCAAAACTCCTTCACGATCAGCCTAGAGCCGTTGACCTTTATGATCTCCAGCTTTGCTCCCTTTGATATGTATTTCCCCTCAGAGAGCACATCGAAGCTGACTCCGTCAAAATTTCCCACCCCCATGGGGTGTAAGTCCGTCTCTGCCAGTCCCTGCTTTCCCAACAGAAACTGCAAGTCTCCGGAGCTGATGTATCCTTCGTCCCTGCGCTGTTCTTCCTCCAGTACAATGGGGGAACGAAGTTTCCCTTTGGACAGGAGCCACAGAATCAGCGCCATCATAATGCCCAGCAGCGCCAGCACGATCACGGTGATAAAGGCGCCCTTTTCAACCGAGTCCGCAGTTACGAATACCCCGGCCACCAGACATATGATTCCGCAGATTCCAGGCGCCCCGAACCCGGGAATCACCATCTCAACAGCGATCAGGATGAACCCCACTATGAAAAGCGCGATCCCGATCCACATTAGCATTTCCATGCCCTTTTCCTCCTTTCCCTACCGGATTTCCCCTCCGGTATTCTTTGAACCAAATTATAACCTCTTTTTCCTTTTCTAAAAGGGATATGCCGCAAGTCATACATATCCGGCGGCCAAATGTCAGTTTTCATCCTTCAATTGCGCGGGCAGGCGTACTTCAAAGCAGGTATCCTCTTTTCCAGAAACCAGGGAAATACTTCCCTTTGCCTCCCGCACGATATCTGACACGATAGCTAAGCCCATGCCGTGCCCTTCTTCCTTCTTTGTTGTAAAACCCTGGCGAAAAATGGATTCCCGTATGCCGTCCGGGATCTGAGGTCCATTATTTCGTACCGCAAAAACGTCTTCCTTTCCTTCCCTGCGGATTTCCACGGTAAGTTTCTTCTCCCCCTCTTTTTCCTCCAGCGCAGTAATGGAGTTGTCGATCAGGTTCGCCAGTATTTTGCACACTTCCCAGGCCTCCAGGCCCATCTTTTTTAGCGGGTTTCCCACCTCCACGTACATGAGGATCCCTTTTTTTCCCGCCGATTCCATCTTCGCCTGAAGCAGAGCGTTAACCGCCGGCTGGGACGTCTTGAGCGCACGGGTGATCCTGTTGATGTCCGCAAACACTGGGGCCATGTACTTCTTCGCATCCTCGTATTCCCCCAGCTCCATCAGCCCGTGGATCACCTGGATATGGTTCAGGTAATCGTGTCTCTGGGCCCGTAGTTTTGCGTTCAGGCCTTCTAAATTCCTCATGCTCTCATGATAGCTTTCATCCTGATACTTGCTGGCCGCATACAGGCCCAGAAGCGTCCCCAGACTGCTTAGAAGAAGTACACCCGCTGCCATGGAAGCCGCCAGGAATGCAGTCTGGTCTATACTCCCGGCAATATTATCGTAAACAACGCCGCACAGCAGAAGAACTGCAGCGAACTGCAGTCCGTTTATCAGGATGAGGCCCTTGACTGTTTTTCTGATAATCATTGGCAGTTTTCCTCCCGCCCGTTTCTAAAGGTTCAAATTTATGGATAAAAAAGCTTCTAAACAGCTTTTCATTCTATCTTTGCGAGATACTCCTTAGACAGTATCTTATTGATATTCCATGCAAACAGCGTGCAGGCAGTGGCAGCGGAGATCAGATCGCTTACCGGTTCCGCATAATAGATCCCCATAACGCCGAAGAAATGGGGCAGGATAAGCGCCAGCGGCACCAAAAGAATCACCTTGCGCAGCATAGCAATAAACAGGGAAATCTTCGCCTGGCCCAACGCCAGAAAGGTGGGCTGAATCCCGTTCTGCAGACCAAAGAAGAGCATACCGAACAGAAATACCGGCATCACCTCCCCAACAAGCTCCACCAGCTGGACGTCATTGGTGAACAGCGATGCATAGGCCTTCGGAAAGAACATGGCAGTCATCGTTGTCCCAAAGGAAATCAGAAAACTTACCGTGATCATGCTCCGATATAGTTTCTTCACCCGCTCAAAGTTCCCCGCGCCATAGTTAAAGCTGATAATGGGCTGTACGCCCTGGGTGAATCCCGAAAGGGGGGCCGAAAAGAGCTGCAACACGCTCTGCATAATGGTTAGAGAACCCACATACAGATCCCCTCCATACATCTGGAGCCCTCTGTTCAGAACGATGCTGATCAGGCTTTCCGTGGAACGCATGATAAAAGGCGATATACCCAAGGAACAGATCTGGCTCATAATCCTCACATCCGGGCGAATACGGGATCCAAGAAGGCGGAGAGAAGATCCCTTTCCCATCAGAAAGCCCACATTCCAGGCTGCGCTCACCGCCTGAGATATGACCGTGGCGACGGCCGCACCTCGTACTCCCCAGCCAAACGCGAATATAAATACGGGATCCAGTATGATATTGATTGCAGCTCCGATTACGATGGACAGCATAGCCACTCTGGAGCGCCCTTGGGAGATGATGAACGGATTCAGGCCCAGCGCCAGTTCCACAAACAGGGTGCCAGCCAGATAAATTGCCAGATAATCCACCGCATAACCGATGGTGGCGTCACTGGCGCCAAACATATACAGAAAAGGCCTCTGGAACGCATAAAAGAGAATCATCAGCACACCACTGAACAAGATCAGCAGACATGTGCCGCTGCCCAAGATCTTTTCCGCATGTTCCCTGTCCCCTTTTCCCAGCCAAATTGCAGCCAAAGGCGCGCCTCCCATGCCCACAAAGGCGGAAAAAGCGGATATCAAGGTGATGATCGGGAAAGTCAGCCCCACACCGGTGAGCGCCGCTGCCCCCACACCTGGTATATGGCCTATATAGATCCTGTCCACGATGCTATACAGGATATTGATAATCTGTGCAATTACGGACGGAATGGCCATGCCAATCATGAGCTTTGAGATCTTTTCCGTCCCCATCTTTTCTTCTCTTTCAGTTTTCATATTCCCTCATTTCTGTTGTGCGTTTATGCAACCCTTCCGCATTTTTGTTCCTGTTTACGTACCTCGTTTCGAATATTTATCTTTACTTCGTTATCACTCTCATCCTTTTGTGATATAATCAAGACAGCCATCAAAGAAAGGAGCGCTTATGAAAAACTATACGGAATATACCATAGAACAGGCCCAAAACCTGTTGGCCATCGATAGCCCATCCGGCTATACCAAGGAGGTATCGGCCTACCTGATGAAAACCTATCGGGAAATGGGCTATGATCCTCAGCTCACCGCCAAGGGCGGCGTGCTTGTGAAAATTGCGGATGGGGCCGCCCCTGAGAACCAAGATCCATGCTGCGGTCCCATTCTGCTCATGGCCCATGTGGACACGCTTGGCGCCATGGTATCCCAAATCACCCCAGACGGCCGTCTGAAACTCACCCCCTTGGGCGGTATGAATCCCAATAACGCGGAGGCGGAAAACTGTCGGATAATCACCAGAAATCAAGAGGTCTATACCGGAACCTTCCAGTTGTGTAATGCCTCCATACATGTGAATAAGGAATACAGCGAAAAGAAGCGTTCCTGGCAGGACATGGAGGTGATTTTGGATGAATTGGTTTCCACAAAGGAGGATGTGAAAGCCTTGGGAATCCGTACGGGGGATATCGTATGCTTTGATCCCCGCACCGTGGTAACCCCATCCGGTTTCATCAAAAGCCGTTTCTTGGATGATAAGCTGAGCACCGCCATCCTACTGGGTTATGCCAAATACATGCGGGAAGAAACGGTCGTTCCAAGACGCAGTATCTATCATCACATCACGGTCTTTGAAGAGGTGGGGCATGGCGGCTGCGCCTCCATTCCGGAAGGGATCACAGAACTCCTTTCCGTGGATATGGGCTGCATAGGCGAAGGGCTGGAATGCACGGAATGCCAAGTTTCCATCTGTTCCAAGGACAGCAGAGGGCCTTATCATTACGATGTGGTATCCGCCCTCATCGATGCAGCCGACAGGGCGGGCGCGGATTACGCTGTGGATGTCTATCCCTACTACGGTTCGGATGCGGATGCCGCCCTGGAAGCGGGCATTGACGCCCGGCACGGGCTGATTGGCCCCGGGGTCTATGCCTCCCACGGCTACGAAAGATCTCATAAAAAGGGGATCGAAAATACCCTGAAGCTCCTGCAGGCCTATCTGGGATAAACAACCTGCTCGCAGAGGGAAGCAGCAGGATTCTAAATAACTATCCTGCTGCTTCCCTTTATCCGCCAACCCCCGTCTGCCGTTTTAGCGGGCGTCCAAATCAGGTTGAGGAAACTTTCGTTTCCTGTGAAGTCTTCGGTTTCACGCTGCTCCTGTCCGCACGATTTAACGAGCACTCAACTCAAAATTGGAAATTTCGCGAGAAACGTGGTAACATATATCTTACGCTCACGAAAACCGGTACATCATTTCCCAACAGAATTCCTCTTCTTCCAGTCTGTAGCAGGCGAGCAGTTTAGGGCCGCAAGAATTGGAGCCCACGCCGCTTTGCTTATAATCCGTACATACCACCACATAGCCTGCCTTTTCCAGTTCATAGTTATGCGCCTTCTGCGTCAGTTCCTCTATGGTATACTCCGATGCATTGAAGTCAAAGGGCTGTTTTCCCGTCGCCGTAAAATTACCCACCTGAGCAAATCGGCAGCCATAATGATTCCCGTTTTCCTGCGGCTTTATATAATCCCGATGCATTTTTCCAACGGATGTGGAGAATAAATCCACATGGCTGGCGCGGTGTTTGTCTTGGTAGCTTTCATGCGGCCCATAGCCGTAATAAGATACTTTGGTATCCCCCGGGCCGCCTTCTCCTCCCATATCCTCCGGCGGATCCCCGGGCAGGCAGAACAACAGGCCGAAACGGGGCAGGAACGGGAACTTTACATCCCGTTTTCCTTCCAGGGCCAAATGGATTTCTCCGTCACCATTGATGCTCCATACCGCATGAAGCCTCAGAAAAGGTTGAATATACAAGGCAGCGATAGAAAAGTCACAGGTTACCGTTACTATGCCCTGCCTCTGTTTTGCCTCCGCATGGTATACCTTCACCATACTTCTGTCGTATCCCGCTTCCCTCCATTCATTGACGATTTCACGGTCGTTATCAGTCGGTGCACGGAATACATTCCATTTCACGGGAGACACAATGCATGGTTTTCCCTCCTTTTGCATTACGAGGAAATTTCCCTCCTTTTTCCCGAATTCATAATGGAACGTCTCTCCGTCTATACAGAACGCGAAGGGCGTTTCGGAAAGAAGAGCTTCCTTTTTCTTCTGAAAAGGCAGTTCCTGATCCTGGACGACATTTAAGGCAAACTGGTCAAAACCGTATACATGCCCGATTTGTGTCAGTTTATCCCTCTTTTTCTGGCAATAGGTGAGTTTAAGGTGTACCAATTCCTTCCAAGAGGAAACGTTTTCCCTGATAGCTCCCACCTTCCCGGAAAGATCCAGGTCGATATCCACAAACCCGTGAGGTGCTGCTTTCACTTCGTCTAAAGTACCTTCGCAAAGCACTTCCCCATTCCGTTTCACTTCATAGAGGACATACATATAATCCTCCAGATCCCGGAAGTCCAGCTTGTTGTGCAGGCGGACGATTCCTTTCTTTTGATCCAGAAGTTGTGCGCGCACCGGACGGATAGCATTTTTCCATTCGTAGAGCCCTTCGTGGGGGCGTCTGTCCGGATAGACCAGGCCGTCCATGCAGAAGTTCCCGTCATGGGGAAATTCCCCCGCATCCCCGCCGTAATGGAACATTTCTTTTCCGTTCTCCGCCCTTCCCTCATAGGTGGCATGATCGCACCATTCCCAGACAAAGCCGCCGCAAAACCCGTCATATTTGTAGATCTGCTGCATATAGTCCTCAATGTCCCCAGGTCCATTTCCCATGGCATGGACGAACTCACATTGGATAAAGGGTTTCTTTTCCCCGGGAGCGGCAAAGTATTCGTCAATCTGCTGTGTAGAGGCATACATGTAGCTTTCCACATCCAGCATGGATTCATCCTTTTCGTGTCCTTCCGGTTCAAAGTGGCAGCTTTCATAGTGGAGCAGCCTGGTGGGATCGTATCCCTTCACCCAACGGCCCGCTTCCTCCATATTCGTCCCAAATCCGGATTCGTTTCCCAGAGACCAGAAAATCACGCTGCACTGGTTTTTGTCCCGGATCACATTGCGCGCCACCCGATCCAAAATTGCCTCTTTATAGGATGGTTCCTCACAGAAATAACTGTATGTGCCCTCCTCGCTCCCCTGATACTGGGTGGCCGCTCCATGGGACTCTATATCGGATTCCGCAATAAGGTAGAAGCCGTACTCGTTGCAGAGCTCCGGGAACCAGGGTGCGTTGGGATAATGGCTCGTACGGATGGCGTTGATATTGGCCTCCTTCATGATTCGCAGGTCGAACATGGCATCCAGCCTGGACACCACCGCTCCGGTAAAGGGGCTGCTGTCATGGCGGTTTACCCCCTTGAATTTAACCGGCTGATCATTGACCATGACCACACCGTCCCGAACGGTTATGGTGCGGATACCCACCTGCTGCCGAATGACTTCCTGCCCGCAGTCCATTATCAATGTATACAGATACGGTTCTTCCGCATTCCACAGAACAGGGGCGTCCACATCAAAATACGCCCGGCCGGCTCCTTCCACCCATACTTCTCCCAGCGCTTCTTCTCCATCCAGAAGCCGACAGCATACCCGGGGCTCTCCTGCCGTTTTCAGGCTGATATCCACCCGGGCCCGTCTTTTTTCCGCGTCCACAGAGGTGGTCACCGTATAGTCCCGGACATGCTCCATCGGCCGCAGCAGCAGCCACACATCCCTGAAAATCCCGGACATGCGGAATTTATCCTGATCCTCCAGATAGCTCCCGTCGCACCACTTCAGCACCAGTACCGCCAGCCGGTTGGTTCCCGACTTTGCCTTCCCAGTGATATTGAATTCGCTCGGGCTGTGGGACACCTGGCTGTATCCCACGAATTTCCCATTCAGCCATACATAGAAACAGGAATCCACCCCTTCAAAATACAGGTATTGTTCCTTTTTCGCCTCTTCCCTGTCCAATTCAAAATATTTCACATAGGCGCCGCAGGGATTGTAATCCGGCACATAGGGGGGATCAAAGGGGAACGGGTAGTGGATGTTGGTATACTGTTTCTGGTCATATCCCGACATTTGCCAACAGGAAGGCACCTCCATCCGGACAAAGGAACTTTCCTCGAAGTCCTTCTTATAAAAATCCGGCACCTCTTCCACGCAGTCGTAATAGGCAAATTTCCAGTCCACGCTGCTGAGTTTCCGGCAGCTTTCCTTTCCGTCGGAATGCAGCGGCATATAATAGCATCTGTTTTCCTCGCACCCCACATGCAGAACTTTCGGATCTTCATAATACTTTTCAACGTTCATAGGCACACCTCCCTGGGCAGCAATCCCTGGCCCGTATGAAATCCTCTTCCGCCATCCAGCCAGACACGTTTGTTCCTGTTTTATGTTTAGCAGGAGGGCTTGCACTCCTACTATAAATTATAAAGAAAATATGTTACACTGACAATACGGAAAACGAAATTCTTGTCGATGAGGGAAGGGAAGTTGAGGGAATGGAGAATCGTGCGATCGTAACTTTAAAAAAGGGCGCCGGAAGGACGCTGAAGGCCGGCGGAATGTGGGTGTATGACAATGAGATTGGCTCCATCACAGGGGATCAGGAAAACGGAGGATTGACAGAGGTACGGGATTTCGACGGCTATTTTATGGGGATTGGTTTTCTCAATACCCGTTCCAAAATCACGGTACGGCTGCTTACCCGAAAGCCGAACACATCCATTGATGAGGCCTTCTGGGAAATGCGGGTGAAAAATGCCTGGGACTACCGAAAACAGACCGTGGATATCTCCAGCTGCCGCGTCATTTTCGGGGAAGCGGATTGGTTCCCCGGGCTTGTGGTGGACAAATTTTCCGATGTATTGGTGGTGGAATCTTTGGCGCTGGGCATAGACCGATACAAAACCCTGATTTTGGAGCTGCTTTGTCGTATTCTCAGGGAGGACAAGATCCTGATACGGGGTATCTATGAGCGCAGCGACGCGAAGGTGCGGCTGCAGGAGGGGATGGACCGTTTCAAAGGCTTCATCGGGGAACCCTTCGATACCCGGGTGGAAGTGGAAGAAAACGGAGTGAAATATATCGTGGATGTGCAGGAAGGGCAGAAGACCGGCTTTTTTCTGGATCAGAAGGACAATCGGGCAGCCATACGCCGGATTGCTTGCGGGAAGAAAGCGCTGGACTGCTTCACCCACACCGGTTCCTTTGCCCTGAATGCGGCGCAGGCAGGGGCTGTGAGTGTATTGGGCGTGGATGCGTCTTTGACCGGCATCCTGCAGGCTGAGGAAAATGCCAGGCTCAACGGACTGGAGGATCGGGTGAAGTTCCAGTGTACGGATGTATTTGAACTGTTGCCTGCCCTGGATGACGCCGGGGAAAAATACGGCCTCGTTATCTTGGATCCTCCGGCCTTCACCAAATCCAGAAATTCCGTGAAAAACGCGGTAAAAGGTTATCGGGAAATCAACCTAAGGGGCATGAGGCTGGTGGAAGACGGCGGTTTTCTGGCCACCTGTTCTTGCTCCCACTTCATGGAACCCGAGCTGTTCGCGCGCACCATCCGCGAGGCGGCCCGCGGCGCCCATAAACGGCTCAGGCAGGTCTATTTTTCCACCCAGTGCTGCGACCATCCCATCCTGTGGGCCGCGGAGGAATCCTATTACCTGAAATTTTACATTTTTCAGGTATGCGACGAAAAATAAGCCCTCCTTTTCCGCAGCTCCTTACTCCAACGTGGTCAGCCAAGGAGCATGGCTGCTCCCCATCCAAGGCCTTGAGCCGCGGACGAAACGGCATACATTGGTTCCGCCGGTAAAAGAAGGACCAATCGGAAAGGCAGGTTCGTCAAAATGTACGAGATATCGATCGAGGACTGTGATTTAGAAAAAATTATGGATTCCGGGCAGGTTTTCCGGATCCGGAAGATGGAGGACGGTTCCTTTCTCGCAATGGCCGGAAAGAGGGCTATCCGTATCAGTCAGGAAGGGACCCGACTCCTTTTCTCCTGCACACAGGACGAGTTTCTAAATTTTTGGCAGGATTATTTTGACCTGCCCACTGATTATGCCGCCATCCGTCATTCCATTGATCCGGCGGATGCCTACTTAACCGCCGCCGCCTCCTTTGGCCGCGGAATCCGGATCCTAAGACAGGATCTATGGGAAACCATCCTTGCCTTTCTCATTTCCCAGAATAATAATATCTCCCGAATTCAAAACAGCCTAGAAGCGCTCTGTACCCGCTATGGAGCCAGAATCGAACCCGAGTGGAGTTCTTCTGCCATACACTGTTCTGAGAAACTATATGCTTTCCCCACCCCCGAATCCCTGTGCTCCGGCGGACTGGAAGGCCTGCATGGCCTCGGCCTGGGATATCGGGACAAATATATTCTGAAAATGGCTGAGCGCTGCTGTGGCCCAACCGGTAAGGAATGGCTGAAGAAGCTTTCCGCCTGCGGCTATGAAGAGGCCATGAATCTGCTTTTACAGGAATACGGCATCGGGCGGAAGGTGGCAGACTGTATCTGTCTCTTCTCCCTCCATCATGTGGACGCCTTTCCCATAGACACCCATGTCAAGCAGATTCTCGATATGCATTATCCGGAAGGATTTCCTTTTTCCCGTTACCAGGGATATGCGGGAATTCTGCAGCAATACCTGTTTTATTATAAACGGTCTACTCATGGCAATACATAGCTTTTTTGCGCTCCCCTTTTCTTTTCATAGCGCGAATCCGCTCTTTTGTCTTACTGTCCACGCTCAGCGATTCCGTGATCTTCTGGAGCGTCTTATTGTATGTAAAGTCGTCTAACCCGCAATTTGCCAGATATCCCTGCGTTTCCACAGGAAAGCGTACAAAGCACATGGAAAGGGCCCATGCCGCGGCCATCTTCACATAATATCCCGGATGGTCCACCTCATCAAACAGGGGCAATAGTCTGCCGATCCATTCCGCCTCAATGTAATAGTTCAGCAGCATCACCAAGGCGAATCTGACGGTAAATTCCGACTCCGAATGCAGGCAAGTCTGGAGATATTCCCACATCTGTACAGAATGTCCCCTGGCAGCCTTCAATGTGACGCAGAAGCTGTCGCAAACGGACCAATTGTCGATTTTCGGCAGAAAAGCCGTCGTTTGCTCCAGAATCTCCGCAAAGGACGCTTTCCCATATGCTTCCGCATAACCAATCAGAAAACCCTGGAGCATGATCTCCTCAAAACATCCCTCTCCGCATTCCTCCAAATATCCCCTCCAATCCTCTTTGGCGAGTTTCCTGGCCAGACGGCGCAGCGCTGGCAATCTCACCCCCAGGATACGTTCCGTGCCCGGCAGGAGAGAAGAAGAAAATTCCCGGTAGGAAGGTTCCGCTAATGCTTCCAGCTCCCGCATGATATCAGTCCGCACTCCGGAAGAAGGCCGCATATTCCTTTCCCTCCTTCACATAATGATCGGCATTGCGCAGGTTGTTTTCCACCTCTTCCTCCTTCACCTCACGCTTAACGCGCCCGGGGCTTCCCATCACAAGACTGTTGTCCGGAATCACCGTATTCTGGGTCACCAACGCTCCGGCGCCAATGATGCAGTTTTTTCCCACACTGCAGCCGTTTAAAAGGATGGAGCCCATTCCGATCAGGGTATTGTCTCCCACGCTGCAGCCGTGCACAATGGCCCCATGTCCGATGGTCACATTCTCTCCGATGCTAACCGGATATCCCTCATCCACATGGACGACCGCATTGTCCTGTACATTGCTGCCCCTGCCAATCCTGATTCCCGCCGCCTCCCCACGGACAGTGGCATGGAACCAGATGCTGCAATCCGGCCCGATTTCCACATCCCCATAAACGGATGCATCCGGGGCAAGGAAAGCGTTTTTATCTATCTGCGGTATCTTCAACATTTCTATTTCCTCCTATCCATTTTAAACAAAGCGATGGGAACTATTACGTTGTCCGTGTTCCCCTTCGCCCCCCTGCCAGGATACCCGAGGAGCGTCCCAGGAGGAACAGTGGAAGCCGTCCCATGTTTTTTGGCGCATTTCGCGCCATGAAGATGAGACCTGCTTCCCTGGAGAGCCATTGCTCGAGA
>CANSTU010000075.1 GCA_947650005.1 uncultured Lachnospiraceae bacterium
ATATGGCACGGCTGATGCGCCTCCTTCTGGGACGCCCCTCTCTGGGCTGGATCCTAGCAGGCGCGGCAATTGCAACCTTTCAAATGTCATAAAAACTTACGTTTCAAGGTTATCCTCGCATAAAAAATGCCGATAAATACAATATAATAAATATGTGTTTTCGAATTGAGCGAAACAAGTGCAGCCGCGCTTCGCGGATAAACCGGCTTTTCGAAAGGCCATTTATCGGTAAAGAAAAGCATGTTTATCCATATTTAAAGAAGGGAGGTAGCCATGAATATTACATTTCAGACTACGAAGAACACCACCGCTTACCGTTCCACGGTTCCTGCCCAACCCAGGAAAGCTGCTGTGGCAGGGCCCGCAAAAGGCGATTATGATACGGTAAAAATCAGTAGAAGCCGAATTGCCAAAGAGGATGACGAGTCTTTTGCCCGTCTTTTGGCCAGGCGGACTGCCGCTAGTCTCGGAAATGGGGCCAGTCAGGAAAAAGTGCAGGAGCTCAGCCGCAGAGTCGCGGATGGCACCTATCAGCCGGATGCTCAGAGGATCGCAGGCCGGATGCTCGGCCTGGGCTGATCCCCACAGACGACAGGAGGTTCACCACATTATATGAATCATGAGATACAAATTACCCTGGATAAGTTCGTTGCCGTTCTTCGGGATTTAGCAGAAACAGCCGGACAGATCGCCCGAATCGAGCAGGCGAAAGCA
The DNA here is from genome assembly GCA_947650005.1 of uncultured Lachnospiraceae bacterium. Taxonomy (GTDB): domain Bacteria; phylum Bacillota; class Clostridia; order Lachnospirales; family Lachnospiraceae; genus Eisenbergiella. Next base: position 715 of record CANSTU010000075.1, read on the forward strand.
CAAGCCGCCTCTGAAAATCGGCATGAACGGTTAGACGACTTCATCCAGGATGAACAGGCTTATATCTTAAAACTTCGCGGTCAAGAGCAGCATCGGCTTCGTTTGGCAGAGCAGTTGGGCTGGAAGGATCTTACCTTCCGCCAGATTCTGGCGTCTGTCGAAGGAGAGCAGGAGCAACTGCTCTCTCCTTTGTTTGCCGAATTAGAAAGGGAACTAAAACGTCTGGAACAGGCTCGCGGCTCCTCGGAACGGATCATTAACGCAAAGCTTCGTGAGATCCAGGTTTCTATTGCCAGGCAACAAGGCGGTTCCTACGATAATACAGGAAATGTCAGCCCGAATCCCCCGCTCCAATCAAAAATGCATAATAAATATGTATAGCGGCCGCAATTCTTTTATAGTTGATATAGATTTGACAGAAAGATTTCTCGTAAAACCAGAAAGAACTATTGTTTGAACTTTGGAGGATAAGAAGATATGGTAAGAGCAACCTTTGCCGGTTTTTCAACTGCGCTATCCGCTATTCAGGCGAACCAGAAGCGTCTGGATGTCACCGGCCAAAACCTTTCTAATATGAATACGCCCGGTTATACCCGGCAGCAGCTGGAAGTATCCAGTTTGAATTATACCCGCCCTGTCTCCCACTACATGAACGGTTCGGAGGTAGTGGTGGGCTTTGGTGTGCGTATGGATAAAGTAAGCCAGATCCGCGATCCTTTCCTGGATACCCAATACAGGAACCAGATTAAGAAATCGGCTTATACGGATGCGATGCAGACTTCCCTGGACCGTCTGGCGGATATTTTCGACGAAACCAAGATCAAGGGAATCCGTCAGGCTTTCGACAATATTCAGGAAGCGTTAAACGGTATGCAGGATCCGGCCAAGATCAACGATCCTGTCTATGAATCGGAGCTGCGTTCCAAGATGCAGGCTTTAACCAACCTGCTCAATGATGCCTCCAAGCAGCTCACGGAATCCGAAAAGGCCGAATTTTCTAAATTGGACGGTACTGGCACCAGCGAAAATGGAGCCGTGCAGGAAGTTAACCGCATATTGCAGCAGATTGGTTCTTTGAACCGCCAAATTAAACAGAATCAGATTCTCGGCCAGCAAAGCCTGGAGTTGATGGATGAACGCAATCTCTTGCTGGACGAACTGGCCAGTTATATTCCCATTGAGGTTACTTATTATAAGGATAAGTTCCATGACGGCCTGGATGATAACGGAAATCCTGATCCGGCCTTTGACTCAGAAGTCTATCATTATAATGGGGATACCCGTCTTGACAGGAAGGAATGGCCCGATGATCTGCGGGTAGAGATGGTCTATCAGGATGAAAACGGAGTTAGCCAGCGTCTTCTTCTCGTGGAAGGCACGGCAGGCGCGGGCAATGAGAACTATGGTCAATTTGAAATAACGCCTCCCTTGGAAAAGAACGATCCCTTTGATGCCAGTAAAATCGAGCTCACGATTACTGCCGCCGCTGTGGATAAATTCGGTAAGACCAGGGGCGAAACGGTGACATTTACACAGGGTGATCTGGGTTCCAACGCGAATCAGCTTCCCAGCGATTCCGGTTCCATCCAATCCAGCCTCGATATGCTTTGGAAAGACGGAGAAACCGCTGGCAGAGATGATGTAAAGGGTTATCAATATTATCGGAATGAAATCGACAGTCTGGCTGCCTCCTTCGCCGCCGTAATGAACACGATCAATATTAAAGGGAATAACGGTCAGGCCGATGCGTTCCTTTTGGTTAACAAGACGGGAAATCCTGGTGCAAACGCCGGAATTACTGCTGGCAACATCGGCATCAATGACAAATGGAGCAGCGGAGACGTCCATGTGGGTAAATATGGCGACAGCGCCACGGATACGGTATTAGAACTCCTGGAAGCCATGAGCACTACGTTTCCTTCCAATAAGGATTTCTTCAAAGACATGCAATACGAAGATGCGAACGGAACAATGGTTGATATTAATCTGCGCGGCAATTCCTTCGCCGATTATATGAATCATGTTTCCACTACGCTCGCCAACGATTCCAGGAACAATGCGGATGCGTTGAAAACCAATGTAACTGTTCTGAATGGAATTCAGAATTCCCGTGATTCCATTTCCGGGGTAAGCTTGAATGAGGAAGCGTCCAATATGATGATGTATATGTCCGCATATAACGCGGCATCCCGTCTGATGACCACCCTTGACGAAGCCCTGAATACTTTGATCAACGGTACCGGACTGGTGGGACGTTAACCTTTTTATTGTTCTTACATAAATAAATAATAAGGATGGAGGTATCCTATATGCGCGTAACAAATGTATCCTTGTACAGAAATTATACGTCTTCTGTGAATGATGTTCACGTGAGACTGAATAAAAGCATGAATAAAATTTCCAGCGGAGCGGCTTATGAAACCGCCGCTGACAGTCCGCTCAGTTACTATGCCGGAAAAAAGATGGATAATCAATTTCAGGATGCCATGAGTAAAGCTTCCCTGATTAAGGATGTGCAGAATCGTATTTACCAACAGGAGCTGGGCGCACGCGATATCCACAGTCTTCTTGCCCAGGCGAAAAAACAGGTTCAGTATGCCAGAACAGCTACTACGACCGGAAGCGGCGATATTCAGACCATTCGGGACGATCTGCTTCAGAAACAACAGAGTATGATCAATGACCTGAATATGCAGTATGAGGATTTCTATATCTTCGGCGGAAATGATGTTTCCACCTCTCCCTTCTCCCTATCCCAACAGGACGACAAAATGGTAATGACTTACAGCCATGTCTTTCCGGGGGAAGATAAAGTTACGGAATTTACTTTTATTCTGCAGGAATCTGCCGCCAAGGATGGAACGTATGAGTTCACGCTCGATGAAAAGCCCGATGCAGATTGGGATCGTTTGATCACTGCCATGTCCGAGCAGGGACGTATCGATATCGGATACGGTGATATCAGTGATCGCGGTACTCTCCTGGACACCTATACCGGAGGTTTAAATCTCATAACAGGATTTAATTCCGATGCGGTTAGAGCTTCTAATGATCCAAAAGCAGAAATCCAGAAGCGTTTGAACGAGAGTCCGATCGCTCTGATTGGTTCTGCAGCTCTCGCTATTAATGAATATTCTGTCACCAGTGATAAGCCTAAGCTGGTGGAGGTTCTGGGAAATACCATCGATTCCATGACAGAAACGGAACATACTCTCAGCACAGTGTTCTCCGATCTGGGCAACAAATATTCCCTTTTGGATGACACCCTGGATCGCCTTAATTCCATTAGTGATTCCCTTCAGGATCAGTATAGGGAAAAATTAGGGGCCGATCCTTACGAAGCGATTATGGAAATGTTTAACAGTCAGTATTCTTATAATGCTGCATTGCAGGTTGGCTCCAAACTTATGGGTTCTTCCCTCTTCGACTTTATGGGTTAATCGACAAGGCCTGAAAATAAAAGGAAAGGAGGCCATCTTATGAAACCACTTATTAAAATAACAACTGAACCACTCCAGATGGTGCGCTATACACAGAATGCCCGGCTCGTCAATTCTGGTTCCGTGGATATTGAAAGAAGAAAAGCGATCGCAAGGCAGACCATGCAGCGCAGCACTTCAAAAGCAAGCCCTATATCCATTGACGATGTTAGGCGGATCAATCGGACGTTTTCCAAGAAGACGCTCGCTACGCCAACGCAAAATCAAGATAATTCCTTCCAGAAGGTTGCTTACCGTCAGGCGGCTGTTCAACGTCCTACGCCTACGCCCGCTCAAACAATAAGCCCAGCGAGTACGGAAGAAATGGCGGATCCGGTCGTTGCAGCTGCCGCCACGGATGTGGTTCAAGATGTTTCTATGGAAACCAGTACCGCTTATACGGCACAGCGGGGTTCCTTTGAGATGCGCGTGGCGCGGGGAGATTTGACCTATCTCCCTCCTCTGGTGATGACTATCATTACCCAAAGGCCTCAGGTGCATGTGGAGTATTTGGGTGGTTTCAATTATGTCCCTCCCCGGGATGATTCTGGTGGCAGTGTTAATTTGTTCACATAGGAGTGTTAGTTCGTATGACAATACAAACGGATTATGGGGTCGTAGAGTATGAAGACAGCGATCTTGTGATTTTTCCAGATGGTCTCTTTGGTTTTCCAAAGCTGACAAAATATCTTCTTCTGAATTTGAATGAAGATGACGATTCCATGCTTTTAATGGTGTCAGTGGAGGAATGCAGGGTGGAATTTGTATTGATTAACCCATTCCTCCTTTGCCCCGATTATTCTCCTACGCTTGCGCCTCAGGAGCTCTCCTGTTTGGGCGTTGACGAAGAAGAGGAACTTTCCTATTATGCGATTTGTGTCGTGAAGGAAAATTATCTGGAGAATACGGTGAATTTGAAATGTCCTCTGGTGATCAACCCTCAGACGCGCCATGGCATTCAGGTAATATTGGAAGGCAGCCTTTATGACTACCGCCATGAGATGCGTTCCTTTTCCGCTGTAGTTGATTCAGAAAATGGGAGTGACGAATAGTATGTTGGTACTTCGACGCAAAAAGAATGAAAGCCTTTTAATAGGAGACAATATTCGCATCACAATTATTGAATGTGCTGCAGACGGAGTTCGGGTGGCCATTGATGCTCCAAAGCAGGTTTCCATTCTAAGAGAAGAACTTTCCGAGGCAGAACAGACCAATAAATCTGCTCTGGCTCCCAACGTGAATTCCGTAATGCTCCTGCAATCTATTCTGAAACAGCGAACCGATAACGAACAGAAGGATTCCCAAACGAGTTGAAAGGGTTGTTAAAAACTATAAACAGAAATGGCGTTATGCATATCAAAGCGAATGCATAACGCCATTTTTATGTAACTTTATCCAATTCCATGATTCATTTTATTACGATTCTCCACAACATTCTCCCACATCGGAGAAACCAGAATATAGGGAGCAGAACCGGAATCCTTTCCACCGCAGGATAAATGGAAGCCATATAATGATAATCCGGAAAAAGCCATTTCCACTTTTTCTCTATTCCTTCCTGCCATCCTTCCAAACGTTTTGCAAATTGCTTTCTCTCTTCTTTGCGCCGCTCTTTGTCGATTTCCTTTTGGATCATTCTCTGCAGGCGGAGCGCCTGGGCATCCGTCTCATTATTCACAATTCCCTTTGTCAGAAGCCGATCCTCCAGAACATCATATACGGCCATATCTTCAGGACTGTCGGTAAAATAATCATCCTTTTTATCGCCAAACCACATATAGGAAATACGAAGGAGCTTCTCTGACAGTTCATCGATAAAAAAATCTGACAGACGTTTTCGAAGCCTTTCCCTGTCCATCTCATCCCGCCATGCCTGATGGCATAACAGCAAGTCTAACACTTCTCTCAAGGTCAATTCATCCGTTACATAACGGTACACCGCTCTGGCCATACGGAACAGAAATTCGCTTTCCAGAGGCAGCACACGGATATTCTGATAGGGTTCCTTGAGTACTGCTGTCTCCAGCAGCCGGGTCATATTACGGGTGTAGGCCAATGTCCGGAAAGGCAACTTATGATATAACGCTACAGATATCCCTGTCCATTTCGTCAGACGCTCTCCATAACCCTCATAAATTTGGTCCACCTCATACCCCAGGTCTATCAGATACCCTCTGGCTAAATAATATTGCTCTGCATCCAGAAGAATTTGAAGCACGCTGTTTTCCGCCGCCTCTGAGATCTTGTAGAAATCCCGAACAGCAGCAGAAGTCAAAACTGTACATGAAATTTTTCTCATATCCAGCCACGTCAGTACTTCCTTGAAAGACTCCTCATAGTTTTCGCCAAACTTTAACGCTTCCTGATAACGTTCAAAAAAACGATCCCGCCATTTCTCAGGCAGGACGTCTCCCTTGCCCAGAACACCGAGATAAACGATATTTGCAACATTATGATAATCCGCAATGCGGTATATTTTTTCCCAATCGAGGCGGTTATATACAACACGCACAGAATCCTGGCGGATAATCGACGATACGATTCCCACCAGGGTACGTCCTTCAAATAATAATTGATTCATAAATATACTCCTGCATATCGCAAACAGCACTTACGATACTGCACCAATAGAGAGTTTATCAAGCCTGTGCCGAAAAGTTTTCCATCTGCACAGCCTTTGTTTTATAAAAAGATTTTTCCCTGGCCACACTCTGACTCATTTTCTGGTCAATACTGCGCAGTTCCTCTGCCATCTCCTTGATTCTTTGCCGGATCTCATAAATTCTTTTCTCCTCCGAACTTTCCCCTACTGCTTCACTCGGATCAGCTTGCATAAGAGTACGCAGTTTTTCCTGATTTCTGTGATCTGTTCCTCCCATCTCCCATATCTGATTGATACAGACATCTGCCTTTTCCATCTCGTCCGCCCGCATCTGCAAGAGCATGGATGCGGATACCTCATCATTCCGTTCGAACGCCTCCCCCAACTCTTTCGTAAGTCTGTAAATTTCTCTCACCGCTCCATATCTTCTCTGAACAAGGATCATAACCTTTGTCAAATCCAATTCCATCGGCCACACTCCTATCTCTGAAAGAAACCGTGTATCGAAAACATCAACCCCTTACCACAGCTTCCTTGACCACATGCATATCACTTACCTTCTTGCTGGCCTCAAAAAAGGCAGACCTTAATTCGGAAAGAATATTGCGGATCCGTCCTATCTCATCCTTTCTCCGCTCCCTTCCCGCTTTTATCAGGCTCAGATCATAGACAAGATAATTATAAATCCTCCGCAAATCATTACTGATCGGCTGTTCCATATCCAGAATATCGATTAAATAACGAACGATCCGACTCGTTCTCATCAGACAGTCCTCAAAGTCTTCGTAATTTTTATCCTCTAAAGAAAGCTCTGCCCTTGTCAAACGCCTGATCGATTCATCAAACAAAAGCATTAACTGCTCCGATCCTGACATGGAATAAATGCTCTGTTCTTTATAACGATTATATCCGCTCATTTAATCCCTTCCTTCATAAACTCGACGAATACAGTCCTATTTGGAAAATCCTAAGACTTCCGCCGCCGGCCGGCTCTCCGGCCGGCAGCGATGTCAATTTATTATCCCAACTGGGAAAGCCAGCTTGACTGGGAATTCATCTGATTGATCATCGTCTCCATCGTTGTAAACATAGAAATATAGCGATCCTGTTCCGTTTTAAGCTTCGTCTGGAGCTGTGCAATCAGATCCTTCTTTGTCTGGATATCCTTATAGATCTGGTTTTTCAAAATAGACGTAGGCACCTTTTCCGATCCTGCTTCCTCGATCAGACGTCCATAGGAACCCTGGGAGTTCCCCACCTGGTTCTTTGACGCATACCTAGTGGCGTAAGGAGTAAAGGTTTCATCCAGAATCTTTACCATTCCCTTATCTACGTTCCCGCCGCCGGTGAAAACATTGGCTACCTTTTCCGGATCATTTTCCATAGCCGTTTTAAAGGCAGTCTCATCGAATACCAGCTTGCCGCCGTCCAAATAATCTTCCGAATATGTAATACCCATTTCTTTCAAATCATCATAGCTGGCCCCGTTGCTCATCATCTTGGTAAAGATGGATTGAATATCCATGCTCAGTTCACGCATGGTGGAATCATTGTATAAAAGGCCTGCCTTCGCTTTCTTCTCCCAGTTCTCGATGGATTTCTCGCTCATCTCCTCCATCTGCTCATCCGTCAGCGGACCATAAGAACTGTCAGGACGGGTGGTGATCTGGGTGTTAACCTCGGATACCAGGGTATTGAATTCTTCAAAAAACTTCTTTACGGTCTCCGTTACCTTATCCACATCGGCCTTAGCGCTGAAGGTAACGCTGCCAGAGGTATCCTCTATCCATTTTACGTTGTTTCCGTTCTCGTCCTTCTGCCATTCGCCGCCGAAGATGCCGGAAACGGTTACGTTCAATCCTTCCAGATTAAAGGTATTGGAAGAGCGTTCCATCTGCACGGTTACACCGTTACCATAGCTGATATCGACAATGGAATTCTTACCTTCCACAAAGTCGTCCATATTCTTGCTGCCATCCGCATTATAGCTGCCAAAAAGATCCTGCGCCAGCTTGGAATCCAGCTTGATATCCCTTCCGGCGCCTGTTTCATTGGACACCAGCATGAACTGGCCTGTAGCGCTGACATAGGTAGCTTTCACCCCAGCCTTAGAAGAATTGATTTTCGAAAGAATGGTACTGATCGAGGTATTCGCATCGATGCCGCCGATCGTTACGCCATTGATAACGAGGCCATCCTTATAGACCTTTTCTCCCGAAGCATCTTCTTCATTAATATCAATGCCAAGGCCGGACTGATTCAGCTTTCCGCTCATATTGACTTTGTTGGATTCTCCGTTTCCAATCCCCAGAGTCTTCAGCACGGTGGCGTCATTGGTGGTAATCGCCACGCTGGAATCCGCCTTGGTGGCAAAGGACAGACCGCCATTTGCACCGATCTTAACCTGAATGCCGTTGGTAACCTTCCCGTCCGCCGAGGTCGTTGCCCCTCCGAAGTTCTTATCCAGACGTTCCTGCAGCTTTCCCTGCCAATATTCCATCTGAGCAGCTTTTTTCTCGTCTTCTGTCTTCGTGGTATCCTCCATGATACTCTTAAGATGGGCTGCCTCTTCTTTGGTGATCAGTTCGATATCCTTTTTGTTCCCATCGTAATTGAAGGTTACCTTCTTACCGGCCAGATAATCGAGATTGGTTTTTTCGGTGATGGCGCTGTCATAGAAGTCCTTCGACACTCCCGCATTGAAGGAATCCAGCGTCATCGTAGGATCCTTCTTATCCCCGGTATATCCCAACGCAGACAGGGCGGATGAACTTGTCTTTATCCCATAACCGCCAATTGTAGCGTCTTTTCCAAAGTCGTTTCCATCCTTATCGACAAGGCTAATCTTTTTAGAGGTTTCATCATATTTAAATTTAATGGCTTCTTTGATTTCCTTATCGCCTATCTTGACGTCTGAATTCTCAAGCGCCTTATTCAGATCTTCGACGAGCTGTTTAATCCCTGCTTCATCTTTCACAGAGTAATCAATCGTTACGGTCTTCTTATCATCTCCCTCGCCTACCGTATAGCTGTCGGGGAAAGTGAACGAAGCCGATCCCTGCCAACCCTCTTTCTCATCATAGATACCGAATTCCAGCTTGGTCCCTTTCAAATTGGATTCGTAGGTGATGGCGTTCAGATCGTTCATAGAAAACTGCAGTTCCTTTTCCGTACGCGCTGCAGATTTCTGTACGCTGGCAGAGGCCAGCTGCTTCACGGCCTGGATGGAAACATTATTGATCAGCTCAGAAGAACCGGTAGCCGTCACAAATCTGGTGGAGTTCTCTTTACCATGCAAACTGATAATATTCTTCGCAAAAAAACCAGGATTTCCCAGATTTGCGCCTGAAGAATAACTGATATAATTATCCGTCAAATCAATAATCTTGTCGCTAATGCTCCGGAAAGCCTCCTGTTTCCACTCGAGTTTGGTGATGGCGCTCTCCTGGTTCTTAATCTTTGTATTGGTGCCAAGGGTCATCTGTTCGATGATTGCATCACGGTCAATCCCTGTCGCCATACCGCCAAAACCTCTCAACGCAGTATTGCCAAGGGCACTGGATACACCGCTGCTGGACGATAAACTAGCCACTTTTCTATCTCCTTTCTCTTCTTAAAATTCAACGTTTGATCCATCAAAAAAATCATTTTTAACTATACTTATTTATCGACATGATATATAATAAAAATAACATTTCAGAAAAATCATTTTTTCTAAAATCATTTTTACTTATTATTTTACATTTGGAGGTACCGTTTTGTCAATTACTATTACAGTATCAAACCAAAAGGGCGGCGTGGGGAAAACCACTACCTCCGCCGCGCTGGCCTCCGGAATTTCCCTTTCAGGAAAAAAGGTTTTGGGTATCGACCTTGACCCCCAGGGAAACCTGGGGTTTTGTTTGGGCGCCGGTATGGATAACCGCTATACCGTCCTGGACGTGCTGAAGGGTTCCGTTCCGGTTCAAGACGCACTCATCCAGACGGACTATGGCGATCTGCTGGTTTCCGATATTACGCTCAGCAGCAGCGGGCTGGAAACTATCCCCGCTAACCGTGAATTCATTCTCAGGAATGCGATCCGCCCAGTCGCAGACCAATATGATTATATCGTGATCGATACGCCGCCGGCTCTGAACCTGCTCACGGTTAATGCCTACTCCGTATCGGATTTCCTGATCATCCCCATGGCCTCCGATATTTTAAGCCTGGTTGGGCTTGCCCAGCTAAAGGAAACCATTGAATCCGTACGGGCCAGCTTTAATCCGGGGCTGAATGTACTGGGCATCCTGCTCACCAGATTCAATGCACGTACTCTATTATCCAGGGATGTCCTGGAGATGGCGCAGCAGCTAGCAAATCAGATCCATTCCAAAGTTTTTGATACAAAAATCCGCTCCGGTGTGGCAATTGCGGAAGCGCCGGCCCATGGCGAGAGCATTTTTTCATATAATCCACGTTCTTCTGCAGTCAAGGATTATCTGGCCTTCCTCACCGAGATAGCGCCCGAGATCCATTTAAAGGAGGTAATACATAATGGCCAAGAAAACAAATAAGACGTCCCATGTGATGGATCTTCTCACGAACGGTGCTTCCTCTGAAACGGAAGATACCGCTGCAACCGCAGAATCCACCAATGCAGACACTTCTGAAAAGAAAGGGGATGTTCAGTCCCATACCGTCTCCCCTTCCAAGGTAACCGTTGTGGATGAAGGAAGCATCAACGACCGTGTTTCCCAGGAGATCCTAAACAAACTTTCCGAAGAATTGCAAGAGGATCTTGCGCAGGATGCGCCTGCACAGGAAGAACCCGCATTGCAGGAAGAAATACCTGCCCCTGCGCAGGAGGAACCCGTTATGCCAGAAGCAGCGGACGAACCCGAAGCTCCGGCTGCCGCCGAGATGGAGACCCAGGAAGAAGCTTTGGAAGAACCAAAACCGCAGGAAACAAAGCCAGCGGACGAAGAGGTTCAGCCCGAGGCCTCTCAGGAGACGGAAAGCGAGCCCGCACAGTCCAAACCCGTTCCCATCGTTCCCAAGAGCCAGCTTAGCAGCACGCTTCAGAGCGGAGATTATCATTTTGTCAACGTGATGGAACAGCTTCTTCTTCGTCAGGATATCGATGACTTTTTGAAACAGTATAATGTATGCCCTTGCCAGCGCTGCGTTACCGACGTATGCGCCCTGACCTTGACCGGGTTGCCTTCCAAATATGTGGTGGTCAATAAGGACTCCGTTTCCCCTCTGCTCAGCTATTATGAGAGCAGATATAAAATCTATATGCTCACCGAGATGATCAAGGCCTGCAATAAAGTGAGGGAAAGCCCAAGACATAAGAGATAGGGGCACAGACGGTTCTCGTGCATCCCTTGGGAAAATCCCCGTTTCAGGATCTGTTTCGAAGCCTGAAACGGGGATTTTTTGCTGACGTAAAATATGATGCAGTAATATCAGTAATCAAATCTCACGGATATCATAAGGCGTGGTTTGATAAACATAATAGTTCAGCCAATTCGTATATAAATTATTGCAATGGGCCCTCCATTGCAGCCTGGGCTTTTGGGTATCGTCATCCCCCGGATAATAATTCAAAGGCACTTGGATCGGCAGGCCCTTGTCCCGGTCGCGTACATACTCATTGTGCAGGGTATATCTGTCGTATTCCGGATGACCCATTACGAAAATCTGCTTTCCTCCCCCTGCCATGCACAGAAGCACGCCAGCTTCTTTCGACTCCGCCATAACCGTCAATTCAGGACAGTTATGGATGTCCTCGGCCCGTACCGCAGTATGGCGGCTATGGGGAATGCAGAAAAAATCGTCGAACCCGCGAACCAGCGGAACCTTGCGGTTCAATACCCTGTGTGAAAACACGCCGAACAGTTTTTCCGGCAGCAATACCTTATTTAGACCGAAATGATAATAAAGCCCTGCCTGCGCCCCCCAGCAGATGTGAAAGGTACTGGTCACATGTTTTACGGACCATTCCATGATTTCACACAGTTCGGGCCAATAGTCCACTTCTTCAAAGGGAATCTGTTCCACAGGAGCGCCTGTGATAATCAATCCATCGTATTTATTCTCCTTGAGCGCATCAAAGGGGTGATAGAACTGGTTCAAATGGGTCATGGATGTATTCAGGGATACATGGCTGTTCATTTTCATGAAGGTTACATCCACTTGTAACGGCGTATTGGATAGGGAACGCAGCAAATGCAGTTCCGTATCCTGCTTTACCGGCATCAGATTCAAGATACAGATCTGCAGAGGACGCATATCCTGATGCAATGCTCTGTACTCATCCATGACAAATATATTCTCATTATCCAGAATATCCCTGGCAGGCAAATCACTTTGTACTTTGATCGGCATTTCTTCCTCACATTCTGCCGCCAAAGGCGGCGATCCATTACAATTCCAAATATCGATCCATAAATTCCTCTTCCGTAAGGACAGGTACCTCTAGCTCTCTCGCCTTTTTATTTTTGGCGGAATTGGACGTGCTATCGTTATTGATCAGGCAGGTGGTCTTGCCTGTCACGCTTCCAGTCACCTTCCCTCCCTTGCTTTCAATGAGCTCCTTTAGGGCGCTTCGCCCGTCGAAGTGATTCAGGCTGCCCGTCACCACGAAAACCAGCCCCTTCAGAGTCTGGGCTGACTCGTCCACCTCTACCTGCTCAATCGTGAGCTCTGCCAGCAGCAGTTCCAAATTCTTCCTGTTTTCCTGCGACTGCCAGTAATCACAGAAAGCGCTGGCGATTACCTCTCCGATCCCGTCTATCAGGCTTAATTCTTCCACATCCGCACAAAGCATGCGATCAATATCTCCCCCATACTCCCTGCATAGCATCTTCGCATTGGCGAGGCCGATATTGGCAATGCCCAGTCCGTAAATTACCCGCGGAAGGGTGGTCTCCCTGGCTTTTTCAACGCTGGCCATGAGATTTCCAAAGGATTTCTCCCCAAAGCCTTCCATCGCAACGATCTCCTCCCGATGCCGTTCCAGGTGAAACAGATCCGCAAAACGGTGCAGATATCCTCTGCCCAGGAATTTTTCCAAAGTTGCCTCAGATAGTCCATCGATGTTTAATGCATCCCTGCTCACGAAAAGGGTGAAGGCCTTAACCTTCTTGGCATCGCATTCCGGATTGGTGCAATACAGAGACTGCACTTCGCCCACCTGCTCGATTCTGGTAAGGCCGCTGCATACCGGACAACGCTCCGGGATTTCCAAATTCCCGCTCTCCGTCAGATTTTCCGCAATCTGAGGAATAATCATGTTCGCCTTATATACCTTGATCCGATCCCCGATCCCCAGTTTCAATCCCTTTACAATACTCACATTGTGTACGCTGGCGCGGCTCACCGTCGTACCCTCCAGCTGCACAGGTTCAAAAATCGCCACCGGATTGATCAAACCTGTCCGGCTGGCGCTCCACTCTATTTCGCACAGGGTGGTTTCCGCCGTTTCGTCTTCCCATTTGAATGCGATGGAATCCCGAGGGAACTTGGCCGTCCTTCCCAGGGAAAGCCCATAGTCGATGTCCTCATAGATCAGCACCAGCCCATCCGAAGGAACGGAAAAGTGCTCCACTTTCTCTTCAAAATCGGAAACCGCTTTTTGGATACTCTCCGAGTCCACTTCCCTGTATTCCACCGTTTCAAACCCTAGATCCGCAAGGAAGGAAAACTGCTCCTTTCTGGAGTTATGAAAATCCTCCCCTTCCGCGCTCACCAAGGAAAAGGCATAGAAACGCACGTTTCTCTGCGCCGTCACCTCACTGTTGAGCTGCCTCACGGATCCGGAGCACAAATTTCTGGGATTCTTATATTTGGCAGACACATCCTCAATCTTTTCATTGATTCTATCAAAATCTTCGTAGGTAATGACTGCCTCTCCCCGCAGGATCAATTCCCCCTTGAAAGGAATTGCCAGCGGAATGTTCGTAAATACCCGCGCATTGGGAGTGATCACTTCTCCGATCTCCCCATTTCCTCTGGTAACGGCCTTATACAGCCCGCCGTCCCGGTATGTCAGAACGATGGTTAAGCCATCCAGCTTCCAGGACAGAATCCCTTTTTGATCGCCCAGCCATTCCTGCAGTTCCTCCCGGCTCTTAGTCTTCCCTAAAGAAAGCATGGGCTGTTCATGCCGTTCCCTGGGGAGCTCCTCCACCGCCTCGTAGCCCACCGTCACGGTGGGGCTTCCTGCCAGAACCGTCCCTGTTTCCGCTTCCAGGGCCGTTAATTCATCATATAGTTTATCATATTCATAATTGCTCATGATCTCACGGTCCTCGGCATAATATGCCCGTGAGGCCTCTGTGAGCCTGATGATCAATTCCTTCATCCTGCCCGTTTTATCCATCTTCTCCATCCGAACCTTTCTCCCTCACTCGTTTTTGCGGCTTTCTTCAGGAGGTTTATCCAAACCCCCCAGCCCCTCCTGTGTGATGCGGTAAAGTTCTTCCCGTTCCGATCCCTCCACCAGACGATATCCCCCCGGATTCAATCGCCCGATCTTAATATTGGCCACGCGTATTCTTTTTATCCCTTGAGCATCATATCCGTTTGCACGGCACATCCGTCTGATCTGCCGGTTTAATCCCTGGGTTAAGACGATCCTGAAAACAAACTTTCCGACCTTCTCCACCTCGCAGGGCCTGGTCTTCACGTTCAGTTCCTTCAGGAATACGCCTTCTCCCATCTTCTTCAAAAAGGCGTCCGTAACGGGTTTATTCACCCGCACGAAATATTCCTTCTCATGATAAGAGGACGCGCGCATCAACCTGTTAATCAGGTCCCCATCATTGCTCAACAGCAATAGTCCTTCCGAATCCTTGTCCAGACGCCCCGCATAGGTTACCCGAATTGGATAGGAAACGACATCCCGGATCGTCATTTCCGCATGCTTGTCCCGTTCCGTACAAGTCACGCCCACAGGCTTATAATAGGCCAGCACCACCTTCCGATTCCTTTTCTCAAGGATGCGCCCATCCACCATAACCCGATCCTCCGGCATAACCCGCATTCCCGGTTCCGCTGCCTGGCCGTTTATACATACACGCCCTGCCGCAATCATTCGATCCGCATCTCTACGGGAAGCAAGGCCGCAGTCTGCCAAATATTTATTCAATCGTTCCCCTTTATCCATTGCTGCTCCCATCTGCCTGCAAGGCATACCTCTAATTAAGGCAATCCCATCCGCTTGATTTATCTGGTTCCCGTTTTCATCTGGAAACATTATACACTATCAGGCTTTGCCATGCAAACCCAACCGCTCATTGTAGGATGTTGCTTTTCATGCGCCTGCCCGGATACCGCCCATAGAGGAGCGTTCCAGGAGGAGGCACGGCAGTCATC
>CANSTU010000076.1 GCA_947650005.1 uncultured Lachnospiraceae bacterium
TTTCTGTTCCCAAGCCTGATGGCGCCCCGCTGCAACCGCAGGAACGATTCACCATCCCCTCTGCCCCTGCCTCTTGCCCAGTCCCTGCCCTGCCTGGTGCGGCTGCCTGCGGGGATCCATCGGGGACACGCTCTCGCTCAGCCAAAAACACAGCGGTACTAAGCTCGCGAAGGACGTGCTCGCTAAGTGCCGGTGTTTTTGGATGGTCCCCTCTGTGATTCCCATGGGCAGACGGCCGGGGAAACGACAGCCGCCGACCCTTGCCCATGTTTGCCGAAGCCGTAACATTTTCTAAAAGAAAAAAGAGAAAGCGCTACAAACCAGTATCTCTTTCTCTTGATTTCGTATATTCTAAAAATTTGGTATACAGGGCTTCCGTATTCGGTTTGATTATGTGCCTATTTCTTCTCCAGAATCCCTTCATCGATTCTGCGTACCACGCCATGGGTGTAGATATCGAATCCTTTCTTCCAGAATCCATATGCAGCGGGGTTCAGGCTCTCGAAGTCCACGCCTAGATGGGTGTATCCCTCCGATAAAAGCGTTGAGACTGCATAATCCAGCAGACGGCGGTATATTCCGCTGCCCCGGCACTCGGGAAGGCAGTATGCCCCGGTGACATGTAGATATCCTTCTTCCTGGGCCAGAAAGTTTTCTCCCTCTTTGGCCGTCTCCAGGTAGGCGCATAGGTTTCCGTTCTGTTTCACGCCGAAAAAGCGATGGTTTTCTTCTTCAAAAAGGCGACGGAATTCTTCCTTTTGCGGCGGTTTCCGGTTTAAGAAAAAGGGGCTTTTCTGGAAGTGGCGGTACATGGCAAAGACAAGGGGGTATAAATCAGCCCATTCTTCCGTAGAAAGTTCCTTGTATTCGTATCTGGATTCCTGTTGTTTGGCGGATTGGGCAGCTTGGGGAGACAAAACGGCCGCAGGCTGTCTCAGCAGGCGGATCCCATCCATGCAGCGGCAGCCGAAGCCATATAAGTAGAATTGATGCTGTAGCTCTTTCGCATGGGCATATAGGCACAGCGCATGGCTGACCGCTCCGGCTTGTACCCATTTTTCTGCCGCTGCCTGATACATCGCAGCATAGATCGCGGCACGGTCTTCCAAAACCGCCCCATTTGCTCCCATGGGAGAGAAAACGCCCCGCGCTTTTGTGGAGCCAAAGGCGTTTTCAAAAGGCGGATAGCAGCATAAGAAGCCCACCAGCCGCCCTCCTTCTAAAGCCGCCACTCCCAGGCCGTTTTCCGCCAGTTCCCTGATACCAGGGATATCCGTTTTGGCAGGCAGGCCCGGAACATGCCGCCTTTCTTCTTCATAGCCCGCCAGAGCCAGCGCAGAGGCTTCCTCCACGTGGCGGCAGGTAAAATCCATGATCCGCATCGAAACTTCCGTTTCCTTCATTTTATCGTTTTTATTGTCCCAAGAACTGTCTAACTACGTCTTTCATGGCATCTTTCCCGCACTGTGCCCGATGGAGGACCGGTGCGGTTCGGATTTCTTCTATGGCTCGTGGAACCTGCACATTGGCGAGGGCTGAGAGTTTATCCACCAATTCAAAATCGCCGATGGATGCATCCTTGTACTTTTCATCAATTGCCTGCATAACGCTTCTGGTAAATTTGAACGGGCTAGCGGTGGAAGCGATCACCGTAGGGGTTTCGTCCCCGGTTTCTTTTCTATAAGCGTCATATACCGCTGCGGCCACCGCCGTATGGGTGTCGATCACGTAGCCCGTCTTTTCATAGAGGGAACGGATTTTAGCGAAGGCTTCCGCTTCCTTCGCATAGCCTCCGTAGAAATCCTTCAGTCGCTCCTGCATGTCCGGAGTGATTTCGTATCTGCCTTCTCCAGACAATGCGGACATCAGTTCTGCCGTCTGGGAGGGGTCCTCTTTGGTGAGACGGAAGATCAGCCGCTCTAAATTACTGGAAATCAGGATGTCCATAGACGGAGAACTGGTCAGGATGAATTCCCGGTTCCGATCGTAGGACCCTGTCCGGAAGAAGTCATAGAGCACTTTGTTTTCATTGGACGCGCATAGCAGCCTGGCGATGGGAAGTCCCATGTTCTTCGCGTAGAAGGCTGCCAGGATATTTCCGAAATTGCCAGTGGGAACCGTCACATGGATGGGATCTCCCGCTTTGATCCGACCTTCCGCCGCCAGACGGGTATAGGCATAAACATAATAAACGATCTGAGGTACCAGACGGCCAATATTGATGGAATTGGCCGAAGAAAATACGAATCCGGCCTCCTCCAATTCCGCAGCCAGCCCACGGTCTGAGAAAAGCTTCTTTACCCCGGTCTGGGCATCGTCAAAGTTGCCGTCTATTCCCACCACCAGGGTATTGCTGCCCTTCTGGGTTACCATCTGCTTTTCCTGGATGGGGCTTACCCCGCCCTTGGGATAAAAAACGATGATCCGCGTGCCGGGCACATCTGCAAAGCCGGCCAGGGCCGCCTTTCCCGTATCCCCCGAGGTCGCCGTGAGAATCACGATCTCCCGATCCATCCGGTTCTTCTTCGCCGCCGTAATCATCAGATGGGGCAGGATGGAGAGCGCCATATCCTTAAAAGCAATGGTTTTCCCGTGGAAAAGCTCCAAATAGAACGCTCCGTCCGCCTCCACCAGCGGCGCAATCACATCCGTATCAAACTTGTCATCATAGGCTTTTGCAATACATCCCTTCAGCTCCTCTTCGGTGAAATCCGTAAAAAACAGCTTCATCACCTCATAGGCCACTTCCTGATAATCCATTTGGCCCAGCTCCTCCAGGGTTTTGGAAAGCGCCGGGATCCGTTCCGGCACATACAGCCCTCCATCCCCGGAAAGCCCCTTCAGGATTGCCTGGGAAGCGCTCACTCTCTCGTCGCCTCTGGTACTTCTGTATAAGATTTCCATTCCTTCCTCGCATTCTGCCGCCAGGCGGCCTTTCCTATGTAAAAGCGGCCCCGGAAATCGCCGCCTTCCTCTTTCGTCAAATCAGTATAGCATACAATTTCCGGCCTTGCAATCTGGTTCCTCCATAAAATCAGAGCAAACGCGTGAATGCATCCTGCCGTGAGAATCGCTGCGCGATGGACTGGATGCATGATAGCCCCCACGTTTTCATACCGTCTTTGCAGTAAAAGCGAAGGCCATATAAACCGTTACTGAACGTCCCGCCTGCCTCCCATGGCTCCTGCGGCCTCCCGATCCGGCGCTGATTGCTGGCCCGTCGGGGGCACGCTCTCGCCCAGAACAAAACGGCAGGCTCCGGCGGGGAAGGGAGGGCTATCGGATCCTTTTTATGCGCACTCATGCCAGACATTCCGATGAGCCCTAGGCGCTTCCCAGTCGGGATTCGTCCCTCCTGGGAAGCAGGTCTCCTCTCCATGGCATGAAAGGCGCCTGAAAAGGATCCGATAGCCCTCCCTTCCCCGCCGGAGCCTGCCGTTTTGTTCTGGGCGAGAGCGTGCCCCCGACGGGCCAGCAATCAGCGCCGGATCGGGAGGCCGCAGGAGCCATGGGAGGCAGGCGGGACGTTCGTGCGTTTATCTCATCCATAGAATTCATGTCCGCCGTGGGCGAACAGCCAGGTCAAATTCCGGTCAAACCAGCCCATGGTCTTCTCTGCTGTGGCGCGCCGGGCCACGAAGTACAATGCCCCGCGGGAAATATCTTCCCCATACAGCGCCCTTTCCACGGCACGCCTGGTTTCCTCACTGACCTTCATCCGATCCATCCTGCCCCCGATCACCGGAGAGAATTGGTAGACGCCGGACTGCTTCTGGTAGATCACCTCCCAAACGGTATCGGGAAACCGGCTGCTTTTTACCCGGTTAAATACCACATTCGCCACCAGGAGCTTTCCGTCCTCATCCTCCCCCCTCGCTTCCGCCTCCACCAGCTTCAGAAGCGCCGTATATTCCGCTTCGCTCAACGCATAGACGGGTTGTTTCTCCAGCACATCACATTCGATTACCCGCCTTTTGGAAATGATATCCCTAAAATCCGCCTGGAGACGTATCTCCTCTTCCGAAACGGTTGCCGCTGTCTGCTCTGTCGCCGAAATCCGATGAATCTCCCGGGAAGCGGCCAGGTTCAGCGCTGTCCCGCCCGCGCACATCCAGGCAGCAGCGGCCACCATATGGAAAAGAATCAGGATTCCGGCGTATCTTCTGTATACATCCAGTAAGGGATACGCCCTCATACTTTTCGCTAACAAACGTTTTCACCATACCTTTCTTTTGATTCCCAATCAATGCATGAATTCTATCTCTCCCATCCACATATTTATCTCAGCGTAATCTTTTTGTAAAAATTCTTTCATACTATATTAATATTTTATACAGCAAGTCCCGAAAATATATCTAAAAAAAGACAAGTTTTGTAAGATCACCAAAGATATGATAAAATGGGTAAACGACATGGTACAGAGCGAAAGGCGACAATACCGCTTGCGATACGCAAGGAGACGATTGGGATGCGCGCCTTGCACGCAGATGGGAGGAAGAATGGAAGATTTAAAAATCTTTTGCTCCCTCCGGATTTATACGCGCGTTAAAGCGCGCAGATGGGAGAGAAAAGTGAGACATTACATCAGCCGCCACGTTTCAGCCGCCTTTCTATCCTTGGTTCTCTGTTTCCTTTTACAGGGATGCAGCCGTACGCAGCCTTATTCAGAAACCGGGTTTTATCTGAATACATCCGTCACGCTCACCGTCTATCGGCAAAAGGATGTGCCGTTGATCCAGGAATGTTTTTATCTGTGTAATTTCTATGAAAATATGCTGAGCCGAACGCTGGAGGGAAGCGATGTTTACCGCATTAACCATAGCGACGGCGCTCCCGTCTTGGTTTCCCAGGAAACGGCCTTGCTTTTGGAGCGGGCAGTATTTTATGCCGAATTGAGCGGCGGACGCATCGACCCTACCATTGCCCCGCTCATGGAGCTGTGGGACTTCACGGGACAGGCCTCCGAAGAAGAGGCAGAATCGTCCTCCAACGGACAAAGAAACAGGATACCGGACGAATCCGATATCCTTTCCCTGCTTTCTCATATCGATTATGAAACTGTCCATATAGACGGATGTACGGTCACCCTGACCGATCCGGAAGCGCAGATCGATCTGGGCTTCATTGCCAAAGGGTATATCGCCGACCGGCTGAAAGAGTATCTTTTGGCCAACGGCGTTTCCAGCGCCATCATCAGCCTGGGTGGAAATGTATTGACCGTTGGCTCCAAACCGGATGGTTCTCCCTTCCAGGTCGGCATTCAGAAGCCTTTCGGCGCCCGCGGAGAAACGCTGGCAGTTCTCCCCGTCACCGACTCTTCCCTCGTATCCTCCGGGGTTTATGAGCGATACTTTGAGCAGGATGGCAAACGCTATCACCACCTGCTGGATCCGGATACCGGGTATCCCGTGGAAAACGGATTGCTTGGCGTAACGATTCTCTCCTCTTCTTCCATGGAAGGGGATGCTCTGAGCACCACATGTTTCTGCCTGGGTCTGGAGGAGGGCATGGACCTAGTGGAATCCCTGCCCGGGACGGAAGCCATATTCATCACCCAGGATAATGCCCTCCATCCCAGCAGCGGCCTTTCTCTGCCATGAATCTCAGTCGTCCCTATCCTCTATCACGGCAATTCCAACCAGGTGGTTTATTTGTTCTCCAAAGTGCCGTTTTTTCGGATCAACGCAAAACTTCTCAATAGAGAACAGGGCCATACCCTTACAAATAGAAGAATGGATCGGAGACCTCCGATCCATTCTTCTATTTATCACACTTCTTTGGCGCCGTTCGTTACAGCGCTTTTCCCGCCAAGATCTCCCGATAATCCTTCAGATTCCGTTCCAGAAGCGCGGGCGTATCCAGCTCATAAGGGCATTTGCTCTTGCATTTGCCGCAGTGCAGGCAGTCTTCTATTTTTCCCATCATTTCCTGTGCCCGCGGCGTTAAATGCGTCGCGGAGGGCGCACGCCGGATCAACAGGGACATCCTGGCACAGGTATTGATCTCGATTCCGGCAGGGCAGGGCATACAATATCCGCAGCCTCTGCAGAATTCTCCCTGTAATTCCTCTCTGTCATGATCGATCACTTTCTGCAGCTCTTCCGTGAGCGCAGGCGGATTTTCCACGTAACTTAAGAATTCGTCCAACTCCTTTTCCCGCTGCACACCCCAGATGGGAAGCACATGGGGATATTGGGCCAAGTAAGCATAGGCCGCGGCCGAATTGCCGATCAGCCCGCCGGACAGGGCTTTCATGGCGATAAAACCCATCCCCGCCTTCTCGCATTTTTCCACCAATTCCAATTCTTTTTCAGTAGAAAGGTAGCTGAAGGGAAATTGCAGAGTCTCATATAGCCCACTGTCTATCGCCTCATGGGCCACCGCCAAACGGTGGTTGGTGATGCCGATATGCCGGATCCTTCCCTGCGCTTTTGCCTCCAGCATGCATTCATACAGCCCGCTTCCGTCGCCTGGCTTTGGGCAGACGGCCGGATTGTGGAACTGGTAGAGATCCAGGTGATCCGTTTTCAGATTGGAAAGGGAGGTCTCCAGATCCTTCCAGAATCCCTCCGGTGTAGAAGATGCCGTCTTAGAGGCCACATAAATTCGATCCCACATCCCGGCAAAAGCCTCGCCCAGCTTCACTTCGCTGTCCGTATAGGCTCTTGCCGTATCATAAAATGTAATTCCGTTTACATAGGCCTTTTTCAGCAGGTGCACCGCATCTTCCACGCTGATCCTCTGGATCGGTAGCGCGCCGAACCCGTTCTTATTCACTGTAATTCCTGCTTTTCCAAGTGTTACGGTTGCCATATCAATCCTTTCATGCCGCGTCCCATGCGGCAGCGCGATGAGAAATCGCGCATGCGATTTCCCATCTGCAATTCAATTTGGGCCGCCTACGGCACAAATTACGTATGAAAATAAGCCATCGGGCTTATTTTTACACGATTCCTAATCCTACCGCCGAAAGGCGGCCCTAAGATCAAGATCATGAAATCGCAGACGCAACTACGCATCTGCGATTCCATTCGGGCTGCCTACGGCAAAAGTTGCCATTTTCAGCTATTTAAACTTCGATTCTTGCCTTTCCATTAGGCACAACGATCACTTTCTTCGGACACTTCTCTGCGCAGATACCGCAGCCCGTACATTTCTCCTGATCGATGGTGGCGTTGAAGTTCTCCACCTTGATTGCGCCCGACGGACAATTCTTCATACAGATACCGCAGCCGATACAGCCCGCGCGGCAATCCTTCATAGTAATAGGCCCTTTGCTTCCAGAGCTGCAGGCCACTGCGTATTTCGCCGAATAAGGAACCAGCGTAATCAAATTCTTCGGGCAGACGGAAATACATTTTCCGCAGGCCTTACAGGCCTCCTTATCCACTTTAGCCACACCGTTGAAAATATGGATCGCATCAAAGGGGCAAGCTTCCACACAACTTCCGTAACCCAGGCAGCCGAAATTACAGGATTTGGCTCCTCCATTGGGTACGAAAGCCAGCATCCGGCAGTCCTGCAAGCCCACATATTCATAATCCAGCTTGATCTTGTCGCGGGTCCCTTGGCATTGGACGAAGGCAACTTTTCTTTCTCCGCCTTCCGCCTCCACGCCCATGATTTCAGCGATCTTCTTTCCCACTTCTTCGCCGCCCACCGGACACTGGTTTACCGGGGCTTCTCCAGCCGCTATGGCAGCAGCCAGGCCCGCACAGCCTGGAAAGCCGCAGCCGCCGCAGTTGTTGCCGGGAAGGGCGGCCAGGACGGCTTCCTCCTTTTCATTCACCTCTACCTTAAAGATGATGGCAGCGCCCCCGAGGAAGAGGCCGATGAATAAGCCCACGCCGCCTACGATTGCAGTTGCGATCAATATACCACTCATCACGCCCACCTCCTAGAGTAATCCGGAGAAACCGCAGAAGGCAATCGCCATCAGCCCCGCTGTAATCAGGACGATGGGCATTCCCTTAAAGGATTCCGGTACGTCGTTATATGCCATCTTCTCGCGCAGGCCTGCCAGGATCACGATGGCAATGGTAAAGCCCACAGCCGTGGCAAAACCGTTCACCGTTCCCGTGAGGATTCCGTAATCCTTCTGCACATTGGTGAGGGCCACGCCCAGCACCGCGCAGTTGGTGGTGATCAGAGGAAGGTATACGCCCAACGCTTCATATAAGGATACCATATACTTTTTCAAAAACATTTCCACGAACTGCACCAGCGCTGCGATCACTAGGATGAATACGATGGTCTGCAGATATGTGATATGCAGGGGCGTTAAAATGAATTTGTAGATCACGCCCGCCACCGCGCTGGAAAGGGTGATGACGAAGATGACCGCCGTACCCATGCCGGCCGCCGTTTCCACCTTCTTGGACACGCCAAGGAAGGGACACAGGCCTAAAAACTGGCTCAGCACCACGTTGCTCACCAGAGACGAACTGATTAAGATAAGAAGCAGATCTCCCATCTGTGCCAACATTTATTTTACCTCCTCCCCTTTCGCGTCCTGCGCCTTATCGTCATAAAAACGATGGGAGCAGCCGGCATCCGAACAGGACATGCAGTCCGAACTGCAGCCGGACTGGATTTTGGACATATCCTTTCCCTTCTTTTCCCCGTTGATCTTGATTTTGTTCTGAACCGCCGTCAGAGCCGCCAGCACGAAAAATGCGCCGGGAGCCATGACAAAGATGCTCATGGGCACGTAGGAAGCAGGCATCACATGGAATCCGAATACTTCTCCCGCTCCCAAGAGTTCACGCACCGCACCGATGCAGGTTAACGCGAAGGAGAAGCCCAGCCCCATGCCGATCCCATCGAAAAGAGACGGAATAGGCGGATTCTTGGAAGCATAGCTTTCCGCACGTCCCAAGATGATACAGTTTACCACGATCAGGGGAATATAGATCCCCAGCGCGGCATACAGGGATGTCACATAGGCCTTCATGAGCAGCTCCACCACCGTCACGAAGCTGGCCACCACCACGATGAACGCAGGGATCCTCACCTTATCCGGAATAACCTTGCGCAGGGCGGATATCATCAAATTGCTCAAAGCCAGCACCACCGTAGTGGAAAGTCCCATACCCAGGCCGTTCACAGCCGAAGTGGTAACCGCAAGGGTGGGACACATGCCCAGTGTGAGCACAAAGGTGGGATTTTCTTTAATAATGCCGTTATACAGGCGTTCCGTCACTTTATTCATTCATGCTCCCCCCTTCCGCCTGAAGCTGCTCCCGGAAAAAATACAGTCCCGCGTTCACACCGTTCGTCACCGCGCTGGTGGTAACGGTGGCGCTGCTGATGGCGTCGATCTCATTCTCCGCCGTCGCACCGATCTTGGTATAGACAAAACTCTCCACGTTTTTATCCGCAAACTGGGGTTTTAAAACCTCTTCAGCACGCATGCCCAGTCCGGCGGTTTCCGCGATGGAAAGGATGGATATGCCGTTTAAAGTTCCGTCGTTGCGCACGCCGATGGCGAATCGGATATCACCGCCGTATCCCTCATGGGTGGTAACGGTGATCACATAGCCCAGAGCATTTCCGCTGCCGTCACAGGCCATCACACACTCGTTAATGCTGACGTTAAAACCGCCCGCAGCCATCACATCTGCCGCAGCTTCTTGCGAAAAACCGCCCGGTTCCACAAACTGCTGCGCATCCGCGAACACTTCCTGTCTGGCCAGGGTTCTGGCCCGCTCCTCCTGCTGCGCGATCGGTTCCTTGGTCAGCTGATAGACGCCGCCCAGCACCAAGCCGGCGAACAGCGTAATCACAAAAAGGATCCCCGCATCCTTTATCATGCTTTTCATGCGCGCTCTCCTCCTTTCCCGAATGCCTTGGGAAGGGTGATCTTCTCCATCAGGGGCACCAAGAGGTTACCCAGTATGATGGCATAGGAAACACCCTCCGCACCCGCTCCGAACACGCGGAAAATTCCCGTCATGATTCCCAGGAATGCGCCAAAGAGATACTGCCCCCTCTTCGTCACCGGCCTGGTCACATAATCCGTTGCCATGAAAAACGCCCCCAGCATCAGCCCGCCGCCGGAAAGATGGGCAGAGATAAAATATCTATCCACTCCATGGCCGCCGAACAGCGCCAGGAAGATCACAAAGGTCACGATATAGGTGCCGGGAATGCGCAGGTCAATGATCTCAAACCAGATCAGGATACATGCGCCCAGCACAATACAGAGCATGGAAGTCTCGCCTATGGTTCCCGCCGTCCGGCCGATCACCATGTCCAGCACGTTCACCGGCTCCCCGGCCTTCAGCGCAGCCAAAGGTGTGGCTCCCGTATAGGCGTCGCAGTCAAAATTGGTCATCAGAGAGGTGAAGGAGATCAGAAGAAAACATCTCGCTCCCAGGGCGGGGTTCATGAAATTCTGTCCCAGCCCGCCGAAGAGCATCTTGACCACCAAAATGGCAAAGACGCCGCCGATCACGCCCACCCACCAGGGCACGCTGACCGGAAGATTTAATGCAAGCAAAAGTCCCGTCACCACAGCGGACAGATCTCCTACCGTTATTTTTTTCTTCATCAGCTTCTCATAGGCAAGCTCCGTTAGCACCGTGGATGCCACCGTCACCGCTATGATCAGCGCCGCCCGGATCCCGAAGTTCCAAATTCCGAAAATGCTCGCAGGAAGCAGGGCAACTATTACCGTCAGCATGATCCGGTCTGTGGAAACCTTTGACCGGATATGCGGATTGGATGATACTTTCATCAAATCGCTCATTGCTCTTATCCCCCTATTTCTTTTTTCTTTCTGCCAGAATCATCTTACGCATGGATTTGATGGATTGGGTGAGCTGCCGTTTGGCCGGGCAGACATAGCTGCAACAGCCGCATTCCACGCATTCCATCCCCTCATGCTTCTCAAAGGCTTCCATGTCGTGATGGTCCGAATAAACGGACAGCAGCGTAGGCACCAGCCTGGAAGGGCAGGCCTCCACACACCGGCCGCAGTTGATACAGGCAGAGGGTTCCCCTACCTCGTCCGCAGACAGGCACAAAAGAGCCGAAGCCGTCTTGGTTGTGGGCACGTCCAGATCGAAAATACCAAAGCCCATCATGGGCCCGCCGGAAATGATCCGAACAGGCTCCTTGGCAAAGCCGCCCGCTTCTTCGATCAGCTCATGATAATTGGTTCCAATACGCACGATAAAGTTCTGTGGGTTGGCGATACAATCGCCAGTCACCGTGATGATGCGGTTCATCAGCGGCTTCCCCTCCCGGACGGCCCTGTTCACGGCCACGATGGTGTCCACATTGTTCACAATACAGCCCGCATCAGCCGGAAGCATGGAGGAATTGATGGCCCGTCCCGTCACCGCATAGATGAGCTGGCGTTCCGAACCCTGAGGATACCTGGTGCGCAGAGCCGCCACGCTGATCCGGGATTCCCCGGCCGTTTTTTCTTTCAGCAGCTTGATGCAGTCCGGCTTATTATCCTCCACTGCCAGTACGCCCTTTGCCGAAGGGAACAGCTGCAGGATTACCTTCAGGCCGTCGATCAGTTTCTCCGGCTCCTCCATCATCCTTCTATAGTCGGATGTTAAATAGGGCTCACATTCGGCGCAGTTGGCGATGATATATTCAATTTTATCCGGCTCTTTGGGCGACAGCTTCACATGGGTAGGGAAACCGGCTCCCCCCATCCCGACGATTCCCGCTTCCTTAATGAGGCCAATGATCTCTTCCCTGGACAACTCCTCCACGGGTTTCACTGCAGGATATTCCACCTCTTCATACTGCTTATCGTTCTCGACCACGATGCTCATCACGTTATCCCCGGTGACCACGCGCCTTGGTTCGATGGCCTTCACTGTCCCGGATACCGTGCAAAAAACAGCCGCCGACACAAAGCCGCCCGCTTCCGCAATCTTCTGACCCGCGAGAACCCGATCCCCCTTTGCCACGATGGGTTTTGCCGGGGCGCCAATATGCTGGGATAGAGGATACACCAGATCCCCTTTGGGTAAGACAGCCTTCATGGGCTTATCCTTCGACAGGTCTTTCCCGTCATACGGATGGATACCGCCCAGGAATGTTAACTTTGCCTTAGCCATAAAATAAGATCCCCCCTTTAATTTAATCATTCTGAGGTTGTCCGGCCGATAACCGAACCAGTCATATTCCCGTCCGTCGTACCACATGGAAATGGCGCTGCCCTGCCCCGGCAGCCGCAGACAGAATGCGGTGCCCTTTCCACGTGGCGCAACGAACGAAAACCAGATAGTTCTATGATACTCTGATTTGCGACAAATTTCTACAACTATTTTTCAAAATGTGATATAATCTTTGTATGAAAACACAAACAATCCCATTATCAACACAATATCAGGAGGTAATCTGTTCCATTTTCGGAAAAAAAGAAGATCTTCTCTTTTTCGACATCGAAACCACCGGTCTTTCTCCGAAGAGCGCCTCCGTCTATCTGATCGGCGCCGCCGGAAAGGAGAACGGCAGCTGGGTAATGCATCAATGGTTCGCGGAAAATACGGCTATGGAGGAAGCCGTTCTCGACGCGTTCACCCAATACGCCGCCTCCTTCGGCACGCTGGTTCATTTTAACGGCACCACCTTTGATGTTCCTTTTCTACAGGCCAGATGCAAAAAATATGGTCTGCATTGTACGCTCGCAAATATGGCCCAACTGGATATCTATCGGCAGATCTCTCCCTGGAAAAATTTCCTGCGGCTTGCAAACTGCAAACAGAGGACGCTGGAGGAATTTCTCGGCATCTTCCGGGAGGATCCCTTTAACGGCGGCCAACTGATTTCGCTCTATCATGCCTATCGGGAGAACAGGGACGAACGGTTATTGAAAGTTCTCCTCCTGCACAATGCGGACGATATCCGGGGGATGCTCTCCATTCTGCCCATGCTGGCCTATCCAGCGCTGTTGGGAGGAGGCCTAAACCGGACGGACCAAGTCCCAGGACAGGGCCTGCAGGGCCGGCCTTCATCAGGGCTGGACGGTCATGACGAAGGGATGCCAGAACTGGAGCGGACAGCCTCATTTGCCGTCCAATCTTTCGCACCGCCTTTTACGGTCTTGGAGCATACCATCGTCTTCGGTACAGATTATGCTGGAAATCCTCAAAAAGAACTGTTCATCCGCTTGAAATTGTCCCATCCTCTTCCCGCTTCCTTAGCCTGCAACGGACAGGGCTGTTTCTTTTCGGCGCAGCAGGAGGATGGGCTGCTCAAGATTCCCGTTTTCACCGGAGAATTAAAGTATTTCTATTCGGATTATAAGAACTATTCTTATCTGCCCGAAGAAGACAACGCCATCCATAAATCGGTAGCCATCTATGTGGACAAGGCCCACCGGGTTCCGGCCACGCCGGAGACTTGCTATACCAGAAAGAGCGGATCGTTTCTGCCGCTTCCCGTGGGGGCAGGAAAAGGCACGAGAAAGGGAAAAGGGGCAGGGGCAACACTTTGTGGACAAGAAAAAGCTGCCGCCAACGCGGCAGTTTCCTGCGGCCTTCTTTTCCGGCGGAGCGCAAAGGAAAAGGAATGCTTCTTTCTTATGGACGACGCCTTCCTTCAAGATGAAGACAAGATGGCCTGTTATGTAGCCTGGATCCTCACCGGTATTTTGCATTAGGTTTCGCTTCTTGGATGGTGCGGAAGATATCTGGTTCTTCTGAAATGCGGCGGGGAAGTTTCATCTTGGATAGGTGAGAGGGTAAAGGAAGTGGGGAGGACGCGGGGAGGACACGGGGAGGACGCCAGGAGGAAGGGGCGCAGCGGACAGAAGCCATCCCGGTTGCGACGCTCCCTCTGTTTTGGAAAAACGCTTCGACTTTGGGCA
Source organism: uncultured Lachnospiraceae bacterium (assembly GCA_947650005.1). GTDB lineage: Bacteria > Bacillota > Clostridia > Lachnospirales > Lachnospiraceae > Eisenbergiella. The sequence goes on from CANSTU010000076.1 coordinate 13,838, forward strand.
GCATCTAAGAGGGGGAGAAAACCGCTTCATCCCGTATGGGGCTAAACTCCTCGCTGCGCTCGTCGGACAACGCCCCCTTCGGGATGAAGCGGTTTTCTCCCCCTCTAAGATGTTGCACCAAAGTCTCAGAAGCTTTTCCAAAACAGAGGGAGCGTCGCAACCGGGATGGCTTCTGTCCGCTGCGCCCCTTCCTCCTGGCTGGCTTGCGTTTGCGCTTTTGGTATATAGTCATCTTAAAGATAAGATTTTCGTTTCATTATGCACCCTTTACCGTTTTTCAGGATTCTTTATGGAGTCCTCATTTTTCATGTAGATTGTCATCTTCTGATCAAAATAAGTACGGCGCTCATGGATAATCGCCAAATCCTGCGCTGTATAAATAGGGGTTTTGTCCCGGCAGGGCACCGACGGCGCATGGAAGAGTACTTGTTTCCATAAAGCGTTCTGCATTTCTTCCCATATTGGACGGTATGTTTCTTGTCCGTAGCGGTTTTCCTGTTCAAGCGGGTCGTCTCTCAGGTCGAACAGCAGCGTTTCCTGTTCCGACAGGAGCAGCTTATGGGTTTGGCTTCGAACCATATATTCGGGTTTTCCTTCCACTTGCTGCTGCGAGAAAATGAATTTTCTTCCAGCTTTGTCCGTCGTGCGCCTGGGGGCGCCCTCCGGCAGAGGAATGTTGCAGGTGTGGAGGAGATCGGAGAATAAATCCAGGTGGTTATATAGCTCTTTCTCCCTGCGTCCATTTCCGGCACTGTTTCCCGCCTCTTTTACCACCAGGGGGACGCGCACCACTGGGTCGTACATCCGGTTGCATTTTAAGAGCATGTGATGGAATCCCATGTAGTCGCCATGGTCTGCGGTGAACAGGATCATTGTATCTTCATAGAGTCCTTTTTCCTTCAAAGCATCAATCAGCCGTCCGATCCAGAAATCGATCTGGGTAATCGACGCATAGTAGGATGCCAGAATTTGTTTTAAAGTATCTCGGGAAAGGAGCGCATGATCAAAATAGCCTTGATCCCGTTCATAATCCCGTTCAGAGACGCGTTCGGTCCATCCTGGCAGCAGGGTCATTTCCTCCGGACGGTATCGTTCCCGCCAGGCATCCGGCGCGTCAAAGGGATGATGGGGTTTGATAAAGCTCACCATCAGAAACTGGCTCTCTTCTCCCCACTGTTCCACCTTCCGAAGGGCGTTCTCCCCAATCCAGGATGTGGAGTCGCCTCCTTCCGGAAGCTGCGGAGGCAGATTACCGAAGTTGTCCCAGTATTCCCGGGGCGCTTTGTTCCTCCATTCTTCGCATTGATCCATCATATCTACCGCATCTACCAGCCCTCTTTCCTGTAGAAACCGATGATAGTCATCCTCATAGCGCCCTTCTCCGCATTGTTCCGCCAGCAGGGTCCATTCAAACCCCAGTTCCTGTCTGGGCGGGTTGCAATGCAGTTTCCCCACAGCTCCGGTTCGGTATCCGTGCCTGCGAAGCAATTGCGGCAGGGTCGGCAGGTCGGCAGGGATCCCTGTGCTGTTGTCCAGGCATCTGTGCTGATAGGCATACAGCCCCGTCATCATGCTGTATCTCGACGGTGTACAGACGGGAAAAGTACAAAAGGCGTTTTCGTATGTCTGTCCGTCTTCCGCTAGACCGTCGAGGGCAGGTGTATGCACCTGCATGTTTCCATAAGGGCCAATGCAGTCGGCCCGCAGCTCATCCGCTACCAGATACAAGATATGTTTGGGCTTTCTTTTCATAAAACTCCTATCCGCCTGATTTGGCAGGCATTAAAATCTGGACGCAGGAAATCTTTGATTTCGTGCTATTCCCCTCCGCCTGCTTTTGCAGGCACTCAAATCTGGACTCACATTTTCACTGCACCGGAAATCCCATTGGTAAACTGTTTCTGCGTCATCCCGAAAAAGGCGATTACAGGAAGGGTCGTCAGGATAGACGCAGCCATCAGCGCCCCCCATTCCACTCCGTTTTCCCCGATAAATGTGTACAGGCCGACCATGAGCGTATAGTGCTTCTGCGTTACGGTAAAAGTCAAGGCGAACAAAAATTCCTGCCACACATTTAATGAAGTGTAAATGACGGCAGCCATGATCGCAGGACAGGATAGAGGAATCAGAATCGCAAAGATGTAACGCAGCATGGAGCA
>CANSTU010000077.1 GCA_947650005.1 uncultured Lachnospiraceae bacterium
TAATCCTTCATGTATTCCCCGTTGAACAGCATTGTGGCAGACCACATGAAGGAAGCCACGAGACAATAGAGCGCCCGAAAGCCGTCCAGACACAGATGCAGGCCCATGCCGCAGAACCCTTCCCATATAAACTCCCAGCTCAGGTTTCCTCCCCCCGCCCACTGAAGGCCAAAAAGCAGGGCAAAACTTACCGTTTCTATCCCGGTAAGAACCACGCCGCACCAAACCATGGGAGAGCTGCAAAAGGAACCCTTTTGACCGAATGTCCTTCCTGTCAGATAGCACAGCAGCCCGCCCAGAAATGGGATCAATATCAGTAAGAACAGCAAATAATCACCAGCCATAGCCAGTTCCTCCTTCCACTTGTCGCCTCCATGCTACACCCTTGGCATATTGCAGGCAGCCATTGTAATACCGCCGTCCATATGCCCACCTTGCATAGGATCTCCTGACGTCATACCCCATCACAGGCTTCCTTCCGCTATTCTCGCAAAAAAGCTCACGATGGGGGCGCTATGCAGGCCGAATAAAAGGGTGGCCGCCGCAAAAAGGGTGAGCGGCACCAGCATCAGCCAGTTGGGATCCTCCGTTCCCTCCGGAATCGATACCTGGCTTCCCTTTCCCGGAAAAAATGCCCTCATTACGATGGACAACATATAAATGGCAGTCAGCAGCGCCGAAATCAGGAGAGCGCCGATCCCTATATAAGCCATCCCGCTCTCACTCATCACCGCCGCCGTGGCCAAGTTCCACTTGCTGATAAATCCGGCCAGCCCGGGCACGCCCATCAAGGCCAGAGCAGAGACGGTAAAAATTCCAAAGGTTATGGGCATCTTTCTGCCAAACCCGTCGATTTCGTGTACATACTGTTTCTGCGTCTTATACATCACCGCACCTACGCAGAAGAAAGAGGTAATCTTTATCACCGCATGGAAAACCATATGGCTCAATGCGCCCACCAGGCCGGCAGGCGTCATGATACATACGCCGAACAGGATATAGGAAAGGTTGCTGATGGTGGAATAGGCCAGACGCCTTTTTAAATGGGTCTCCTTTAGCGCCCGGCTGCATCCATATACGATGGTGAATATTACGATTCCCATTACCACATCCTGCGCCCAGGTTCCTCGTATAAAATCCGTGCCAAAACTGTACCAGGTTAAACGCATGATGGCAAAAGCTCCCGCCTTTACCACAGCCACCGCGTGCAGCAGGGCCGTCACCGGCGTAGGCGCCACACCGGCCTGAGGCAGCCAGGAGTTGAAGGGGCAGATCGCCGCCTTTACCCCGAACCCGCAGAAGGCGATCACATAGATCAGCAGAAGATGGTTCCTATAGGTTCCCTGCGTTATGGCGACATCCAGGACACCGCCATAGGTGAAGTCCAGCGTGGTTCCGTATGTGAGCAGGAAGATTAACCCCAGGAAAGCAAACGCCGCGCCTCCCAGCGAATAGTACAGATATTTTCGGCTGGCCAGGATCGCTTCCCGGGTCAGCGTATGCAGCACAAGGGGTACCGTTACCATGGTAAGCAGCTCATAGAAGAAATACATGGTCAGCATATCCTCCGCAAAGGCAATGCCCAGCGTAATGCCATAGGTAACCATATAAAACATGAAGAAAGGTTTCTCATGCTTTTCATGTTTCATATATTCAAAGGAATATAGGGTGGCCAGAGGCCAAAGCGCCGATACCAGCCCGGCAAATACCATGGACAGCCCATCGATCCGCAAGGATAAGGATATATTGTTCACGAAACGGACGATGGGCATAGCCTGCGTGGGACGGTTCATCAGAAGTCCCGTCACCAGCAGGGAGGTGAGCACCACCACCGTTTCCACATAGACCGCCATGTGATTTCTTTTCTTAAATGGAATCAGCGGAATCAGTATACCTCCCAGTATGGGGGCAAGAACCGCTGCCAGCATCATTTCCGGTTTCATCATGAACGCCTTTCTCTTTACAGGACCGATCCGGTTATCTGTGCAATATAGGAAAGTATCCCCTGGGGAAACATACCCAGAGCCACCGCCAGAAATGCCAAAAGCAGAATGGGAACTGCCATTAGCGCCACAGGCTCCTTTTTCTCATAGGACTTCCCTTCTCCAGGGAAAAAGCCTTTCATGGAAATGGGGAGCAGATAGCCTGCAGTGAGCAGCGCTGAAAGCAAGAGCACCACCGGACCTGCCCAGGAAAAAACCCCGGTTTCTGATAACAGAGCCCCCTGCGCCAGGTACCATTTACTCACAAAGCCGCTGGCTGGGGGAATCCCCACTAAAGCCAGGGACAGGAGGGTATAGCACCAGAGCGTTACCGGCATTTCCTTCCCGATTCCGGTAAGCTCCTCCACCCTGGTTTTCCCGGTCCGGAAGATGACTGCACCGGCACACAGGAACAGGCCAGATTTAATCATCGCATGGAAGATCACATGGAGCAGGGAACCGGCCATGGCTTCCTGGGAGAACAGCCCCAGGCCGAACAGGATATAGGAAGCCTGACTCACCGTGGAATAGGCCAGCCTTTTTTTCAGCCCCTTTTCCAGATAAGCCAGCATGGAGCCCAGGAACACCGTCACCAGGGTCAACGTCAAAAACGCAGCCTGAACCCAGGTTCCCCGCAGAAAATCCGCGCCGAAGATATAATAGCACACCCGCAGAATCCCCAGCACGCCCGCTTTCACGATAATTCCGGAGAGGGCAGCCGATGCAGGCGCGGGCGCCACGGGATGGGCCGCCGGAAGCCAGCCATGCATAGGGAACAGCCCGGCCTTCACTCCAAAACCCAGCAGCATCAGAAAGGCCGCCACCAGGAGCAGACCTTCATGCCCCTCCACCAGGGACATATCCAGTACGCCTCCCGCCGTAAAAGTGAGCGTATTGCCGTAACGGTAGACAAAATATAAACCGAACAGAGCCATATAGGCGCCGCACAGCGAATAGAACAGATATTTCAACCCTGCCATAATCGCTTCCCTGCTCTGGGTGTGGAACACCAGCGGAAGAGACAGAAGCGTCATGCATTCGTAGAACAAATAAAATGTGATCAGGTTTCCCGAGAAATTCAAACCGTTCAGGATCCCATAGACGATCAGATAAAATCCGAAATACCTGCCGTTGTTTTCTTCATGCTTCATATACTCAAAGGAAAAGATTCCCGCAAGCACCCAGGCGATTGTCACCACACCGGCGAACAGACGGCCCACCAAGTCCACTCGGAAATAGACTGGAAGCATATCCGTCAGATAAAATAATGTCCAGGATACTTCCCCCTGTCCCAGCACATAGAACACGGACAGGGCCGTACCCGCAAGCCCGGCACAGGTGAGCGCAACCAGGCGATCTCTTTTCCCTTTTCGCAAGATCAGCAGCATAATTCCCACCAGTATGGGAAAACATACCGGGAGAAGCAGCATACCTGATTCCTTCATAGGAACCTCCATTCCTGCGGTTCGATGCCGCAAATCAGATCCGGCCTACGCAAACATGGCAAGCCCGTTGGTTATCAATGTTACGATCGGCTGGGAAAGCATGCCCAGCATCACGTTCAGACAGACGAACAGAACAATGGTCAATGCGTAGACTTTTTCATTCCTCACAGTGATAACCTCACAATCCGGCCGCTTCTCCGGCACATAAATGCGAATCACCGTCTTCATGAAATAGATCGCGTTCAGGATGGTACTGATGCCAAGCACGATCAGACCCGGAAGCATCTTCACGTCATGTCCCAGGCAGGCCTGAGCAAATAACAGCTTACTCACAAACCCGGAAAAAATGGGCATTCCTACCATGGAAAGAGAACCTACGGTAAAACCGATTCCCGCCATCTTATGCCGGTATCCCGCGCCGGTAAGAGGGACGAAGCGTCTGCTGCCGCAGGATACATCCGTCAAACCGATGGCTGCCAGAAACAGCAGGGATTTGGTGGCCGCATGGGCCAGGATATGGTATACGCTCGCCACCATGCCGATTTCCGTCCCCAGCCCGAATCCCATATATATATATCCGATCTGGGCCACGCTGGAAAAGGCGATCATACGGCGGATATCGTTTTCCCTGATCGCGCTCAAGGAGCCGAATACCATTCCCATCAGCCCAAAGACGAACAACACATTGATGATCCTGCTTTGGGTAAAGATCTCAAATCCGATCACCCGGTACACAATCTTAAGGAGTAGGAAAATATATCCTTTGGATACCAAACTGGAGAGCATAGCCGCGGAAGAGACTGTGGAATATCCATAGGCGTCCGGCAGCCAGGAGTGGAATGGGAACAGAGCGCTTTTAATGGCAAGCCCCACGCAGATCAGTCCGATGGTCACCATCAAAGGGATCTGATATTCTCCATGGGCCATGATCATAGCCACGCTTTCCTTGATATTGCTCATCAGCAGATGGCCGGTCATATCGTACAGCATACAGATCCCCACCAGCAAAAGGCCGCTGCCCAGCAGGCTCATGATCATATAGCGCACTGCTGCTTCGATGGTGCGCCCGTTCTGCCGGATCATGATCAGGCCGCAGGCGGAGATGGTATTGATCTCCACGAATACATAGGCGGTAAACAGATCATTGGTGTATACAAGCGCCAGCAGAGAGGACAAAAGCAGATCCGTTAAGATATAATACAGGCTGTGTTTGCTGTATTCCACTTCACCCATCAGTTTCTTATGTCCGCCCAAGAGGGACAGAAGCATGATGATGCAGAAGAACAGCGCCATCCCCGCCTCCAGTACGCCTGCCCGGATCTCGTTGCCCCAGGGCGCGGGGAAATGGCCCATCATAAAAACGTAACTTTCTCCCGTTCCCATCAGATAGATCAGCAGAATGGCAGACATTGCGCCCACGACGCTGATTACCGCCGCATTCAGCCATCTCGCCGCTTTTGCAGGCAAAACAGAACTGATCGTCCCGGAAAACATGGAAAGGATAATGGAAAAGAAGGGGAAATTTTGTATAAAATCCATTTATAGTCCCTCCTTTTTTAGTCTCGCCGATATCTCGTCCAGATCCAGCGTATGGTATCTGCGGTACAGCCGTACGGTGAGAGAGAGCATCAGAGCCGTCACAGAGACGGACACCACGATGCCCGTCAGCACCAGGCCGCTTGGTACAGGGTTGATATAGGCCTCCACGCTCTGGATCCCGTCCACCACAATGGGCGCTTTGCGGCCATAAATATATCCTTTTTCCGCAAGGAACAGATAGACCGCGGTATCCATGATGTTCAGGCCAATGATTTTCTTTATCAGGTTCTTCTGCAGAAGCAGATTGGAAAAGCCGATGCCGAACAGGATCATGGCTACCGCTTCCCCATAGTTCGATAACAGGTTCGCTCCCATTCTCAGAATCCCCCCTTCCGGAACAATGCATAGAAAGCATACATGGTACAGGCCACCACCAGGCCCACGCAGATATTCAGCGGCAGGATCAGCCCGGAAGAAAGAATCGCCCCCGGCGTCCCCAGCGGAATCCCGCTTTCCAGATGATGGGCTCCCGTATAGAAGGAGTAGCTTTTGGCAAGACAGTAAAAGGTCAGCGAACAAAAGCAGATCGTCTTATAGGTTTTCTCCGTGAAAAACCGCTCCGTCTTAGCAAATCCGAAAGCGTTCAGGTACAGGATCAGCCCCGCGCCGATAATGGCGCCGCCGGAGAACCCTCCTCCCGGAGATAAATGGCCGTTTAATATCACATAGACACCGAATATGATGATCAAGGGTACCAGAAAAGAAGCCACCATCTGGAGGATCAAGTCATTTTTAGGTTCATAGACCATATCCCGGGCTTCCGCCTCCGCCTGCGTCAGATTGGAATCCGCCTGCTCCCCTTCCTTCTTTTCCTTCTTGTCTACCCGAAGGAGAATCAGCACCGTAACCGTTGCGATGAACAGCACATTGGACTCCCCAAAGGTATCAAAGGCACGGTAATCCAGAATCATCCCCGTAACGATGTTCACCGCCCCCGTTTCCTGCAGCCCTTTGGTAATATAACGTTCCGACACCTCATTGTTGTCCGGATTGGACGCATTTCCCGTCCTGGGCAGGTATGATACCGCCACCAGCATAATGAACACTAAAAACGCGCAGAACAACACTGCGAGCACATGATAGGCCTTTTCAAAGAACTGCAGCTTCCAATTGTGCTCCATATCATAGATCTTTTCCAGAAGCTGCGTCTGTTTTGCTTCAAACTCCTGATCGCTGATCTGTTTTGTTTCCTGTTTTTCTACCTGGGGTTTCATTTCCACCTTTCCCAGGAGAGGATCCTTTTCTCCATAAAGCCACCGGGAGAAGCGGCTATCCTTCTTTGCTTTCATCGCTTTCCTCCTTTTCAATGGCATGGATTTTCTTCAAGGTGACGAAGAAAAGCACGCTGGTCACGCCTGCGCCCACCGCCGCCTCCGTGATAGCCAAATCCGGCGATTCCAGAAGAATCCAAATAATGGACATCACTAGGCTATATGACATGAAGATCAGGATGGAATTCAGGAGGTTTCGCGAAAAACTCGCCGCTATGGCGCACCCTACCAGAAAAGCCATCAACAGATATGTAAGAAAAGTCATGTCAATCCTCCTCTCCGTCTAGGCAATTAATCTCGCAGAATTCCTCCAGTTTTTCATCCGTAGCCGCCTCCAGACGGGCAATCAGATGGGAGGCCACCGGAGAAGCAAACCACAGAAACACGATTACCAACAACATTTTCAAGCTGGTAAAATTCGGACCGGACAAGATTATCAGGCCCAGCATGGACGTTCCAATTCCCAACGTGTCCCCCATGGCTGCTGCATGCATCCTGTTGAGCACGAATTCAAAACGGTTTACCCCGAACAGCTCCAGGGCAAACGTAATAAGCCCTATCAGCAGCAGAAGGGTTCCCAAAATAAAACGGATCAACTCCCAGTTCATAAGATCACCCTTTCCTTTCCCGATCCAGTTCTTCTTTTCTCCTGTGCTCCCGGTATACGCCCATATAGACCTTGGTGAGCACCACCACTGAAAGGAAGCTTATCATGGCGTAGATGATGCAGATGTCCACCAGATATCCTTCCTCCATCATCAGCGCCAGTATGGCGATCATCACCATCACCATGGTGCCCATCATATTCACCGCAACGATACGATCCGCCACCCTGGGACCGCGTACCGCACGCACCAGGCATAAAAGAAGCATGGCTGCCAGGACGATCAGAGCAACCACATATACCGCATTCAGTGCATTTTCATATCCCGCCATCATACATCCTGCCCTTCTATCTTTTTCAACGCCCCGATGAACACACTGTCCGACAGGCCGTCCGCAAACTGCCTGTCCAGACAATGGACCAAATATTCATTCCCTTTTAAGGATACTGTAATCGTTCCGGGGGTCAATGTGATCGCATTGGCCAGAAGTACCCTTCCGATCCGCGTCCGCAGATCCGTCCGGAAGCGGACCATCACCGGCTCCACCTTCAGATGGGGGGTGAGGATGAGCTTCATCACGGCTGCGTTTGCCTTAATAATCTCCCGGACCAAAAGGCCGATATAGACCAGGATATATCCCGATCTGCATATCAGCAGCCAGTCCCTTCTGGGCTTATACCCCATAAACCTGCAACAGAACCAATAGATAGCTGCGGAGATCACCAGCCCAAACAATACGATTTCCAAAGTGATCTGTCCATTGAAGATGATCCATAACAGGAAAAATAATATGTACATATCCGTTCCCTTCATTAAACGGACGCTGGCGTTGTTTACACCAGCGTCTGCTCCAATTTTTTCATCAATTCATTCTGAGAAACAGCTCCGACGATCCTCTCCATTTCCTGTCCATCCTTGAAAATCAGGAAAGTGGGAATGTTCATCACATGATATTTCTCAGCAATATCCATATTCTCATCGATGTTCAGTTTACCGACCTTACATCTACCTTCCATTGCCCCGGCAAGTTTCTCCACCACTGGAGCCATCATCTTACACGGTCCACACCAGTCCGCATAGAAATCCACCAGAACAGGCATATCGCAGTCCAGCACTTCCTTCTGAAAATCCGCCGACGTAAATTTATATTCCATGAGCTTATCCTCCTTTCCGAATAGTTTCCGCAGATTACGCCCATAAAATACCCATAAATAAAATATTACAACTTATGCTATTTTGCAAGAGGAAAATAAAATTATGAACAGTTTGTGAACATTTCAGTCCCCCGCCAGTGTTTCTGCCGGAAAAACGACAATCCATGTGATCTTTCGGTTCCTTCCATATCCATGAAAGATTTATCCATGTGAGGAGATACGCTGCGTTAATGTCTTTCCCAAACGCTGCATCGGTACTTCAATCCATTTGTGGGCGATATATGTCCCAACTATTGTGAGAAGGGTTATGATCAGGAAAACCAAGAGGCCCTCCAGGTGGACTCTTGCCTGTATCAAAACGATTCCTTCCACGATTACTTCATGTACCAGGTAAATGCCATAAGAATGGGTATCAAGGATTTTCAGCAGGGCCTGGCCTATGGGGAACAGGCTTTTTTTCCTGTGATTTGCCGCGGCCTTATCCCAGGAAAAATGCAGGCTCAGAAGGAGAATGAAACCGAACAGCCAGGATGTTGCCGTGAAGTAGGGAATTTCGCCTGCCATATAATGCAGGGCTAATCCGGCTCCGGAACAGATCAGGACGAAACGTCCTGCCGCCGCCGCAGGGGAATAGCAAGCCGCAAGCTGGTGGAGCAGAATTCCCAGGGTAAAAAAGTGAAGGTAATAGAAGAACATCATGTACTCAGAAAAGCTCTGACGGATCCAGACCTGCTGCAGTAAAAGGGAGGCCGCATAGAGACAAATTGCCCGGACAGGATTGCATTTCCCCGCCTTTGTCATACCCGCCGCACGAACCAGCAGAGGGGCGCACAGGTAAAAGGCTGCAAAAAGGCTGATCGTCCAGGTTCCTGACAAATTTCCCCAGAAGTTGTCAGGGGCTGGCAGAACGGCATTGGTAAGGAACAGATAGCGCAGCCAGCCCAGCCCGGCGGGATCCGGCGGAACATCCTGCAGAAGGAAGGTATGGAGGAGGAAGTGGTACAGGATTATTGCATAGTACAACGGCAGAAGGCGAAAGGCTCTGCGTATATAATAGGAAAGCAGGGCTGTCCGGCTCTCGCTCTTCGCTCCGGCCTGCCGAAGCGAAGAAGCATCGCAGGCCAGAAATGCGCTAATTAGAAAGAAAAGATATACGCCGGATGCGCCAAAATTAGCTATCTTTGCCCAGGCACCCTTAACGCCCATCTTCGGGGCCACATGGGTCATATACACTCCCAAACAGGCCAACACCCGCAGGATCTGAATATTGTCGTACCGCTTCACCCCATCTCCCCCATCTTTCCTATGCTTTGCATCAAAAACTGGAACATCACAGCATAGGTGTCCGGAGTATAATGCAGGCCGTCCGCTTCCAGCCCATATCCGGAAAGCGTGAGATAACCATACAGATCAATACGGCCGATCTCACCGCTCAGCCGGTTATTCAGCTGTTCATTAAAATATTCAACTGCCCAATTTCTTTTCCCATACTCGTTTTCTCCCACTGGGCCGACAGAAGCAAAATAAACGGTCGCTCCCCTTTGTTTCCAGTCCCAGGCGTAACGGTTGATCGTCTCAATATAATCCCCGTGTCGAGAGAGGTCATTCACACCATAATTGATCACGATGACAGTTCCCGGCGTTACCAGCTCATCAATATCCTTTTTTGCCTTCGGCGTGGACAGCCATTCCACCCCGCCTCCATAACACGCTATGAAGGCTACGCCCGGCCATGCAGCGGAACCGCCCACCGCATTTGACATCTGTCCGGTACGGGAGTCCCCCACAAAAATCACATTGCCTACCACAGCCAAGGGGGCAGCCTCATTGGACGCAGCCGCCGATTCTCCGGCTGGAAGCATTTCGGCGCCATCCACCGGTCTCTCCCCTTCGGCCGTATTGCTTTCTGCTGTGGTCTGCTGCATCCCCTCAGCCGCATTGCTTTCTGATATGGTCTGCTGCATCCCTTTAGCCACACCACTTTCTGCCGTGGTCTGCTGCGTCCCTTCGGCCGCATTGCTTTCTGATATGGTCTGCCGCGTCCCTTCGGCCGCATTGCTTTCTGATATGGTCTGCTGCGTCCCTTCAGGCACAATCCCCTGTTTGATCCATTCTGCCTGTACGGCCAAGGCCTGGCGCATCTCTTCCTCTACAAATACTTCTGTTAGAAAATCGCCGTATACATAGCCCAGACCGGTCTGGCACACTACCTGATACCATCCGTCGTCAGTGCGCCCGCATGCATTCACCACCGTCCCGGGAGCCAACGCCGCCAGCTTCTGCGCATCTTTTGAAGGCCCGGAACGTACCATGCACATCTGCCTTACCACCATGGCAGCCGTATAGGGCGTGATTGTGATTCCATCCACCGTTTCGGCAGCATACGCCATCTTGGGAAGCAACAGGCAAAAGAGCGCCATTCCTGCCAGAACTCCCACTGTCCACCTCTGTAAATTTTTCATCTCCCACCTCATTTCTGCCGCCATTGGCGGCATATTCCGATCGGATCACCACAACTTCCCGGCAATGACCGGCAAAGGCTCCGCAAAACGATCATAGAGCCCGTCTTCGGTGATCTCATGCCCATTTAGGCTGGCCCAGTCGTTCCACATCATATAGCATGCGCCCAGCATGCGATCGGACCAAGCCGGCAGCTCCCACTGTCGCTGCGTCGTCCAAAATACGTTCGGCATCCACTCTTTTTCCAGGAAGTCCAGATCAAGCCAATCATAGCCGCCCCCAGGAATCAGATAAAGAGCGCTGCTTTGAGAATTGATAATGGAAAAACCCTCTGCATACATTTCCGCCGGATCCGCCCAGGAGGTATCCCAGATGTGCATCTCAAGCTGTCTGGAAATGTCGGAATAATCTCCTCCGATCAGGGACAGGCTCCCCCAGATCCGCAACCGTTTATCCGAAGCCAGGAAACCCACATATTCGGAAAGCTCCTTCAGATACGATAGGTAGTCTTTACCATCTCCAAAATACTCGTCCATGCCCAGATGCAATGCCGTACAGGCCGCGAAGGCAGGTTCCTTCCCATCTTCGGAAGGAACCAAATATTCCTGCCACAGCTCTTTTCCCAATTGTACCGCACCCTCCTTGGAAAGGTCAAGACAGTCAGCGCTTTCCGGATTCCCCTGCATTCCCCACTCCGGGAAAATACGGGTCATGGCAAGACTGTGAGCCGGCGTATCGATTTCCGGCACCACCTCCACCCCATAAGCCCTTGCCTCCTCCACGAACCGCGCAAATTCTTCCTTTGTATAAAAAAGATCCTGCGACGTGATTCCTTCCCCTTCTGCATTCCTCATTTCCGATTCCAAACGGAATCCCGCATACAGTTTACGCGCCCCTTCCATCGTGCCGTCATATTCGCTCTGGGCAATGATCTGGTTATCGTTCAGATGGATCTGCAGGGTATTCATTTTATTCTTGGAAAGCTCCTCCACCATCCTTTGAAGCAGTTCCATGGAAATGGGCCTGCGGCCCACATCGATGCCGAATCCCCGAACCCGGTAACGCGGATAATCCCGCATACGCCCCAAAGGCAATTCCCCTTCGTTTTCCCGAAGCAGCTTTAGCAGAGTCACACAGCCCCAGCGGATCCCCTGCGCGGTGTTTCCCCGGACGACCGTCCCGTCCCTTTGGATTTCAATCTCGTATCCTTCTTCTCCCAGGCTGTTGTTGGACGAGTCGCCATTTAGTTCCAGGCGGATCTGATATGTCTCATCGGATTTCTCCCCTGCCATTTTCAGGATCGCCGTTCTTCCTGCCGCATTCAATTCGTCCGCAAAGAGGCGTGCTGTGGGCTCCACCGCCTCTATTGCATCCTCTTCCATGACAAGGTGCAGACCGGCCGGAAGCCGCACCCCGCCCCCGCTTCCCTGCCATTCCACCGTACCTACGTCCCCCAGGGTCCCTTCGTCATTTGCTCGCTTCTCTGCGCTTCCAGGAACCTCCACCCGCAGCCCGGGAAGCTCCCATTCCATCCCGTCCCTCTCCAACACAAAACCCAATTCCACCTCTACGCAAGAGAGCGTATCCCCGATGGTTCCGTCCCTGCGGACGAGATTTTCATAGTCCGCGCCTCCAAAGCGGAGTGCATAGGGTGCGGGAACCTCCGGAATCGGAAGCGTACGGCCCGTGCCTGTCCCTATGCGGGGTTTGGAAATCCGCAGGACTTCCGGTACGTCATAGGCTTCAAACTCCAGGACGGAAACATTTTGGTAATATAAGCTCAGATCCTCTTCCTCTTTTCTCACCTCCGTCACATGGAGGCGCAGGTACCGGGTTGTGACCGGGCTTTCCAGCAGGATATACTGCTCCCTTTCCTTTGGCTCGTCCTGAAAATATGCCACGCTCTCCCACGCTCTGCCGTCCGCGGAAATCTCCAAGCTGTAGGTGCAGGCATTGGTTCTCTCCCAATAGATCCGCACACACCCGATCCGAGTCTCCTGCGGAAAAGCCGCCTCCAGCCAATGGTCGTTCTTTTCCCAGTCATTGGCTGAAGACCATCTGCTTTCCTCCTGATCCGCAACGCCGTCTCCAGCCAAATGCGCGGCAAAGGCCCGGTCTTCCACGCTATCCGCACGAAGCCGTACCCCTCTGTGTAGGATCAGATTCTCCGAAACCATATCCACCCGCAGCCCGCCTTCCTCCTGCCTTACACAGGCAGGACGGAGGGATGGCTGGGCGATATTCGCATTTTCCTCATAGACAGCCCACAAGACACACAGGAACGCTGCGGCCAGCGTTACCGTACACATAGCAATCCGCCCTGCCCTATTTTTCCAATCTGCCATTCTTTTCTTCTTCACTTCCTCTTTGCCATCCTTCTCAAAACCTTCTGGGGAAGGTTCTTTTTTATCGACCCTTTATTTTAGAAAGCTAAAAAGCCTGCCGAATGCTTTACTCCCTATATAACATAAAAGTCCTACATTAGGAATCACATATATGCCGATCAGCCCTGCGGCCAGAATGATCCGATAGATGGCAAACGTCAGATCTTGCGTTTTTTCCCTCATTTTGCCGCAGACGGTTGTCCATTCAGAGGTTTTCCCCTTTTCTTCCATCCGCCCGCTTTTACAGGCATTCAAATCGGGGCTGTTGTAAATTTTATTTTCCAGCCTCGCTTCCATCTGCGCACCTCGGTGCGTAGGCGAACCGGAGGGACTTTCCTGTCTCCTGCTTCCGCCAAGCAATACGCTGATCCCTGAACATCTGATACGCAGGATCCCGTTGATGCCCAGGCAAACCAAACCCAACATGCCCAGAAGCAGGCCGACCTTCCATCCAGGCGGAATGAAGCGGAAGATCAGTTCCTCCTCCCCGCCTGAAAGCATCACACCCAGAAAACCTCCTAAAAGCCTCTCCGGCTTTCGTTCCTCCCCGTCCGCATACACATGCCAGCCGTCACAAGCAGCCACGGGCAGGAACAATGTGCCCGCTTCCTTTCTCGCCTCAAGGTGAATGAGAATTTCCCCCTCCTGCTTCCTCAGGATCACCTGTCCTTCTTTCAGGGCCGCCGCCCTGCCATTTCCTTCCAGAATCCTTTGTGCCGACTCCTCCCAGCGTCCGGCAGATAGAATGCCCAACGCCATCCCGCTCCCGGAAAGCGGATCGCCGCCCCGTTCTTTGACCAGGATCCGTACGCTGCCCGCTGGATAGGTTCCCAAATCCAGCAACCTGTGAGGGCTTTCCCGAAGCTCTCCCTCCGGAAAAATCATTTCTCTGTCATCTACCCACACGGACAGCAGGCCCGCTTCCCTGGCCGCATCCAGGTACAGAGCGCATTTCTCCGGAAGATCCAGAAGCCGATATCCTTCCGCATCCATGGGAAGCTCCCCCCAGGAAAGGCGCGTCACCAGTTCCTCCCCTGTGAGCATCCTCCCAAGACCGGCCTGGACGGCCAGAGGTCCTTCGCTGCAGGCTTCTTCATACGAAATTCGCATCTCCTCCAGCGTATCGGAGAACCACACCCCGCCCGGAAAAGCCCCGTCGTCCGCGGCAATTCCCAGCAAATCGTCGGAAATCTGCGTGCCTCCCCAGCTTCGCACCGATACCCAGGGCGTGAGATAACCAAGCTTTTCCATTCCTTCCACATAAGTTTTCTCACAACCAGAGGGAAAATATCCGGACATGGAGCTTCCCCCACGAACAAGGGCAGCATTCAGCGGAAGATCCTGATCGTCCTGCGTCCGGAAAAAAGTCCCCTTCTTTTCTTCCTGACTTCCGTTTTCCCCATATTCCCGATTCAGCCGCGCATAAGCCTCCTCATTCAGCTGCCTTACCTGCGAGTCCATAGGAAGCATAATGAACAGGAAAAAACACAGGCCTGCGCCCCCTGCAACACAGGTCAAAGATAGCATTCTGGCCTTCCCGGCCCTTAGCGCCAGCAGGCTTCCCGCAAAAAGCAGGGTAAGGAACAATATCACCCGTACCGCCTCCCCTGGACAGGCCATGCTGATGGCCAAGGAGGAAAAAGCCTGGGTAATTCCATTCTGATAAAAAAGGCTTCCCGCCACTGCCACTGCCGACAGACACAATGCCGCGATGCCCCAAACTGGGCGGATTCGGCTCCCCTCGTCCGCCTTTTCCTCCGTCCACACCGCTAACCATTTCACCAGCAGCACGCCGGAAAACAGAACCATATAAGCGTAGCGCACCGGAAAGCACATATAGGAGCCCAGATGCCAAAGCAAATTGCTGGGTTGGGCGAGCACCGTCAAACACAGAAGCAGATTCCAACCAAGGAGCGCCTTCCCCTCCCTCGGTAATCCGCTTTCGTGAAGTCTTCTGACCGCCCTTCTTCCGAAATAGACAAGCAATCCAGCCAACACCGGCTGATATATTTGAAACAGCCTTTCAAAAAGATCATCCAGTCCGTGCCTCTTCATTACAGAAAAATAGGACAAGTTCTCCCCCGCTCGGGCCGAGTGCAGCAAAAGCCATATCTGCGGCACAAGTACCGGAGACGAAAGGAGCATGCCCGAGAACGTCCCTACGCCCAAAGCGAGACAGGACCGACGGACCCTTATTCCGTCCCTCTTTTCCATTAGAAACCAGACTCCGCTTCCAAACAGTCCGAAAAAAAGCGCCATTACGCCCATCTGCAGACTGAGCGCCATTTGATATCCCAACAGCAAGGCATAGGTCCCCCACCGTCCTTTCCGCAAGGTACGTAAAAGGGCAAGCACATAAAGGGGGAACAGAACCGGCAGATAAAGCCATCGAATGATCTGAAACTGATAAGCCATGTAACCGGAAAAAGCATAGGAAAGGCCGAGAATCACATTATATTTCCGCTTTCCCGGCCACAGCCTCTGCAATGCCGCGCAAGACGTAATGGCCGCAGCGGTCCCATAGAATACAGGCAGAAGATTCACAGCCAAATACAGCCTGCCCCTCCCAAAAGGCAACAGCAGATAATTAAACGGGTTGATCAGCTCGTTGACCGTATCCGCATACAGATTCATCCCGCCGGAAACGGACAGATCTACAAAAAGGTTCTTACTGCCCGTCACCACATCATAAAAGCGATAAAGAAGGGGTGTATACTGGGTATAAAGGTCGATCATCTGGATGGAGCCCTTCCTCAGGGGCCAAAGGCCGCGGATCGCAAAAAGGAGAAAAAAAATCCCAGCACAAAGGCCTGCTACCAAAACCAGCTGCTTTCCGTCCTCTCTTTTCCTTCCATCCATCTTTGCTCCCATCTGCGTGCAAGGCACGCTCTCAAATCAGGGCGGTTGAAAACGCACTTCTTTCAACCTTG
>CANSTU010000078.1 GCA_947650005.1 uncultured Lachnospiraceae bacterium
CCCTCCCGGAACGCGCTTCTTGGGGCAGGCCCTAATCGGGAACATGGGACGGCTGTCAATCCACCTCCTGGCACACGCCTCTTGGCGCGGGATCCTGGCTGGGGGCGGAAAGGCCCCAAGGCTGCATCTTGTGTATGGCGATTACTTAAAACGTGCAAAATAGCTTTCGCTGTGTTACAATGAACCAAATAAACACAGCCCCAAGAAAAGGAGATTTCCATGCTGGCGCTTCAGATAAAAGACGTGAAACATTTTATGGGCAGGATTCTTGGCACAGACGCCTTCGATTCTTTCCTCCTGGAGGAAGCCGTTGTCCGTACCTACAATACCTTTACCATTGACGGACGCATGAACCGGGATTTCTTTTCCAGCGAGGAGTGGGAGGATCCTTCCATACGCCCCTGCGATTTTTCCACCTGGAAGTCCATACGCCCCGTCCTGTTCGATCTGATCAAGGGCAAGAAAACCCCCGTCAGTTTCAAATTCATCCTTCATCTCATGCCCCAATTTATTCCCGGCATCCTCAGGCCGGACGAGACCTCCGTTACGTCGGAGCAGGTAAAGGCCCTGGTGGTCACCTGTCGGTATGAAAACGGCGTCCTTTCCCTCATCACCGGAACCTCCTTTCATACCTTTTTGCCCGACAAAACGGTCGACACCTTATGGGATAAAACCATGAAACGCTTTCTGGATAAAAAGGATATCAATTATGAACAGCTCTGACCTTACCGGCATTCCTAAGCTGACTTTGGATTCCGAAAGCCTATTGCGTGCCCCTGGCTTTCAGCATCAGTTCAGCGTCCGGGAAACCTATCCCCTGCATACGCACACCTTCTATGAATTTTTTCTCATCAATAAAGGAAAGGGGATCCATCGGATCAACGGCAGCTCCACCCTGCTTTCGGAGGGTTCTTTTGCCCTGATCCGGCCTTCGGATGTACATGGATACGGCTTTCTGAACCAGTATGACCTGGAGCTGATCAACGTCCCCTTTCTTCCAGCTCACTTTGACCAAATCTGCAGGCTGATGGACTGTCCCCGTTCCCTTTTTACCCGGCCCAGGCTGTGCCCTCAGCTGGAATTAAAGGAGCCTCTTCTATCCGATATCCGCCAGAAAATGCTGCGCATCGGGGAACCGGAGAGTTCGCAGGGTTCCTCCGCCACTCTTTCCCAGGCCGCATCCCAGCAGAAAAGACGGTACCTATTGTCCGTTCTGCCCTGGTTTTTCTATCAGTTCGTCTCTTCTATGGAGGAGGGAGACAATCTCCCCCTGGAGAGTCTCCCCTTGCCGACCTGGCTGTCCGCCCTCCTGCACCAAATGGAAAAGCCGGAAAATTTCATCGCCGGCCTGCCGCGGCTGATCAGCCTCGCCAACCTGTCCCAGGAATATGTAAACCGTTCCTTCCGCCGTTATCTTCATATGTCCCCCACGGAATTTATCAATACGCGCCGGATGGAATATGCTGCTTCCCTTCTCCTGGAGGGCCGGATGGAAATCATCGACATCTGCCATGAATGTGGGTTCCACAACCTGAGCCATTTTTACCGCATCTTTCAGCGACAGTACGGCTGTTCCCCCGGGAAATTCGAGTTCATCTCCCCTTCCCCGCCGCCCTTCGGGCAGGATACCAGCGCTGGAACCAGGCCGTAAAGCCCCCCATAAGCGCAGGCGCCACAATATTGGTCAGTCCCATCATCCATCCGAGCCCTCCTTCCATCAAGAAGAAGGTCCACAGGCCGATGAACAGATACAGAACGCCCCATGCCGCCGTCAGAATCCGGTTGGTGGACATAAATAGGGGATTGCGCAAAGCTGTCTTTCCCCCGTACTCATACATGGAATAGCTGGCGCTCAGCGGGATGCTTCCCAGGCAGGAGAGAAGCCACATGAGACCGAACAGTAGATAGGAACCGCAGACCGCTCCCCGGACGGGCAACCCGCATAAAACGACCAGGGACAGGCCGGCCACCCCGATTCCCGATATCAGGTCATAAATTGTCCTGCGATGACGGACAAACAGCAGGGGGGCCAAGGCGCAGGCCGCGATGCCCGCCATGCCGCCCGTTGTCGGTCGGATCGGCGCTACGGCCCAGAATACGATCCAGGGAATCAGAAAGCCGCTCATCACGGGTTTCCTGTCCGGCTCCAGGATCCCTGCCGGAACGCCCCACCCATCCGATGCCGCCTCTCCGTCAGCGCCTTCCTCCCGTCCGGCGCCCCCAAAGAAATCATCCCATCTCGTCATCAGACCGAAATCGCCCTTTACCCGGTATCTATGCTCCGCCAGGGCCTGTGCTCCATCCACCGCCCCCTCAGCGATCTTGCGCCACAGCGTATAGGTCGTTTCGATACGGGTAGTGGCGCTCAGAGAACCGTCCGTACAGACCCTGCTGCCTTCTTTTCCCAACAAAATCTGATAAGTTCTGTCCAAATCCGTATAATAGATTTCCAATACCCTGTCCTTTCCGTCCCAGGCGTCTTTCCGGTACAGTGCCGCCATCTGCCTGGTAAAGGTGAGGGATTCTTCCTCCTTTTGTCCAGTCATTCTGTCAATCCCCCAGCTGGCATCCGCCATCGCCTCAAACGTTTCCTTCGGGAATAGCAGTTCTTCCAGCCGCCTTCTGGTCTCCTCCCGAATCCCTCCGGCCAGGAATTCCCTCCCCGCTTTTCTTACATGGGCCAAATACGCGTCCGTCCGCGACGATAGTTCCGGCACGGCAAACAGTTCTCCCTGGCCGCAGAAGACCGTCTCATACGTCCCCTTTCCGCAGATATGATCAAACATGCTGCACACGCTGTCATAGTTGTTCCTGGCGGAATAGAAGCCGCAGGTGGAGATCAGCGCCGTTCGTTTCCCCGTCATGTCGTATCGAGTCGGATGGCTGCCGCATCCCACACCGTCCTCCCGCTCTTCCATATAGGGCAGAACCAAAGGCAGCTGTCGGTCAATCAGGTTCTTCAACGGGCCAGGCACACTATAATAATACAGAGGGAAACTCCATATCGTAACATCAGCCCATAGCTGCAGCTTTAGGACTCTTTCCATATCATCTTTCCGACAGCATTCTCCCGGTGTCTGCTTCCAGCAGGAAAAACAACCCAGGCACGGCCCGATTTCCAGATCCTTCACGCACAGCTCTGTCACATGCGCTTTCCCGCCACTCCTTTCTTCTTCCTCCGTCATTCCTTCCAGAAATGTCTTTGTCAGCCTATAGGAATTACTCCTCTTCCCCTTGGGGCTCGCGTTGATCACCAATATGTTCATCCATTTCCTCCAGTTTTCTCATGCATTCCTCACACCAATCCGATACCATCTCCATATACCTATGCCCGAAATCCACTGTCATTTTCCAGTAAAGCGCCCTATATTCGCTTTCTAAAGCTTTGGCATATTCCTCCGTATAACCTTCTGCCGCCTCCAGGCTTTGCCTGAACTCTTGGCATTTACCCTGCAGCGAACGAAAATATTCCCTGTTTTCTTCTGGCCCCATTTCCCCCCGGAAAAACACCCGCATGAGGATCCCGCTCCTGGTCTGCAATCCCGCCTCGTCTTCCCTCAGCCAACGTTTCAGCTCTTCCCTGCCCGCGTGGGTGATGGAAAAAATCTTTTTATCCGGCTTGCCGCTCTGTTCCACCAGGCGATCTTCCACAAGGCCTCTCTCCCGAAGAATCTGCAGTTCCCGATAGATCTGGCTCGTCTGCGCCCTCCAGAAGAAATTCAGGGAATCCCGGAAGGTCCCCATAATCTCATATCCCGTCATCTCTCCGTAATTGAGGAGCCCCAGGATTCCGTGTTTTAACATATCTATCCCCCTACATATCGCAGGCTATGCCTGCGATACTGCCACCAATAAAGAGTTTGAAACGTAGTTTCAAACTTGCCTCTCCTTCTTCCGCAATGTGGTCAACTTAAGACCATGGCGTCGCTTTTGCCTGCAGCCTGGGATGAACCCCGAGCGGAAGACGCCATAGCTTTAAGTTGACCACATTGAACAATCACCGTACGCCTTTCTACGCGATGGTGATTCTGCCTAAATCAATTATATTCCACAATTAGAATATAATCAAGGATAAGGATACATTTCTTGCAGCAGCATTTTAACCGTTGTGTCACGACCCAGTCTGGAACCGAGACGGAGAGGTGCGTTCCAGACTAGGATGTGACGCAGCGGTTAAAATGCTGTTCCCCGCATATTCCTTAGAGCAACAAAAAAAGGGAACCCATCCGTTCCCTTTTCAAAATATATCGTGTTCTTCCTTCCGAAGAGGTCATTCAGACGCGCCCGCAAGGCAGGACTGGTCACGGCACAGATACCGTAAAATCTCCCTCCGGCGACAAGCCATTGTTGACCCCGTAGGAATCATAAATCAGAGGAAAGGTCCCCCTAGGCGCCTGGGCTATATAGCATGCGCCGTCGCCATAGACGCCATATAGGCGCATAATTGCTATCATATCTTCTTTCGGAATCTCCACACAGCCGGCGGAACCTGCCCGTTTCTTCTTCTGACAATGGAGGAACAGGGCGGAGCCTTTTTTCTCGACTGCGTTTCTGTTATATCCAGCGTTCAGGACATAGTCATAGTATCCCGCATAGCCCTTTGCTCCCACACGTTCGCCCTCCTGGCTGCTGGCCGCTTCCAGCCGGTTCGTCTCGGTCACCCAGACATAGTCTTTCGTCACCTGTATGTAGTTTGCCGGAAATCCTTCCAGAGGTTCTCCCTGCCCGAACGGCGTGTCCATCTGAAACAGACCGATGGGCGTGGTTTTGTCTCCCTCCGTCCGGTTATTGCTCATGCCGCCCCGCCCCAGCCTTCCGGAGGTATGCAGGCGCAAAACCCACGTCTCATCCTCAGCTTCCGGCCGTTCGTATGCGTACACTTGACAGGCGCTTCCGCCGGTGCCTTCCACCACCACGAGCATCCGCGCGCCCTCCGGCAGCACAAAGCGTTCCACATGAAAATCCAGGCTGCCCGGCTGCAGGGCTGGTACCTGTCCATTCTCGCCAACGCTTTCTTGTCCCACAGCCTCCGGCAAAGCGCCTGGTATTCCCATCCCTTCGGATACCGGCGCTGCCCCGGAGGCTCTTCCTGTTACCGCCACCGATAAGCTCAATATGGCGGCTAGGAGCACCGACACACCCCATACCGCCCTTTTTCTTTGCGTTTTTCTCATCTTTTATACCCATTGCGCGCTTTAGCGCGCATACAATTTAAAGACCTTGAAAGCGTCCTTCTATTATCAAAGTTTCCTCTTCGTTTCTCCCTGCATCTTCCGAAATAAGCAGCCTACAGGTACAAAGAATATTCATGCTGCCGAAAAGGCTCACTTAAGATGCTTTCAGCAGCATGAATTTCCGTATTATCCCCTTTGAATTTCGACTGTCCGTGAGCTCCCCGTCATGGATGGCATTCCGCTCAGCGGATGTTATACACGCTCCGGATCTTCAGCCCCTTCGGCACACCCTTCAGGACCTTCACCCGTCTCGTGCCCGCGTTCATATCGAAATAGTTATCGGACAGCAGCATATCGTCCCCTTCATTGATGATCTCCACGCCCCGGGCATAAGCCTTGGCCGTTACCACCAGCTCGTCTCCATCCGATTCTACCGTAAGGGCCGGATCCGCGAAGCGGTACTGCTTGGGTGCGCAGAAAATCACGCAGCCGCCGGAAATGCTTTCCGTCTCTCCATCCAGATAGCAGTCATAGCTGACATAATCATTGTACAGGTCTGCATCCATACAGTCAACCTTTTCCAGCCATGCGGAAGAAAGCGCCGGTACGGTGAGGGTTTCCTCTCCGCTGCGGATAACCTCCGAATTCTGGTTGCGCAACGCCCAAGCCACCCTTACCTTTTTATCTTCCATACTCTCGTTTGCCACGTTCAGATGGATGGACTTCACTACCTCGTAAGGCTGGGCATTGGGATTGGTATCCTGCGTTAAGATCCCTTCCTCCGCACAGGAGAGCATCACGGGCGCGAAGAAGCGTTTCGCATAATAGTGCAACGCTTTCCATCTTCCGTAATAGTCAATGGACGCCCAGCTGGCCACCGGCCAGCAGTCGTTGAGCTGCCAGATGACCGTTCCCATACACCTGCCCCTGTTCCTCCTGAAATGCTCCACACCGTAACGGATTGCCTCCGCCTGCAGAAGCTGAGAAGCATACAGGGTGGTATCGAAGTCCGTGGGATACAAGAAAGTCTGCTCCATGTAGTTCATGATCTTACCGTTGGCGGAAGCGTTCCTCTGGTGTTTTTCCATCACATAGGAGAAAATATTCCGGTCTTCAGGCTCGGTGAACGTTTCCACCGTTTTCAGGGAAGGGAAGGACTGGAACCCGAACTCGGATACGTAGCGGAAATAGAATTTCCGGTATTCGGTGATCGGTTTGTTGCCATGCCACACATCCCAGTAATGCACGTCGCCCCGGTTCTCGTCGTTGGGATTGTCAAATGCCCCGCCCGAAGACGGACTTGCAGGCCAATAGAAGGTGTTGGGATCGTATTCCTTCAGAATCTTCGGAATGACATACTCATACATCTTCACATAGTCGCTCCGCTCCTGAGGGCGGGTTACCCATTCCCCAACGGCCACAAACTGTTCCATCTCGTTGTTGCCGCACCACAGGCCAAGGGAAGCATGATGGCGGATTCGTTTGACGTTATCGATGAATTCCGCCCTGATATTTTCCTCAAACGCCTCCGACAGCTCGTATACCGCGCAGGCAAACATGAAATCTTCCCATACGATCAGGCCCAGCTCGTCGCAGGCATCCCAAAAACCGTCATAGGGGTAATTGCCGCCGCCCCAGACACGGATGCAGTTGAAGTTCGCGTTTTTCGCCTGAACCAGAAGGTCGTACGTACGCTCCGGCGTCACCCTGGAAAGGATGTTGTCCTCCGGGATGTAGTCGCCACCCATGGCAAAAATCTGTACGCCGTTCACCTCATGGGCAAAGGATTCGCCATACTGATCTTTCTCGATATGTACAGTCATGGTACGCAGGCCAATGCGTCGTCTCCAGGAATCCACCGCACTCTCCCCGGCCACGAGCTCCACTTCAACCTCATAGAGGGGCTGGTCGCCGTAACCGTTGGGCCACCACAGTTTGGGATTTTCGATCCGGATTTCCTGCGCCGAACCGTCACAGGCATAACTTCCGGTAACGGTCTTTCCATCCGGATCCGTTACGGTTACCCGATAGGAATACCCGGAAAGCTTCCCGTCGTCCGTTCCGAACGCCAGCGTCCTTTCATAGCCCGCCTTTTCCACATCCACGCGCATCTGCAACGTCACCAGGCCCGATTCATGCTTCTGAGTGATATAAACCCCGTCCAGTCTCACTTCGTCAAAGGCGATCAGGCGCACCGCACGCCAAATCCCGGCGTCAGGAAGGCGCGGCCCCCAGTCCCAACCAAACATGCAGTGTGCTTTCCTCAGATAAGGGAAACCCCTCATGGCGTCGGAGCTTCCTTCAATGGGGCGCTTCTGATAGGCCTCTTCCACATATTTTGTGGGGGAATGGAGGGTCACCTTCAGCTCGTTTGCCCCGCTCTTTATCAGTTCCTTCACAGGAAATTCCCAAGTGCGGTGCATATTGTTCACATATGCCACATGGCTTTTATTCAGCCAGATATCCGCCACCGTGTCGATTCCGTCAAAATGCAGCACAACATTTTCCCGGCTGCACAGTTCCGCTGAAGCTTCAAACTCCGTCACATAAGTGAAATCATCATCCATCACCTTTAAGGATTTCAGTTCGTTGTCCCTGTAGTAGGGATCTTCCATTTTGCCGTTGTCCAGAAGATCCTGATAGACGCTGCCGGGAACCGTGGCGGGAACGTATTCTTCCGTACCGTCCACGCACATTTGCCAACGGCAAACCGCACTCCCCAAATCCTGTTCCATCTTTGCAATTACCATACCCTGCATCTCCTCCTGTGCCGCAGTGATGCGGCGTCATTCCAATCTGTTTCTACTGAATAAAATAGCATTTCCAAAAGAATTTTTCTTCTGTTTATTTGACTGATTATTATACTATTTTGACCTATCCCCGCCCGCCGCAGTATTTCCGGAAAATAGCCCCCATCCGTCATCGGCCTTGGGAAAGCGGCATACATCCCGACCCGCCAGGCTCCAGCCAAAGGTCCGTTTCTTCCCGGCAGCGCCGGAGGACGTAGGATGTTCTGCGGACGCCTTTCATGCCATGAAGATGAGACCTGCTTCCCAGGAGGGACACACCCCGACTGGGAAGCGTCCAGGGCTCATCGGAATGTTTGGCATGAGTGCGTCCGCAGAACATCCTACGTCCTCCGGCGCTGCCGGGAAGAAACGGACCTTTGGCTGGAGCCTGGCGGGTCGGGATGTATGCCGCTTTCCCAAGGCCGATGACGGATGGGGACTATTTTCTGAAAGCTTGACGATATGGACGTTAGGGCTATTCTTTTAAGAATACCGCCACCGCATTGGCGCCCGGCCCCACATGTACTCCGATGACGCAGCCCACCGCCACCGTATGGGTACAGGGCGCGGACAGACGGTCGGATGCGAATCGTTCAAATCCATCCAGGCATTCCCGTTTTCCAGTATAGCCCAGAAGATATCCCCGTTCTTTATCCATGCCCCCGTCCTTTTCCAGAAGCTTCATCACCTTTTCCCAGGTCCCTTTCATTCCACGCGCCAGCCCGGCCACATGCACCTTTCCCTCCCGCACAGCCAGAACCGGACGCAGGTTCAGGGCATTTCCAGCCACCATTCCCGTCATGGAGAGCCGTCCGCCTTTCTGAAGATAAAGGAGCGTATCCACCATGAGATAGATACATACCTGCTTTTTTTCCCGCTCCAGGATTTCGGCAATCCGTTCTGCTGTTTCTCCCTGCTCCAAGAGCGCAAGGGCACGGCTTAAAAGGAGCTGGACTCCCAAAGAAGCCTGGCCGCTGTCAATGATATGGATGCGGTCATATTCCACAATATCTTTGGCGATCAACGCGCTTTGGCAAGTTCCGCTGAGGGCACCTGCCAGCAGAATACAAATCAGGTCATCTCCCGCCTGCTTCGCCTCCCGAAAGCTGGGAAGAAAGGCCTCCGGAGAAGGCTGGCTGGTCTTGGGTAGTTCCCGGGCCGTGGTAAGCCTGGAGAAAAACTCCTCCGGCTGCATATCAACCCGGTCGTAGTATTCTTCCTCCCCGAAGAGAACCTTCAAAGGGACGATAGTTATCCCAGCCTCCGCCGCTTGCTGCGGTGTCAGATCACAGGTGGAATCACACAAAAATCGGATGCTCATTTCAACCCTCCTGCCCGCTTTAGCGGGCATATAAATGTACGTCAACACATCAGGAAACGAAGCTTCCCGCCGTGTTCCAATTTGAACCGCCTGCCGTATGAATACCGCGCAGTCGGTCCGTATTCGCCTCCATATATTTTGAATATCAAACTTTTTGAACATAGTATCATATAAGCATAAACTTGTCAATATCAAAGCCCTCAAACTTCACG
Source organism: uncultured Lachnospiraceae bacterium (assembly GCA_947650005.1). Taxonomy (GTDB): domain Bacteria; phylum Bacillota; class Clostridia; order Lachnospirales; family Lachnospiraceae; genus Eisenbergiella. The sequence goes on from CANSTU010000078.1 coordinate 9,497, forward strand.
GCAAGACCTTGCCCGTACCGCATGGTTTATCTTCCGAACCGTATCGTATCTCTTTGGTATTGCCTTTCCCTTTTCCAGCCGGCATACAGATCACAAGCCGTATTTTTCTTAAGATACAGCCTCCCCGCCTGTGTGGTACATTCGCTCTCCAGATACCAGGTATAACCGTCTCTCAACGGAATATGGCCGCCAAACCCACAGTCCGCATAAGAAAACATCCGTCCGATGCTCCTGCCATCCTCTTCCCGTCCCCTTTCCCTCCCCAGGCAGCGTACCTCATATACCCGGTCTTCCCCTGTGGGATAATTGGAATGATATCGGACGGTCACCTCCCACAGGATCTCCGGCCGTCTCCGGCTTGTCGGCTTTCCCTCTCTTTCCATAAAAACTGTGAAAAAAAACAGCCCCAGAACCACTGCTCCAAACAACAAGATCGCCAGTGCCGCGCGGCAATTGTCTTTTCTATCCCGTCTCAACATCCAGTCCCTCGCAAGGCCCTTTGAACGGTAAAGCAGACTTTTTCGTTCAATACATGTATAATAGATGGAAGATACTGGAAGGTCGCAAAATACCGGTTTTCACTGGCTTTCGGCCTTTCGCGGATAAATTGTCGGGCACCTTTGAAATTGAACGTTATTTCCTACTTTTTCCACAACAGTTCAGTTGTTTTTTTCTTCCAGATACCGTTCCACAGCCGGATCCTCCATACCGTATACGCGCTCCCATTCCTTCGTCCCCTCCACTTTCCTCGTTTCGCATTGATTTTTATATAGAAATCTGGAAATCTGATAGCAGTCAATCCAGATTTCATTGTCCGATTCCTTCTGAGACTCGTCAAAGATCAATTCCAGTCCCCAATGTAAGTGAACCGTCTTAATATTGTTCACGTTTTCCGTGGTCGAGTACCCCGTATGCCCCATATACCCGATCACGTCCCCGGCCGTTACCGCGTCTCCCTCCTCAAGCCCTTCAGCATAGGGAAAATCCTGGCGAAGATGGGCGTAATAATAGTACCGCCTCCCATCAAAGCTCCGGATCCCTATTCTCCAGCCCCCGTACTGATTCCAGCCCAGCACCTCCACATAACCGGACTCCACAGCGATAACGGGCGTACCGATTTGGCCCATCATGTCATGTCCCAGATGGGGGCGCTTATATCCATAACTTCTGGATGATCCGAAATCATCAAAATCCGAATAGGGAAAGCCCTTGGCAATGGGCGAAAACGCCTTTAGCCCGTATTTCCTCCTCCATACAACCTCCCCGTTTTCATCCTTTTCCTGTAACAGGAATTCTCCCACCATACCTCCCAACGCCGCATCGTAGGCCTCTTCATAATAAGGATAACTCTCTAGGCCTGCAGTTTCTTCTTCCCAGATGCTCTCCCCCGATTTTACCCGTTCCGCCGCCGCTTCCATTGCCTTCATACCCTGTTTTCCGAATTCGCCGCCGCTTTTCGCAGCCCCATATGCCAACAGGGAAATCCAGTCGATATGGTAATCCGTCCCATAGCTCTCCACATCAATTCCATAGGCAAGGGTGAGCGCATCACAGGACGCCTGAAAATCCACCCATCGGATGAAATCCCCATCCGTCTCGCCCTCTTCTTCCAACAGAGCCGTGGAACTAACCTGCTCAGCCTGTTTTCTCCCATCCGTGACGGCAGCCAAAAGGAGGATGAGCAGCACTTCGGCCAGAATTATGATTTTCAGTTTCCTGCAATATCTCATAACGGCTCCAAAACCACTTTTCTTCCCAATATATGCCCGCTTCGACACCTGTATGCCCTTTAGGGAACAAAGATTGAAACTTCGTTTCGGCCTCACGATTTAAATGCGTTTTACAGTTCGCAGATGGGAGCATCATACAACAAAAGCAGCCTTCGCCAGAAGCAATGGGGGAATATTACAAACGGCCTGTGCAATAAATGCACAGGCCGTCTGCATCGCCACATCAATATCTTAGTATTCCGGCTCAATGAGTCCGTAGGTATTTCCCTTTCTCTTATAGACCACATTCACCTGTTCCGTCTCCGCATTGAAGAATACGAAGAAATTATGTCCGAGCAGTTCCATCTGGATGCAGGCATCCTCCGGATACATGGGCTTAATATCAAATTTCTTGGTACGGACGATCTTAACTTCCTCTTCCTCCGGATATTCCTTTTCCAGAAATTCCGGCTGGAAATTCCCGCCCGCCTGCTGCTTGTCCGTTATCTTGTTTTTATATTTCTTAAGCTGCCTTTCGATCACTTCCTCTACCAGGTCGATGGAGACATACATGTCGCTGCTGGTCTGCTCCGACCTGATAATTCCGCCTTTTACCGGGATTGTCACCTCTATTTTCTGTCTGTCCTTCTCCACACTCAGCGTCACATGCACTTCTGTGTCCTGCGTGAAGTACCTTTCCAGCTTCCCGATCTTCGACTCCACCGCATTGCGGAGCCCCTGAGTCATTTCGATGTTTTTTCCGCTGATAATGAATTTCATGCTGATCATCCCTTCTTTTCATAATTAGGAAACATTTTTCCTTGGTGCAATTATACCATATTTCTCCTGCTGATGGCAATGGCTTCATGAAAATCTAACAATATCGTGTTCCATTTAGTTACCGCTCATTCCCGACAATATTTGGCCTTCAAAAGGGCTTCCCAGGAGAGGACAGATTTGTGTTTTCGTGGAACTTACCAAAACATCTGTTTTGATATACGCCCTATGGGACAATTCCCTCATCCTTTCCATTTTGTGGATAATGTGGATAACTTCGTGTATAACTGAACCTAAAGCGTTTTCTCTTTTCCATTCATGTGGATAATTTTTCTTCTCCCTTTCCTCACGCATTCTGAAAACGACATGTTTTGTGTATTTTCCACAAAAAGAGAGGTAAGCCTTATTACAAGAAGAGAGACCGCCGCACGTCGGCTCCGTTCTCAAGTTACGGAACCAGCGGCGCACCTATTCTGGTTTTGGATTGGGCTGTCCATCATCGCGCCAATCTTATCCATGCATGGCCTCCCCTATGGCGCGAAAACTATGCCGGATGGCGTTTCGTTCTATTTTTCCATCCCTGTCGTTTCATAGGCGGCCCGCCATAAAAAACCTAACCAAAGAAGCGGCGCCGCATTTGCGGTGCCGCTTCTTTATGTTCTTTAATTAATAACCCGTCTCACTGTAATCGGGGTCTTATAATCCGCATCGGAAACCTTAATTCCTGTACTTTCCGTACTGGCGTGAACAATCTTGTTGTCGCCGATATAGATTCCCACATGGCCGCTGTAGCAGACGATATCTCCAGGCTGTGCGTTTGCCAGACCGCCGCCCACCTCAGAGCCCACCTTCCGGTCTCCGGACGAAGAATGGGGAAGGGATACCCCAAAGTTCTTATACACACTCATTACAAAGCCAGAACAATCCGTTCCGTTCGTCAGGCTTGATCCGCCATAGGAATAAGGATTTCCTACAAACTGGAGCGCATAATCGACCACCGCATTTCCTGCGCCGGAAGAAGCAGGCACCACTTCCACACTACCGGTTGCCGGGCTTCCTTGCGCTGCGGGTTCGGATACAGGCGCTTCGACGCTCTCTTCCGCTGCAGAAACGGGAACTTCCTGCTCCTGGACTACAGGCTCAGCCACAGGAACATCCTGCGTTTCTGCAGGCTTGGACTCCGTCTCCTGTACGGCCGTATCGCTTTCCTCTTCCGTATCCGTTGTCTCCTTTGCAGGAACATCTGTCTCTTCGGAAACTTGGCCGTCCTTCACGTCCTCTCTATTATCTTCTTTCTTTTCTTCTGTCTCTATTTCCTCTTCGGATTCCTTCTCTTCTTCAGCTTGTTTCTCTTCTTCGGTTTCTTTCTCTTCCTTCTTCTCGTTCTTTTCTTTATTCTCTTTTTCTTGCGCGGCACTGGTTTCTTTCTTTTCCGTGTCCGCAGATTCCACGGCCTCTTCCTTCTTTTCTTCTCCAGGCGCCGCTATCTCATCCTGCTCTTCATCCTTTTCGGGAACATCCGCTTCCTCTTCACCGACAGGCTCCGTCTCTTTGAGCTCCACCGGTTCCACGATCATTCTTTCCACTGACGACGCCACGATGACCGTACCGCCCTCTTCATTATAAACAACCAAGCTGCCCGCCTCTTCCACAGAAGAAACCTGTTCTTCCTCCTGCTCCGAAGCAGTGCTGAGAATGCTTGCCACGCCTACACCGTTATTAATCGCATTCTCCATCTGCTGCTCCTGCACATGGGTTACCACCTTCTCATCTATCGTGGATTCCCCCACGCCGGTCACTCCGGATTCAATATCCGCAGATGTTACCGCCTGCGTATCCTGCACTTCCTGAACCGTCTCAGCTGCCTTCTCGCTTTGGACAACTTCCTCCTGCACGCTGGCAAGGGAGGGACCTTCCTCCAAAGCGAGCCCCACGCCTGCCGCGGGAAGACCGTATGACGTTTCCGTCGCATGTATCTGGACAGCTGAGCCATACAGCATCACTGATGCGGTCAAAGCGCAGGTTACCACCTTCACCCGTGTATATCTCATTCGTACTCCATCTCTACCTTTACCGGCTTTACTCAGATCTCGTGTTTCTTTACCCTGGAAATTATGTATTCTCTTTTTCGAATATTTATTAACTGTTACAGATTATTACAAATTTGTTACATCTGGATATAACTATATCATGCCGAATCCTGTTTGTCAACCTCCGCTCCAAATCCTTCCACAAATTTGTAAGTTTTATAATTAAAGAGTAATAAGAAATCAGATCACCGGATTTTTCCAAACGTTCGGAAAACTGGAAAATCCAACTATAGAAAGGGGCAGACATATGACAAAAAGACAAATATACAATCTCGTAGAACTCAAGGTTAACGATGCTTTTCACGAGTATTCCGCACTAATTAACTCTCCCGATCCGGATTTTTACGATGTACATGCCGCATTCCGTGTATATACCGAACTGTCCAACCTGTTATCCGATATTCGTGAGGAGATTATGAAAGACCGTTACAACAATCTTTCCAAAATTCAGAAACTTGTCGCCTATAACATTGATGCGATCAACGGTATACCCGCTTCTCCCGATACCGCAAACGCACATGTCAAAGTTGCAAATATCTTCCTCAAGCGCAATGACATAACGCTCGAAGATGTCCTTCATTATCACGATGACTTTGGCATCTCCTACAGTATCATGGATGGAATCCTTTTCTCGTTCACCTGAGATTTTCCAAACGTTCGGAAAACCCAACACAGAAACGATACCGCGCCCGCCCGGATATTAGGCGGGTAGAAAGGGGCATATATGAAAACCACCAACGCCGCAACCATGAAATCCTCCGCAGCTACAGCGATCAAGCGGGAACGCCCAAAAGCATCCCCCGCCGCCAAGCCTGCCTCAGTCACTGCTTCCGGCTGTGCTTCTCTCAAAAACTCCTTGAATCCCCCCGTCTGCGCTCAGACGGAAACCGTGTCCGTATTCTCCAAGGATTTCATTGTGAAATTCAAAAAACACGAAGCGGCTATCCGCAAGGGATTCCGCGACGCAGGGAAAAGCTATGTGACGATTGCCTGCAACCTCTATTGGATATATGTCAACCAAGCGTATAAGACCATGGGCAATGATACCATCCAGGACTACGCCGCCGAATCCTATGACATCGGAAAGAGTACCGCATACAGCTATATCCAGATCGCAGAGCGTTTCTGCCGGAAAGTTTCTGGTTCGGATGATTACGCCATCCGTGAAGAATACGCGGCCTATTCCCCGTCCCAGCTCGCTATTCTCGCCCCATTAACCGATGAAGCGATCGTTAGCATGAAGGTGTCTCCGGCCATGTCCTGCCGCGAACTGAAAAAACTGATATCAGCCAAGAAGAAAATTGGGACAAGCTTCTCCCCGGATACTGAATCCCCCAAGCCCACTTCCCCCGCCTCCGACAACCGGAAAGCCAAGGAAGGGACTTCCGGGGAAGGAACGCCGCAACTTTCCGCAGAGGGCACCACAGACCAAGCCCCTACCCAATCCCCCGCGGGCCATTCCTCCGATCTCCCGCCGGACATCTCCCAATCATCTCTTGCCAATAGCCGCAATGTCTTAATCACCCTGAAAGGCAAGGATGATTATATCGCCCATGAAAATGACATGTTCGACCTGCTTCATAACCTCTTATCTAAGAGGCCCGACACAGTAGTCGAAATCGCCTTCTATCAACACTAACCTAGGCAACCCCTGTGGGAGGGCCACCCCCTCATCCCTCCCACGGATTGCACATACAGCAACTAACAACTAACATACATT
>CANSTU010000079.1 GCA_947650005.1 uncultured Lachnospiraceae bacterium
CAGGAATCGAACCTGCATTAAAGGCGTCGGAGGCCTCCGTTCTATCCATTAGACTACGGGTGCATATGATGGAATAAATGAAATAAATATTACAAATTTATTACATTTATCACTGGTCATTATAATATCACAATTTTCTCCCTCTGTCCAGCCCACTTTTATAAAATTTCCGTAAAATACATGGCCCATTTGCTTTTCACATCCCCGCCAGGGCTTAGGCCGGAATTGTACGTCGGCCATCCTCTTCCTTTTCAGCCGGGACCCGGAAGGGATGCGGAAAGCAAACGGGCCTATACCGCTCTGCCAAAGCCATTTTCTAAGGAAAGCAGGCACAGACGCGTCAGGAAAGGAGCTTCATGCCTGCTCTCTTCCTTGCTTGTCTTTCTTCTAGCTTTTGATGCAAAATCCCCCTTCCTTATCATAATAGTAAACATGATCGGATAAGAATTCCTCCTCCGGGACATTTTCCCTGTTCACCTCGCGCACCATTCCGCTTAAGCTCTTCGGATCTTCCTGGCCTGAATCCGCCAGCAAAATCACCTCATGTACGGAACTGGGCAGAATGAAGAAGCCGCAGGCCCTTTCATCCGCCAGACGCTCCAGTAATCCGGGATACAGGAGGGCGGATGCCCCATAGAAATGCTGAATGTTGGACAGAATCAGCATTCTGTGCTCCATCTGCCTGCTGCAATCTTCCAAAAGCCCTGCAAGTCCTTCCGGCATCTGGCCACCGGAAGGATATTCCGGCAAAAGGGATTCTCCTGACCGGCCGTCCAAGCTCTCTTTCATCATATCCCGGAAAAAATCTCCCATGGATGACAGGCTGGGCGGAAGTATTTCAGGCATATTCGCTTCCGCATCCCTGGCCAGCTCTTCTTCCGATATTCCCCACGCGGCCAAATGGGCCTTATTAATCAGGATGCAGGCACAGCCCAGGTCTTCTCTGAGCAGCACGCAATGATATACCACAGCAAGATCAAGAACCTTTCGGTAGGGCGTCTTTTCCAACAAGCCTGCATTTTTATCGAAACTGATCAGCCTGCATGCCAGTCTCTTCCGAACCCGTTTATAGTCCGTAAAAAAGGACATATCTAGCTTTTCCTCCGGTTTTCCGGCCTGATAAGCCTCCAGGATCCTTCTTACGGTTTCGCCCATGGTCCTTCCCTTTTCATACGCTTCATAGAAGCTGTCCAGATAGATGGTGGAAGCGATATCGTTGCCTGCCTTCATGAAAATCAGGCCCGTAAGCTCCACTCCGTTATTTTTCATAACCTTCTCCACGGTAAGGCCGTATTCCTTTCCGAGGCAGGAACGTAGTGCATTTTCCACTTTGCTTGTAAATCCTTCAAATGTCATGAAGATTCCTTTCTTCTGTAGATAACAGATATGTCGGGCAGCCCTTTCCAGAGCAGCCTTCCTTAGAATCCTCCCTTCCAAGGAGGTATGATCGAATTTTTCGCATCAGCGAATACTGACGCAGATTTGTCATTGAATTGAATTTTTTCATCCCGTGGATGAGCTTTTCTCAACTATATGGAATATCTCCACGAGCCAGATAATAAAAAAGACAACAAAACCTGCCGGGAGGATTTCCCGAAAGTTTCGTTGTCTTACAGGTGCATGGCAGGCAAACAAACCCGTCGCACATTCGTAAATAGATACAGTACAGCCTTATACCCTGGAAAGATATTCGCCGGTTCTGGTATCGATCTTAATCTTGTCCCCCTGATTGACGAACAGCGGCACATTCACAACAGCCCCTGTTTCCACAGTGGCCGGCTTGGAAGCGCCCGTCGCCGTATCACCCTTGAATCCGGGTTCGGTATCGGTAATCTCCAGTTCCACGAACAGAGGAGGTTCCACCGCAAATACATTCCCGTTGTGGGAACACACCTTGCAGATTTCGTTCTCCTTTACAAATTTCAACGTATCTCCCACCGTATCCATGTTCAGAGCCACCTGGTCATAGGTTTCCATGTCCATGAATGTAAAAAGGTCGCCATCAGAATACAAGTACTGCATATCTTTTCTGTCAATACGTGCCTGCGGGAATTTTTCAGTAGGACGAAAGGTTTTCTCAACAACGCCGCCGTTAATGATGTTCTTTAACTTGGTCCGGACAAAAGCCGCTCCCTTTCCGGGCTTCACGTGCTGGAATTCTATGATCTGAAAAATATTGCCATCTACTTCAATCGTCACACCATTTCTGAAATCACCTGCAGAAATCATATCAAATTTTCCTCCTAAGATTTGCGTTTAATTCTTTTCCAGTGTATAATAAAAATATTCTTTTTTCAACTCTTTTTTCAAAAAAATGGAGAAAACGGGTCTATTCACCCCTGCTGCATCCTGGCCCGTTCGATGCACAAATCGATCGCCTGGAGATATCCGTCCAGCCCCTGCCCGTAAATCTGCCCGTCGCAGACGGGCGCTGTAACGGATACTTTCCTGAATTCCTCCCGTTTGGTGATATCTGAAATATGAATCTCCACCTTCGGCACCGTAATGCTGGCCAGCGCGTCCCGGATAGCATAGCTGTAGTGGGTGAATGCGCCGGGATTGATGACGATTCCTTGGGTCCCGTCAAAATATGCCTCCTGTATGCGGTCGATGATGGCCCCCTCGTGATTGCTCTGGAACACCGTCACCTCATTTCCCGTTTCCTTCCCCTTTTTTTCCATCATATCTAATAAAAAAGCATAGTCCTCATTTCCATAAACCGATTTTTCCCGAATACCGAGAAAATTCAGGTTCGGGCCATTAATCACCAATATCTTCATTTTGGGCTCCCATCCGCCCGCTTTGGCGGGCATTCAAATCAGAGAGGGAATGCACTAATTTCAATTTAGCTCCCGCCCCTACGCTCTAATAGACCTTTTAGCCAAGGGAAAAACGCTCTGATTCCAACTTTGCTCCCCCTACGCTCTTACAGACCCTAAACCAGGGAAGAAATGCTCTGATTTCAGCTTGGCTCCCTTACGCAAGGCCGTCCATCCTATACGCATTCATACCTGGCGGAGGATTTCTTCCATGATCTGCTCATAATCTTTTCCGTCCACATCCACCGTTACCATAGCCGCCTCCTCGTAGAGGGGGTTGCGAACCGTGAGAAGCCGCCTGATCTCCCCCTCCGGATCTTCCTTTCGAAGGAGCGGCCGGGTGGTATCGCCTTTCAGGCGTTCACAGACCGTTTCCGGCTTCACCCGCAGGAATACGACGCTTCCCAACTGGGCAAGGAGGGCTCTATTCTCTTCCCGCATGGGCAGGCCGCCTCCCGTGGAAATGATTCGGACGCCTCCCATATTCAAGATCGTCCAAAGAGCCTGGGTCTCCATCTTTCTGAATGCCTCTTCCCCATCCCGGGCGAAAATCTCGGCCACAGAACATCCCTGCTCTTTTTCAATCCATTTATCCGTATCCAGAAGCGGCAGTTTCATGCGATAGGACAGGCGCACGCCCAGCGATGACTTCCCGCTTCCCATAAATCCCGTAAGGATAATCGATCCGTTTTCCTTCATCAGTACCCCTCCGCGTATCGCTGCTATCACCTGCAATATCTCATCCGTTCCCATGTCTGCGGCGTTTTTGCAGACATCATATACGATGCCTGGAGCGCTAACTTGCGCATCAGACGCGGCTTCCCGGCATGGAACTGCCATATGCGCTCGGAGATGATTATGCCACAGGCACAAATACCAGCATAAGCGTGCAAAACATGTGTATAACGCTCTTTGGGAGCAAGCTTTATTCACACTTGTCCAGTTCCTCTTTCATGCGCTCATAGCAGACGGCAGCCTGTTCCTCCGTCACCTTCACGCCGTTCCACAGTTCAAAGGCTTCCACCCCCTGGTAGAGGAGCATTTTTAATCCGTTGAAGGCCCTGCCGCCCGCCCCGCGGACGAGACGCATAAATTTGGTATCCGCAGGGCGATAGACCAGATCGAATCCGGTATGGATCATCCGGTAGAAATCCTCCTCCTCGATCACCGCCTCCTCTGTACGGGGAGAAAGCCCCACGGAAGTTCCCTGGATGGCCAGGTAACTGCCTGCCGGGATTCGCCTCCAGCCGGAAAGTTCCATAGGCACGACGCATTCCCGGCCGGCGCCCTGGTTCACCTCCTCCGCCACCTGCACGGCGCGGTCCTGGCTGCGGTTTAGCAGATAGATTCTGTCTGCTCCTCGCAAGGCGCACAGGAAAGCTGCTGCCCTGGCCGCACCTCCGGCCCCCAGAAGGATGACCCGTTCCCCCTCCAGCCGGATTCCCTCAGACAGAAAAGCCCGGTACAATCCCTTCAAATCCGTATTATAACCTCTGTAACCGTGTTCCGTACGTACCAGCGTGTTTACCGCCCCGATCAACGCCGCCTCTTCATCCACCGATTCCAAAAAGGGAATCACCGCCCCTTTATGGGGGACGGTCACATTCAGGCCCAGAAGGTTCAGGGCATAGGCTCCCTTTACCGCTTCTCCCACCGCCTGCGCCTCCACCCGGAAGGGGACATAAGTTAGGTTCATCCCCAACTGCTTTGCGAGGGTATTGTGGATGGCCGGGGAGAGCGTATGTTCTACCGGATTCCCGATTACAGCGCACACTGCCGTCTTTCCGTCTATCATCTTCTCTGAACCTTCCTTTCCCCATGGCAAATACATGAACGGGTGTAGAAGGCCGCCGGGCCATTCATGTATTTGCCATGTTCCTTTTCCTGCTGCCGTCCGGGAACAGACGGACGCGCTCTCGCCTATCTTCTTTTTCTTTGATAAAAAAACAATACGATCTTCTCCAGATATCTCTTCAACACGATCTGGATCTCTTCCCTTGGGTCTATGGGCCTCACCAGGTAGCTCGTGATTCCCGCCTTCTTGGCCCCCCACACATCTGTGAACAGCTGATCTCCCACAAAAATCGTGTTCCCGGTATCCGTTCCCATCATTTCCATGGCCTTCCTGTAGTTCTTTGTCCCCGGTTTGCCGGCCTTGAAAAGATAACGTACATGGACGGAATCGTTGAACATCTTCACCCTTGGTTCCTTATTATTGGAAATCAGCACGCAATCATACCCGACAGCCTTCAGCCGCAGAAAAAGCGCGACCGCACGTTCGTCCGCAGGCGCGCCGTGGGGAACCAGCGTGTTATCGATATCGAAAAGGATCCCCCGGTATCCCTGCCGGTACAATCCCTCGTAATCAATCCCATACGCGCTTTCCACATAATGATCAGGATAAAACCTTTCCAGCATCTTGTCAATCTCCCTCTTCCCGGATATCCGCCGCCTCCAGCAACATTTTGGTATAGGGATGCTCCGGATGAAAATACACTCTGTCCACATCCCCGCTCTCCACAATCCGCCCCTCCTTCATGATCATCACCCGCTGGCTCATCTGATAGACCACCCGCATATCATGGGAGATGAAAAGAATGGCAAGCCCCATTTCCTTCTGTATCGTCCGCAGCAGGTCGATAATCTGGGCCTGAATAGTCACATCCAGGGCGGAAACCGGTTCGTCCGCGATCAGAAGCTTTGGCTCCAGCATCAGGCTCTGCGCAATGCACACCCGCTGTCTTTGACCGCCGGAAAGCTGTTTGGGATAACGCTCCGCCATTTTTTCTTCCAATCCTACCCGACTCAGAATGGCGAGCACTTTCTCGCGCCGCTGCGCCTTGGACAGCTTGGTATTCAGACGAAGGGGCTCTTCCAGGATCCATCCCACCTTCTTGGCCGGATTCAGGGAACTATAGGGATCCTGAAATACCATCTGAGGATGCTCCGCCCGATGGCAGATCGTCCCCTCGTATTTCTTAAGCAGCCCCAGAAGCGCCTTGGACAGAGTGGTTTTCCCGCATCCGCTCTCTCCCACCAGCCCGAATACTTCCCCTTCCTCTATGGAAAAAGAGATGCCTTTCAGAACCTCCATCCCCTTTTCCCGTCCCCAAAACCCGGCCCTTCCGTCAGAATAAGAAACATGCAAGTCTTTTACCACTAGGATTTCTTCCATCATCTTGGCTCCCATCTGCGCTTTATCATAAATCTTTTCCCAATAAAATATCGTTTTTCGCATGCAGGCCTCAACCGATTGCCCTCATGTACGCCATCCTTCTTCCAGCCGGCTATTCTTCACACAGGCCTCGTCTCTCTGTCGAAACCCAGTTCTTCGTTCATGCGTTTGTCGCTGTCGGCTTCTTCACGCACCTGGGGATGGCGGCGATCAGCTTTTGGGTATAGTCCTCCTGCGGGTGATAGAAAATGTCCTGCATGCTGCCCTGCTCCACAATGCGTCCGTCCTTCATCACCACGATTCTGGTGCATAGCCGTTTCACCAGGCTCAGATCATGGGAGATGAAAAGAACGGCTGTTTTTCTCTCCCGATTCAGTTTCATAAGGAGCTTTACGATCTGCAGCTGTACCGTCACATCCAGCGCCGTAGTGGGCTCGTCCGCGATGAGCAGCTTTGGAGCGCATATCATGGCCGCCGCGATCATTACCCGCTGCCTCTGCCCGCCGGATATCTGATGGGGATACGACGCGTAAATCCGTTCCGGATCCGCCAGTTCCACAGCCGAGAGCATCTCCATGGCATGCTGCCTGCGTTCGTCCTTTCCCATGGCAGGCCGATGGATGCGCAGACTCTCTTCCACCTGCCAACCGATACGGTAAACCGGATTCAGGGATGTCATGGGCTCTTGGAACACGATTCCAATTTCATCTCCCTGTAAGGCGCGCAGCTCCTTCCTAGGGCAGCTCAGCAGTTCCTTTCCCTGAAAAACGATCTGCCCTGTCTTCTTCATATCATGCCGCCGAAGCAGCCCGGCAACCGCCAGGGCCGTCATGGATTTTCCCGAACCGGATTCCCCCACCAGCCCCACGATGTCCCCCTCATCCATATGAAGGTTCAAATGTTCCACCACTGTCTCCGGGATCAGATGGTCGTGAAATTCCAGCGTCAAATCTATCACATCCAGCATCTTAGCTTGCCTCCTGCCGTCTTCCAGCATATTGGGAAATCGCTTGACTAAGGTAAGTAGTTCCCCGCAATGTCCGCGGGCTGCCTTTAAGGAGGCAGTCCCCAGCACGTGGAGCCGACTACTTCTGCCCGCCTCCCGCCGTTTCCCAAGCATTCTCCCCTCTTAACCCATCATCCGCGGCCTTCGCGCGCCTTCAACCCTTCCGCCAAAAGGCTAAACCCCAGAACCATCAGTACGATGAATGCACCCGGAAAAAGGGCAAAGCCCGGATAGGAAAACAGATAACTCTGCGCTTCGGAAAGCATCCTTCCCAAACTGGCCTCCGGCGGCTGTACGCCGATTCCCAGATAGCTCATTCCCGCCTCGGCCAGAACCGCATTGTTAAAACCGATCATCACCGCGGGAAGCAGCACTTGTACGGTATTGGGCAGAATGTGTACGAACATGATACGCAGCGGCCCCGCCCCGGCCAGCCTGGCCAGCTTGACATAGTCCATTTCCTTGCATCGGATATATTCTCCCCGGACGATCCTGGCAAAGCTGGGAATGAAAGCAATGCCCAGGGAAATGATTACATTCCCCTTTCCCGGCCCCAGCAGGCTGATGAATACCAACGCCAGCAGGATGTTGGGAAAGGCGAACACCACATCGATAATCCGCATCAATATCTCATCCACAAGGCCTCCGAAATAACCGGTCAAGGCGCCCAGAGCCACCCCGCACACCGTCCCGATGGAGATCGTGGTAAAGGCAATCGCAAATGTGGTGCCGCTGCCCTTCATCACCCTACTTAAAATATCCCGCCCGAAATTGTCGCATCCAAAAGGATGCGACAAGGACATCCCGGCAAGCTTCACCTCCCCGTCCATGGCGGTGGGATCATAGGGCGTATAGACCAAGCCTGCCAGCATGAAAGCCGTCACTAAGGCCGTCAACGCAACCCCGAGAATCAGATTCCAGTTTTTCTTTTTTTCCCTTTTCATTTTATACCTATACCCCTGCGCATCGCAGGCTATGCTTCCGATACTACCGTCAATCCGTTTGAAAGGATCTTTCAAACACGGCCTCTATCACTGTACCCGAACCCTAGGGTCGATTTTCTTATAAATAAGATCCACCAGAAAATTGATGAAGATCACCAGGAAGGCCAGAAGCACGATCACCGCCTGCACCACCGGGTAATCCCTGTTCGATATAGAAGTGAGCAGGATCCTTCCCATGCCGGGGATGCTGAATACCTGTTCGATAACAATACTGCCCGCTACCATGTCCGAAAGAGCCATCCCCAGAAATGTGACCACAGGAATCAACGCATTTTTCAGCAAATGCCGGTACATAACCTCCCGGGTGCTGTTTCCCCTGCTGTATGCAGTCCTGGCGTAGTCCTGTCCCATCTCACCCACGATACAGCTCTTCAGGAGCTTCACAGTCATGGCTGATTTAGGCAAGGCAATGGCCAGCGCCGGAAAAAACAGATAATGCAGAAAGCCGGGAATACTCCTGGTATAGGACACATAGCCCCCCGGCGTGAACAGGCGGAAGATCAGCCCGAACACCAGCGTAATGAGGATCCCGGAAAAAAAAGAGGGAATGGCCATGATGACCTGATTGACTGCCGTAATGATCTGATCCGCCAGCCCACCCACATGCTTGGCCGTATACAGCCCCAGAGGGATGGAGACGGCGACCATGAGAAAAAAGGCCATCAGGCTCAGGGTAAGGGTAATGGGGAATTTCTCCCCGATCATGTCCGCCACTGACATGTCGTAACTATAAGAATCCCCCAGATCGCCCCGCAGCATCCCCAGGGCCCAATCCCCGAAACGAACCAGGAAGGGGCGATTTAAGCCCATTTCCTCCCGCAGGGCCTCCACACGCCCCGGGGTGGCATCCGTACCCAGCTTGGCAAGGGCTGGATCCCCCGGTATCACGGCGAATGCAAGAAACACCAGGAAAGATACCGTAAGGATCGTCAATAACATGGAAATTAATTTTTTAATCAGCAGTTTCATGCAGCCTCCTACCGTTTCCCGTCCATGCTTCTTTTGGGAAACGCCTGCATCCTTTTATTCCTCCACAATGTAGAGTTTGGAAACATCCAGCACATAAAGGGGATAGAACTCATATCCGCCATATTTCTTATCCAGCACCACCAGCTGCGGCAGGTCCTGAATATACACGTTTGCCGCGTGTTCGGCGAGCAGACGCTCGCACTCCTTGAAAGCAGCCGTTTTCTCTTCATCGTCAACGGCTCCCGCCGCCTTTTCAAACATCGCGTCATAGTCCGCGTTGTTGAAATTCGTAAAATTATTGTGGGCCGTGGAGACAAACCGGCCCAACAGAGCATTGGCCGTCAGAGTGGAAGCGTCCAAGCCCACCACGGTTGCTTCATACTGCCTGCCTGAATACACGTCGGAAAGCCAGCTCTCCCATTCGATCAGGTTGATTTCAGCATTGACCCCAACCTCTTTTAGCTGTTCCGCAATCACCTGGGCAGTGTCCACATGCTGCTGATAGTTGGAGGGAACCGTCAGGGTAAAAGAAAAACCGTCCGGATACCCAGCTTCCTCCAGCAGCGCTTTCGCCTTCTCCAAATCCCTGTCATACAAGTCGTTTAATTCCGGCATATAATACTTTCCAAAGGCCGGGAACATGCTGCTTCCGATCTGCGTTCCCTTGCCGTCGGAAAGCAGGTCAATGATACTCTGCGGATCCACCGCATAGCACAATGCCTGCCGCACCCGTTCATCATCAAAAGGCTTCGCCGCATGATTCAGGTACATGGCCTGCACCAGGTTCATGGTTCCCTCCAGGATCTGGAAATTGCCGCCCAGCTGTTCTGCCTGCGCCGGGCTCACCCGGGGAAACATATCCACAGAACCGCCCTGCAGATCCATCACGATGGAATCCGCGTTGGCACATACCTTAAAAGTGACGTGCTCTATGTTCGCCGGCGTACCCCAATAGTCGTCAAATTTCTCGATCACGAAATTTTCCTGAGGAGCCCGGGAGGCATATTTATACGGCCCGGTTCCAATCGGGTTTCCAGCCGGGTCCTCATTGGATGCCGGTATGATGGCCACATCAAAATAGGCCAGGAAGGAGGTATCCGGTCCATCCAATACCACTTCCACCGTTTTCTCGTCCAGGATAGAGATGCTCTTAATATGCGAAAACGCCGCTACCAGGGGATCCCCATTCGTGGTATCGGCGCATCTGTCTAAGGAATATTTCACGTCTTCGGCCGTTACCGTACTGCCATCATGGAATTTTACTCCATCCCTCAGTGTAAAGGTATAGGTGGCAGCATCCTCCGAAATCACAAAGTCGCTCGCCACAGCCGGCTGCAGTTCTCCATTGCTATCCGGTTTGACAAGCCCTTCGTACAGATTGAACAATACCTCTTCCGTTCCTGCCGCCACCGCTTTGTGGGGGTCAAGACTGTCTTCAATATCCTGAGGTATCCCAATCGTGATCTGAGAAGAGTCCCCACCTGCCTTATCGCCTGAGCATGCCCCCAGTGCAATAGTTAGTGTTGTGCACACTAAAGTCAAAAGAAACCGTTTCAAAGCTTTTGTCTTCATGTGTCATCCTTTCTCTCTCAGCACTTTTACGACCCTGCGTGAAAAGTACCAAAATCCATATTTAATTTTCCTGCCCTATTGTATACGCTTGATTGGGAAAATGCAAGGGGGTTTTCAAAAAAATGTGGGGCTTTTAAAAAGCAGGGCCTGTTCTTCGATTGTTACTTTCCCCTGTTAGGATACCGCCCGAAGAGGAAGCGACCATCGTTTGGCTATAACGCATCTATATAACCCATATATTCAATCATTTAACTTTTTCTTAAACGATTTGTTAAATCGACAGGAAGTTGGGACAAAACCACCACCGTCTCCACATTCCCCGTCGCCGGAAACATGTCCACACAGCACGCCCGTTCCACCACATAACCGCCCGACAGCAGCATTTCCAAGTCCCTTGCCAAGCTCGTAGGCTTACAGGAAATATACACCATCCGTTCCACACCATACTGGATAATTTTGCGCAGCGCCTTCGGATGGACGCCCTCCCGAGGGGGATCTAAAATAATCAAATCCGGTTTCTCTTCGATCTTGTCCAGTACCTGCAACACATCCCCTGCAAGGAAAGAGCAGTTATCAAGGCCGTTTATCCTGGCGTTCTCCCTCGCCGCTTCCACGGCTTCTTCCACGATTTCCACACCGATCACCTTTCCGGCCACGGACGCCATCATCTGTGCAATGGTGCCCGTCCCGCTGTAGAGGTCGTAGATCACGCAATCCTTTTGCCCCAATTTTCCTATATATTCCCGGACAGTCTTATAGAGGATCTCTGCCCCATAGCTGTTCGTCTGAAAAAAAGAAAATACCGATATCCGAAAGCGAAGCCCTAACAGCTTTTCATAGAAGTAATCCTGCCCGTATAGCACATCCGTCCGGTCGCTTCGCACCACATCCGCCACGGAATCGTTGCTAATATGAAGGATTCCCGCAATTTTCCCCTCCAGCTGCAAGTTCAACAACATGTCCTGGAAACCGGCAAGAAGCGCCTCTTTTCCCGTCCCCTGCGTGGTCGTCACAAGGGCAATCAAGATCTCCCCTGTATGGGCCGCCTTTCTTACCAGCAGGTGCCGCAGGTATCCCACATGTGTGAGCCGATGAAAAAACACCTCCTTTTTTTCCGTAAAATAATCCAACGTCCCTCCCAGGATCTTTCGGAAGTCTTCGTCCATAATGCAGCATTCCCGCACCGGAATGATATCATAAAAACTTCCTCTTTTATGCATGCCCAGCGCAAGAGGGCCGTCCTTCACCTCATCCCCAAAGGTAAATTCCATCTTATTCCGGTAGGAATGCTCTCTGGGGCTGGCCTTGATGGGCTCAAAAACCCAGGGATGCGTCTGGCTTTCCAAAGCCTGTTCCAGCAGCTTTCGCACCTGGCCTTCCTTCAGGGCAAGCTGGGCAGAATAGGGAAGGGAAAGATAAGCGCATCCACCGCAGCTCCCAAAGTGCGGACAGGAAGCCGGAATCTCGTCTTTCGACGGTTCTATGACCTCCAAAAGCCTCCCCTCGGCCTTTCCCTTTCTGGTTTTACAGATGCGAAGTGCAATCCTTTGTCCGGGAAGCACGTTCTTTACCGTCGCCCAGACGTCCTGTTCCCCTTCCTGACCGCAATCCAGCCTGACCACACCCCTGTTGGGAAATTTCACTTCCGTAACCGTTCCTTCCCTGATCTCTCCTTTTTTCATCGACGCTCCTATCCGCGTGCAGGGCACGCACCCACAACAAAAACGGGATGCACCGGCATCCCGTTCTCGCTTTTTGTTCTTTATTCGCCGGCCTGCTCGCTGTTGTCATCCGCTTCCTGTGCAGAATCCTCCGCTTTATCAGCCTCATCCGCCTTCCCTTCGGCGTCTCCTTCTTCCTCAAAGAAGTCGTCGTCAAAGTCGTCATCGAAATCGTCGTCAAAATCATCCAAATAATCCGGTGTAAGATAACGGTACACCGCATATGCAATTCCAGCCACCGCAGCAATCGCCCCGATGATGGCCAGAATCCAGAGAATCGTATTCGTATTCTCTTTTTCGTTCTTCTTTTTCAGCAGTTCATTCATTTTCACCATTTCTAATACTTCATCCAGTTTTGACATGCCAACCTTCCTTTCTTCCCTTTTATAGTATGCTCAGACATACTTTCCCGAATCCTGTTTTATCATACCACTTTTTACAAAATTTTACTATAAAAATTTAATAAATTTTATGAAGGCGGGATTTATGCTATCTCAGAAGATCCCTTTGATTGGAGAGATGCCCTGCGCCGATAGAATGGATTAAGACGTTCCTCTTCCGGCCCCAGCCAGGATCCCGCCCGAAGAGGGGCGTCCCAAGAGGGGCTTCAAAAGCCGTCCCCCTGTTCCCGCGCACATTCCGCGCCATGCAGATGAGACCTGCTTCCCTGGAGGGCCGTTGCCGGACTGGGAAGCGTCCAGGGCTCATCAAAATGTCCGGCACAACGGCGCGCGGGAACAGGGGGGACGGCTTTTGCAGCCCTTCCTTGGACGCCCCTCTTCGGGCGGGATCCTGGCTGGGGCCGGAAGAAGAACCAGTCTTCAAACCTTTTTGAGTTTCGCAAAAGCCGCATACATGATCTTCTGGCCTGCCTTGTCGAATTCCACCGTTACCTTATAGTCCCTGGGTTCTTCCTCGATACGAAGCACATTTCCTTCCCCGTATTTCATGTGCCTCACCCGATCGCCCACCGCATATTCCAGGTTTTGGGATACCGCCTGCATCCCCTTGCCTAGCCCCGCTACGCCCTCCAGGCTGCCCAAGCCCCGGGCGATGAAGGGTTTATTTTCCTGCGCCGTGCGTTTTGGCTTTGCCACCGCCTTGGGACGCCAGTCCTCCCGATAGGTTCCCCCATAGGGAGGGCTCTGAAACCGCTCTTTGGCCTGCTCCGTCTCCCGGTACTCCTCGAAAGTTACCGTCTTTCTATAGACATTCGGCCGGTCGTCCAACAAATCGTCCGGGATTTCCAGAACGAAACGGCTCACCGGGTTATACTGGGTCTCCCCGCGCAGCATTCTCTGTTTCGCACAGGTTAGGGTCAGCTCCTCTTTCGCCCGGGTGATACCCACATAGGCCAGCCGCCTTTCCTCCTCCATATCCGAGGGATCGTCGGAGGTAATGGTCCTGTATCCAGGGAAGATGCCGTCCTCCATGCCCGTCAGATATACTTGGGAAAATTCCAGCCCCTTTGCCGAATGCAGCGTCATGAGCAGGACTCGGTCGTCCGCCCCGTCCACTCCGTCGATATCGGCCACCAGGGCCACTTCCTCCAGGAATCCGCCAAGCGTCGGCTCATCATGGCTTTCCTCATAGGCCACCACCTTGCTCAAGAGTTCGTCGATATTCTGGATACGGTCCTGAGCGTCCTCCTCGTCCGACTCCTCCAGTTCCTTCAGATATCCGGTATTTTCCAGCACATCCTTCATCAGCTCTTCCAGAGAATAGTAAGCGAGCTTGCTGCGAAAGGAACGGATCAGGGTGGTAAAAGGCTCCAGCTTCGCCGCGCTTCGCCCGAGGGCCATGATCTGATCCGCCTCGCACAGAGCGTCAAAAAAGCTGATCCCCCTGGCGGACGCATAGTCCGACACCCGCGCAATGGTGGCAGCTCCAATCCCTCTCCTGGGCACATTGATGATCCGCGTCACAGCCAGGTCATCCTGACCATTGTCAATGGTCTTCAGATAGGCCAAAATATCTTTGATTTCCCTGCGGGCATAGAAATTCACGCCCCCCACCATGTCATAAGGGATTCCTTCCATAATAAAACGTTCTTCCAGCAGACGCGACTGGGCGTTCGTTCGGTAAAGCACCGCACAGTCCCTGTAATCCGCCGCACCATTCCTTCGCTTCTTTCCGATATCCGAAGCCACAAACTCCGCCTCCTCATAGGCGGTATCAAACTGCTTGAAATGGATATCTTCCCCATCCCCCTTATCCGTCCACAGATTCTTTTCTTTTCGCGCCGTATTGTTCCGGATCACCTCATTGGCCGCGTCCAGGATCGTCTGCGTGGAGCGGTAGTTCTGCTCCAGGCGGATCACCTTCGCCTCCGGAAAAACTTTCTCAAAGTCCAGGATGTTCCTGATATTCGCCCCCCGGAATTTATAAATAGACTGGTCGTCGTCTCCCACCACGCATAGGTTCCGGTATTTTCCCGCCAGCAGATGTACCAACTCAAACTGGGCCGTATTGGTGTCCTGATACTCATCCACACTGATGTAACGGAAACGTTCCTGGTAAGAATCCAGTACCTCCGGGCACGCCCGGAACAGTTCCACGGTCCTGACGATCAGGTCATCAAAATCCAAGGCATTATTTTTTTTCAATACCGCCTGATACTCCCTGTAGACTTCCGCAATTTTCTGTTTGCCAAAGTCCCACTGGGCGCCCCGCTCATAATCCTCAGGCGAGAGCAGCTCGTCCTTTGCGGCGGAAATGGCGGAAAGCAGCGCCCTTTCTTTATGGATCTTCGTATCCACATTTAGACGCTTACAGATGTCCTTCATGATATTTTTGGAGTCGTCCGTATCATAAATGGTAAAGTTCGTCCCATAACCGATTCTGTCTATGTATCTTCTCAAAATTCGGACACAGCTGGAATGAAAGGTGGAAACCCAAATGCTTTCCGACCCAAATCCGACCAGATTGTCCACCCGGCTGCGCATCTCTCCGGCCGCCTTATTGGTAAAAGTGATCGCAAGGATATTCCAGGGGTTCACGTTTTTCTTTTCAATCAGCCAGGCGATCCGATGGGTCAGCACGCGGGTCTTTCCGCTCCCTGCTCCGGCCAGGATCAGGACAGGCCCTTCCGTGGCCAGCACCGCTTCCTGCTGTCTGTCATTGAGTGTACCGAAATCTTCCATACCCTTCTCTCCCTTCTGCCGTCTGCGCCGCCCCGATTCCTCCGCCATCCGCCTAAGTTTGTCCAACTGTTGCCTGGGGCAGTTTTACAGCAATGCCCTTCTATTATATCCGAATGAAAATCCTCTGTCGATAGGGATTTTCACAGATTCTGACAAACCTACAGATTTCCACAGCCTCCTATCAAACACGGCTCGAGCCATCCCACTGCCGGACATACGGACGATAACTTCATCCCCATATTCGTTATGGGCCATGGCAGGGAAAGCGAATTGAAACCATTGCTGCGCGCACCCCCGGCAGGGCTTTGCCCGG
>CANSTU010000080.1 GCA_947650005.1 uncultured Lachnospiraceae bacterium
AAAGCGGGTAAACGAGAGAAAGCGTGAAACCTAAGATTTCTCGATCCTGAATTGGGTGCCTGCTAAAGCGGGCAAACGAGAGAAAGCGTGAAACTTAAGATTTCCCGATCTTGAATTGGGCGCCCGCTAAAGCGGGTAAACGAGAGAAAGCGTGAAACCTAAGATTTCTCGATCCTGAATTGGACGCCTGCTAAAGCGCAGACTGGGGTTAAGTTTGAAACTACGTTTGAAACTCTTTATTAGCGGCAATATCGCAGGCATAGCCTGCGATATGCAGAGGTATAAGAATGTTTATTTTGAAAGCGGAAGAACTGACCGCATACTTGGAGGAAAGGAAAGGCGCGCTCTGGGAATATGCATTGGAACAAGAAGAGATATCTTCGGGTAAAAGCCGGGAGGAAATCAGGCGGCAGATGGAGCAGACGCTTTGTGTGATGGAACGTTCTGCGGATATGGCGCGCCGGGAACCGGTTCGTTCCGTCAGCGGCCTGACCGGTGGGAATGCCTGGAAATATGAAACCTATCGAAGTGAGGAAAAGAGTATTTTAGGGAAAATTCCTTCTCTGGCGGCGGGAATGGCCCTGTCGTGTTCGGAGGTGAACGCTTCCATGCAGTGTATTGTGGCTTGCCCTACGGCGGGTTCCTGTGGGATCGTCCCGGCGGCAGTGCTCGCCTGTGCGCAGGGGCGGGGTCTGGACAGGGAAACGATGGTGGAAGGCCTGTTTACAGCCTCGGCGGTGGGCATCCTCATCGGCAGCCGGGCGACGCTGGCGGGAGCGGAAGGCGGGTGTCAAGCGGAATGTGGATCGGCGGCTGCTATGGCCGCTGCCGCTGTGGTGGAAATGCTGGGAGGTACGCCGAAAATGGCATTTCACGCTGCCGCCATGGCATTGAAAAGCGTTCTGGGCTTGACCTGTGACCCGGTGGCCGGCCTGGTGGAGATCCCCTGCATAAAGAGGAATGCCTCCGGCGCGGTCAATGCGCTGCTGTGCGCGGACCTGGCCCTGGCAGGCGTGGAGAGCTATATTCCCTTTGACGAGGTGGTGGACGCCATGTACGCTGTGGGGAAGGCGATGCCGAAGGCACTTCGGGAAACGGCAAAGGGAGGCCTGGCCGTAACGCCCACAGGGTTGCGGATGAAAGGGAATCTGGAGGCCGGAAAACAAAGTACGTGTGAATGAAGTGAAAGGATATAGGACTATGGAAGTGATCAGGGCAGGAAAAGAATGGAAAGAAAGGATCATCTCTTTTGCCAACGAGGTGTTCGGAAGCGATGTGAGCGATGGAGGTTTTGCGGCGTTGATACCGGATGTATACGGGGCATGGGGGGAATGTGACAAAAACCACCTTCTGGTTTTGGAAGATGGCCAGATTCAGGCGCTCCTTCTTACGGAGCCGCTCAGCTTTGCATGCGGGCAGGAGAGGCTGAATGGAATCGGCGTGGGAACCGTATCCGTATCCTCTGGGGCGCGGGGAAAGGGCTATATGCAGCTGTTACTGAAGACGGTCCGGGAGTGGCTGAAGGAAGAAGGATATGCATTCGCCGTCCTGGCCGGACAGAGGCAGCGCTATGAGTATTGGGGATATGAACCCACGGGCGTGAAGATATGCGCGGAAATTTCCCCAGGCAATGTGAAACACGCTCTTAACAGTTCGGATTTGGATGAAGATGCAATAAAGGAATGGGAGATTGTACCGATGGAGGAAACGGACCCGGATACACAGAAGGCCTGGGAACTGTTTAACAGCCAACCGGTACATACCGTGAGAAAACGGGAGAACTTTGTGGTTCATCTTCGTGTGGGCAGGGGCCGGCCCTTCCTAATCCGCCGAGGAGGAGAATTCGCGGGTTATCTCAGCGCTGTATTCCATAAGGGAAAAGTGGTGGTGTCGGAATTGGAGGTATGTAACGAGGCGTTTTTTCCGGTTGCATTGAAGCTTTTCTTCCAGGCACAGGCGCCGCAGGGATTTGAGATCTTGCTTCCTTCCTATCAGAGGGAGAGGCTGGACCTGATAGAACGGATGGCAGACGGGTTCCATATCAGAACCGATCATTCCTACTATGTGGCTGATCTTAAAAAGGTGCTTGCCTTTTCTATGGAAGTGAAGCGCAGGACCTGTGGGCTTCCGGACGGGAAGTGGGAGTTTGCCACCCAGGAAGGGCTGTATCGATGCGAGGCGGAAAACGGCAGCGTCCGGGTTGTCCGGGAGGAAATCCCTGCAGCGGGCAAGAGGACGGAGAACGGCAGGACTGCGGTCTTCACAAGAGACTGCGGAGAAATGACCCGGATCCTGTTCGGACCAGCGGCGGCGCTTTGGCAGAATGTGCCGGCGCCTGCTGGATGGCTGCCCTTTCCTTTGTATCTTCCGGAGGTGGATGCGGTATAGAGAATCATGGCGTTTCAGCTTAAGGACGGTGGAGCATGCATGGGAAAGGCCGTTTCAGGAAAAGATCATTTCACCCGCCGCCTCAAGGCGAAAAGGGCGATACAGCTTGGGAAGACCATGAGAGCATTGATCAGGTCCGTGACGCTCCAGACCAGATCCATGGGAAGCACTGCGCCGATGTAGATCATGACGATATAGCACAGATGATAGGATACCAGACTTCCTTCCCCAAACAGGTATTCAGCGGCTTTTTCTCCATAATAACACCAGCCGATGAGGGTGGTGAGGGCAAAAGCAACCAGGGAAAGGGACAGAAGGGTTTCCCCGCCGAAGGGGAGGAAGGTAAAGGCTGCCGAAGTGAGGCTGGCGGAGGAAAAACCCTGGATGGAGGCGGGATTCTTCTGGATGTTGGTGATGATTACCAGGCCTGTGACGGCGCACATGACCACCGTGTCCCAGAAAACTGCGGTCATGGAAACGAGGCCCTGTCTGCGGGGATCCCTAGTCTGGGATGCGGCCGCCGCAATGGCGGCAGTGCCGATGCCAGCTTCATTGGTAAAGAGGCCTCTGGCGACGCCGAAACGGGCCGCTCCCAGCACGGTGCTGCCGATGAAACCGCCTGCCGCTGCGCGTGTGTGGAAAGCGGAGTCCAGAATCAGGCGGCAGGCGGGGAGGAGAAATTCCCTGTTGAGGAAAAGGAGATAAAGGCAGCAGCCGATATAGAAGAAACCCAAAATGGGCACGGTTCTGGTACAGAAGGTTCCGATGGAACGGATGCCTCCCAGGATGACCAGCCCGGCAGCGAATGCCGCTAAAATGCCGATGATATGGGCTGACAGCGGAAAGAGCGTATGGACTGCTTCTGTGATGGAGGCGGACTGGGTGGTACATCCCACGCCAAAGGAGGCCAGAAGGACGCAGGCAGCATAAATAAGCCCAAGCGGCCTGCACGAAAGCCCCTTTTCCAGCACATACATGGGCCCGCCCACATAGGAGCCGTCCTTCTTCTTGGCACGGAAGAGGACGCTCAGATAGCATTCCGCATAGCAGGTGGCCATGCCCAGAATCCCGGTGACCCAACACCAGAACAGGGCGCCCGGGCCTCCGATGGCAATGGCTGTGGAGACACCGATGATGTTTCCTGTGCCCAGGGTGGCCGCAAGCGTGGTGGCGAGGGCGGCAAAACCGGAAAGGTTGTTTTCATCCTGATTTGCTTCCGGCGTGACGGAAAGCAGAATGGCGCGGAAGGTATGCTTTTGCGGGAATTTCAGCCGGATGGTATAATACAGATGGGCGCAGGCCAGAAGAGCAAGTACAGGAAAGCCCCAGAGCATTTGATTGATGTGTTCCAGAAAAGGGAGCATACGGGCCTCGGATGTTTTTTATCACTATATGTCCGATCAGAGGAAGATATGAATGTGCATTGCGCACGGATGGGAGCAAGGAGTATGAAAACGTATAGCAAGGAGAACATGCAGACAGTCTTCAAAGTGGCCTGGCCATCGGTGCTGGAATCCTTTTTTACTTCCCTGGTGGGAATGGTGGACTCCCTGATGGTGAGCCGGGTGGGCGCCCATGCGGTGGCGGCAGTGGGGTTAACCACCCAGCCTAAATTCATTGGCCTGGCGATTTTCATCGCGTTGAACGTGTCGGTATCGGCGCTGGTGGCCCGCAGGAAAGGGGAGGATAGGCAGAAGGAAGCCAATCAGGTGCTGTGCGCGGCGCTTCTGTTCGTTCTGGTGATGACCGTCATTGTCAGCGTTGTCTGTGTTTCCCTGGCAGATCCCATCATCCGTCTGTGCG
The DNA here is from genome assembly GCA_947650005.1 of uncultured Lachnospiraceae bacterium. Taxonomy (GTDB): domain Bacteria; phylum Bacillota; class Clostridia; order Lachnospirales; family Lachnospiraceae; genus Eisenbergiella. The sequence continues at coordinate 4,192 of CANSTU010000080.1, forward strand.
GCTCGGAGGAGGCTTCCCACAGGGAAGCGGTGACTTATTTTCGGATCATCATGGGATACATAGGATTTACGGTGGTTTCCCTGACGGTAAACGCCTCCCAGAGAGGGGCGGGAAATACGAAGATCGCCATGAAAACCAATGTGGCGGCGAATCTGGTGAATGTGTGTTTTAACTATCTGCTGATCGAAGGGCATTTCGGCTTCCCGGCCCTGGGAGTGCGGGGAGCGGCGATCGCCACGGTGATCGGAAGCGCGGTGGGCTGCGCCATGAGCATTGCTGCGGCGTGCAGGAAGGACGGTTTCATCAGCCTTCGCTATCTGTGGAAGGAGCGGATCCGCCCCACCCTGGATGTGGCAAAGAGCATGGTGAAGCTGGGATCCAGCGTATTGGCGGAGCAACTTTTCATGCGTGTGGGCTTTCTGTCCGTGGCGGTGATGGCGGCCAAAATGGGAACGGCGGCTTTTGCGGCCCATCAGGTGGGGATGAATGTGCTGAGCCTGTCCTTTTCCTTTGGAGACGGTATGCAGGTGGCGGCGGTGACCCTCATCGGCCAGAGCCTGGGGCGTAAGGACGTGGAGATGGCAAAAAAATACGGATCCATCTGTCAGATGATCGGGAAAATGATTGCTGTCTGTCTGGCAATGATCTACCTTTCCGGCGGACGATTCCTGTATGAGATGTTTTTCCAAGAAGCGGAAATCGTAGCCATCGGCGTAAATATCATGCGGGTGATCGTCCTCATTGTGGTACTGCAGGTATCCCAGGTTATCTATATGGGCTGCCTGCGCGGGGCCGGGGATGTGCTCTATACCACCATGGCCTCTACGATCAGCGTGACCATCATCCGGCCCATCGCCAGCTATCTGCTTTGCTATACGGCCGGCTTGGGAATCATCGGTATCTGGTTCGGCGTGCTGGCGGATCAGATTTCCCGGTTCCTGTTTACCAGCCTGCGGTTTAAGTCCGGGAAGTGGACGAAGATACAGATATAGAAACTAAGCGCCGCTTAGTTTTGGACTGAGCGGAAGCGGCTCCCCGTGAGCAGCTTGCTCTTGCTCCGGGCGAAGGCGTTGCAGGGACAAAGGGGGCAGCGTTCCATTCATGCATCCGGCGTGCATGGGAGGCGTGGAAACAGTAGAATGGAGGACCAGGTGAAGGTCATTTTTCTGGATATTGACGGCGTGATGAACAGGATCATTCCGGAAGAAGAGGCCGGAACCGGATCGGCCTGCGGGGAACAGCCTGTTCGTCCTGTGGAGGAGGAGAAGGTGCAGCTTTTGGCTGAGCTGGTGGGCAGGACGGGAGCGAAGATCGTTCTGCATTCCGGCTGGCGTTTCCTGTATGATGAAACGTTACGGCCGATTCATCCGGAGTCCGAGAGGCTGGAGGCGCTTCTTGGGAAATACGGCCTTTGTCTCTATGGTTGTACGCCGGATCTTACGGATGAAGAGATCCGGCGTACGAAGAAATTCAGCCGGGTCAAAGGGCGGGAGATTCTCCAGTGGCTCGACGGGCATGCCAGGCCAAAGGAGGTGGATTCCTGGGTGGTGCTGGACGACCTGGAACTGTCGGAGAAAGAAGTGGCGGCCCATCAGGTTCGGACGGCTAGCCGCAGAGGGATGACAGAGAAGGATCTGGAGATGGCTGCCCGTTGCCTGGGCGAATATTGTACCTCATGAAGAAACAAGACAAGCAATAGAAACGGCAAGGAAAACGAAATAAGATTCCAACACTTTCTCCTTCCTATCCGTTATATAGATGGAAAGATACAGCCTCCGGTTTCTGATGGAAAACAGGAGGCTGTATTAATGGCAGAAAGCAGGGCGCATGCAGGATAAAGGATTTCCAAAAGGCGCAGATAGGAGCCAGGCATGATCGATGAATTGTATGCCGCCTGCTATGGACAATTAGTGGGATGGTGCGGCGCTATGACGCGGAATCTTTCGATGGCAGAGGATTTGGTGCAAGAAGCATTTCTGCGGGCGCTGATGCGAGAAGAGCTGTTGGAGAGCCTGAATTTTCATCAAAGAAGGGCATGGCTTTATCGCACGGTAAAGAATCTGTATATAGACAGGCTGAGGCATGCTTCCTTCGAGAAGGTAACAGGAGAATTTCCGGAAGAAGGAGCGGAAGCGCCAGAATATGCGCAGGTGGATTATGGACAGATATTGGCCGGTCTTCCGGAGGAGGAGCGGGTACTTTTCATCCTGCGTTATCTGGAAGGGTATAATGCCACGGAGCTGGGCAGGCTGTTCGAGCTGCCGCCCGGCACGGTCCGTTCCCGCTTATCCTGTGCAAGAAATCACCTGCGTAAGGCCCTGCAGGAGAGCTGCCGGGGGAGGGAATGTTGAAGGGAAGGATTTTCATAGGAAACGAATGCCCCTTTCCTGATTTGAACGCCTGCTGAAGCGGGAAGATGAGAGCAAGTTTGAAAGAAGGACACTTTCAACCGCTCAGATTTGAGAGCGTGTCGTGCGCGCGGATGGGAGCCTAAAATGGTAGAAAAAAAGAATTTTGTGGTGAATGCCGAGATTTGTGATGCAAGAAAGGTACAGGAGGAAGAACTTGCCGCTTATAGCAAGATCTTCATTAACACAGGGCTTCTTCTGGTGGATGAAAGAAGCAGGGCTGTATTGAACCGTCTGGCCGTGGTATGTAATGTGGAAGATACCGTGGAAGCGGAGGGAGAAGTGCAGACTCTTACGGTCAATGGCCAATATGAGCTCAAAGGGGATACGGCGGTGGAAGAAAGAACCCTGCTGTATGTAAACGGTACGCTGACGATTCGTTCCGACACGGATGAAATATTGCAGAAGATGGTGAGGATTCATGTGAACGGGGATGTGAGCTATCCAGAAAGCCTCGCATCCCTCCTCATGCCCAGACTGACGGTGAATGGCGAAACCAGGTGCATTCCGGACGGCTGTATTGAACTGGAGCCGGTATTTGCACCGGATCAATATTTCCCTCTCCGGGCCAGGACGGACGCCGCCTATTACGTGGATAAAAAGGTGCGCCTGACGGATCCCAAGCTGGATATCGACGCCCTTTTGGAGAAAAAAGTGCGGTTTGTGACAAAATGTATGATCGTACCGGAGGAAAAAGTGCAGAAGGCGCTTTCGATGTTTGATGAAAGGGTAAAACTAATGGTGGTACCTGCGGACCTTACCTATGTGGATGGAGATGTACATTTGGACAAACGCCTTTTGAATAGATATGGAAGGCGGCTGTATATCGACGGCAGCCTATCGCTGGATCGAAAAAGCGGAGACGCCATTGCAGAGTTGGAAAAGGTATATGTGAATGGAGAAGTGGAACTTCTGAAAGAGCAAATAGAAGCATTTGCCCGGGTTGATGCGGTTTATGACAGCCTGAGAGTAGGAATGGGAAAGAAAATTATGAATAAAGTGCACATAACGGTGGATCAATCGCTTCTGGATGCGTCGCCGGATGGAGTGGAGATCGCGAACTGCGTTTCCCTCACCGTTCAGGAGGATGTGCGCGCCGAATCCCTAGCGGAACGGCTGCGGGTAAGGAACTGTGCCCATGTCGTCTGCAGTCCGCAGATTCGGACAGCGTTGGAGGCTGTATGCGAGAACGTGGCGTCCATTTCCGCAGGGGAGGAAAACGTCCATACAGGAAATGCTATCCTGAATGGGATTCGACGGATGGCCGAGAGCAGGGTGGTAAATGCGGAGAAATATATCCTATAATCGGTATGCTTGCATGAAGGCAGCAGCATCTGAACAGTTGCTGTTCACAGCGGGAGCCTGTCGGACGCATGAAAAGAAATCTTTATTTGCTTGGTTTGCGTCTGCACTGGAAATTCGCTATTTATACACCTTTTGATTTGTGATATCATTACCATTGTCCACTGAGAGTACCATTGCCGATATAAAACTCTTGTAAAAGGAGAACCAGCCATGTCAGATATTTTCGATGAAACAAACATGAGGGAAGCTTTACAACGCTATGTACCCAATGGGGAAACAGTGCTGGCGGGTATCCATGCGATAGCAAAGGAAACGAAGGTGACGGGCGTTTTTGGAAAGTGCGTCCGTACGGAATGCCGGCTGATTCCCGATGAAAATGGGGGGACAATCGCATTTGATAAGAAGAAATACGCGGCTTATGATATCTATCTCGGTATTACGCAGTCTTCCTTGGTAATTGTCGAGTGCGAAGGAAATGATTATTTCTATCAGTTTGACGACAATCCGGATGTGAACGGATCGGATATCCAGGAGCTCACCTCAGCTCTGTTTTATGCCGATATAGGAACGTGCTATTCATTGGCGGATATACAAAGCTGTGAAATGAAAAAGGGTTGGATGGGTTCCATTAAATGTTTCATTTCGATGAGGAACGGAAGCTATTTCAGGCTTATACTTCCAAAACTTGGCGGATTGGGTAAAGGTATGCCGCATCATGCGCAATATCGTGAGATGATTATCGCACGGCTGGAGGGATCGATACATAAAATTTGAATGAGATACATACCTGCTCATTGGAAAATGGAATGGATGCGGTAACGGAATTTGGTCAGGGGGATGCATTTATGTAAATGCCTGAAGGAAAAATTGGCACGAAAAGGTTTGTTCCTTGTGGGATGAATTGTAAAGTCTGTTATAGTTACCTGCCCCAAATGCGGCGGCATCATCTCTATTCATGACAGAGAATGCAGCGAATATCAGGCAAAAGCAGGCGAAAACCAGAGACTCAAACCGATGTGGTAAGCATAAGGCCATGTCTATTCCCACGGAGGCTCTCCTAGGGTTTCAGACATGGCCTTATGTTGGCCGCATTGGAAACTCAACCGGAGATAGAGTTTTCGCAAAAACTTCAAAAAGGCGGTTATTGTCCCATGCACATTCTGCGGCTACAATATTAGGAAGAACCGATAGAGGGCTTTTGAATCACCGCAGAAGTCTCGTTGTGATATAAGCCTGCAGATGCGAGCGGCCTGGATCTGAAGCGGGGAGGGCGGTATGCGGGCTGGGACGAAAGGATGGAAGCATGCTGGACAATCGAAAAATCGGAGAATTCATAGCTGACAGAAGAAGAGAAAAAGGCTTCACCCAGGCGGAGGTGGCGGACGGGCTGCAGGTATCCTTTCAGGCCGTATCAAAATGGGAGAACGGAACGCTTCCGACTGTGGAACTGCTGGCTCAATTGGCAGAATTGTTGGAAGTGAGCGTGGACGAAATCCTGGCCGGCCGGAAGACGGAGGAGGAAAACTTTTCCTACAGCAGGGCAGGCGTGGATATTTCCTACACGGATGCCATGAAACGGGAGATGGCGTCCTATCTTACGAGCGAGGATCCCCGCGTATTAAACGGTTTGGGCCCCTTTGCCTCTTTGTATGATATCTCTTTTCCAGAGATTGCGGATCCGGTGCTTGTGATGAAAAGCGAAGAGCCTGGCTCCAAACAGAAATTGGCCATGGAATACGGTTACAGCGAATCCATCTGCCACGACATGATCAACCATCTGGTGAACGATATCGCGGTGATGGGCGCGCGGCCCCTAGCGGTGCTGGACACCATCGTATGCGGTAATGCGGAAAAAGAAACGGTGAAATCCTTCGTGAAAGGTATGGCGGATGCCTGTCGGGAAAATGAGTGCTCCCTGGTGGGGGGAGAAACATCCATACAGCCCCAGGTGGTGGATCGAGGCGTATACATCCTAACCTCCAGCGTGGCTGGGATCGTTTCAAAGGGACGCATCATTGACGGATCCGCCATTGAGAAAGGGGATGTCCTGTTGGCGGCGGCATCTAACGGGCTGCACACGAATGGTTATTCCTTGGTACGTATGCTGATGGATCGGATGCCCCAGATCAAACTGGAGAAAATAGAAGGAAGGACTTTTATCGAACAGATCATGGCTCCCCATACCCCCTATTACAAGGCGATCAGGGAGGCGTCGTCCGGTTCCGGCATCCACGGAATGGCTCATATCACAGGAGGGGGCATTGCCGGAAACCTATGCCGGATATTGCCGCAGGGCCTTTCGGCAGCGGTCGATTTGGAGAAAATCCGTCCCCTTCCACTCTTTTCTTATATTCGGCGTGTGGGAAAGATCAGCGAGGAAGAGATGCTTGCCACCTTCAACTGCGGCGTGGGTTTGGTCATCGCAGTCTCCCGCACAAAAAAAGAAGAAGTGCAAAAGCGCATCTCCCGCTTTCACGACTGCTATGAGATTGGGGAAATCAGAGAAGGGGAGAAAAAAGTGGAATTTGAAAATCACCTGAAATGGCAGATGTTCTGACCCGATTTTCTCTTACAATAGCGGAAGGCCTCGCTTTAAAACGAGACCTTCTCTTTTTTCTTATGAAGTTTTCTAACCAGAACTGTAACGCATCGAGTCTGGCCGTCACAATTCCTCTTGTCCTTCAACTTAGATTTATGATACCCTAAAAATATGACAACAATGTGTACGGATTCCTAAGAAATCATAAAAAACTGTCCAAAAAATTTTAATCATTTTTAAGAATTAGACGGGAGCCGGCAAGTACCATGACAGGGGTAGGAAAAGTAATCATGCATGCGTTTACCCTTATGTAAAATACGAATTTACTTGACGCTAACATTATAATTAGCATACTATTATTCCTGAAGCAGGATAAACATAAAGAATAGGAAAAACCATAAAGAACGCTGAATATTTGGAAAAATGGACAAAGCGGAAGAACAGATCAAAAGAAAGGATTCCTTCTATGATTCACGAGATCGCTCCCCATTGCTATCACAACGAATACCGTCCCCAGGCTCCGGACAGAAACAGCACTGTATTATGCTATAGGAAAAGGGAAACCCTCCTGGGAAGAAACCAAGCGAACGAAATCCATTTTCCCACCTTCGGGGAACTGGAAAACCTTACAGACAACCTATACGACAGCGCCGTCTATCTTTTCACGATAGATGGACACCCCTACTATCTGGGAAACGGCCTAGAGGCCCTGCAGCTTCCTGGATATGCCTGGGAGAGCCTGGAGGCCTTCCGTACAGCGTCGCCCTCCCACCTGTGCTTCGCGGGAATCACAGGAGCACAATTGAACCGTTGGTATAAAAGCCGCCGCTTCTGCGGTCGCTGTGGCAGGCCCATGAGGCTGGATGAGAAGGAACGCATGATGCGTTGTGACGGCTGCAGCCAGCAAGAATATCCCAAAATCATGCCCGCAGTGATCGTGGCCGTCACCCATAAAGACCGTATCCTCTTAACTCAATATGCAGACCGCGACTACAAGAAATACGCCCTGATCGCTGGTTTTGCGGAAATCGGTGAGCCGATTGAAGACACGGTGCGCCGGGAAGTGATGGAGGAAGTGGGGCTTCGGGTGAAAGATATCCGCTATTATAAAAGCCAGCCCTGGTCATTTACCGATACCCTCCTCTTTGGTTTCTATGCGGAATTAGACGGGGAGGATACGATTACCCTGGATCAGGAGGAATTGGCCCTGGCGAAATGGTTTGACAGAAAGGATATCCCCGTAGAGGCAAACCATGTGAGCCTGACCAATGAAATGATCGTGCGGTTCAAGGAAGGGAACGACTGCGGGACAGAAGGATGTTGCAGCGAGCGTGATTGGAGGAAGAACGATTAACCTATGGTGAAACGGTTGTCATAGATGGGATTGCGAAGCCAGAAAAGATAAAAAACGGATGTAACGTATGGAATTGACCAAGGGATGAAACAGGTGGTATCCCTTTGAAGCGGGCAGCCGGGCTCTATATATTATAGGAGACTCAAAGCTGGATCATTCTTTAAAGGAAGCCCTTTCGGAATGCGGACGATGCGCGGAATGTATGGATATGGCGCATCTTTCCGGAAAAAATGCGGGAGAATATTCCTATATCCTGGCCGCTGGGGCGATGGTGGGACGCAGGAAGCGCTGGCCTGAAATTAGAAAAATATGTGGACGCTGCTTCGAAGAGATGGCATCCTTTTTATTGATAACGGATAAATGGATGATCGTCCTCTATTTCTGTGGGGATCATCCCTTCACCGGCCGGCTCCTATATAGACGGCGAATATGTATTTTCTGATCAGGAATCCTATGTGAAGGATTTGCCTGCAAAAGCGATCCTGCTACGGAATATTGACCCGTTGTATCACGGGGATAGGGAATCATCTCCGATATTCACCCGATGAACAGACAAAGTATCCGGAACAGAAAGCATATGGCCATTCCGCACAAGGTTGGGATGAGGAAGGCTGCCGCGGTCCATTTCAGGCTGCCGGTTTCCTTCCGGATGGTGAGCAGGGTGGTGGCGCAGGGCCAATGCATCAGGGAGAAGAGGAGGGTGCTCACCGCAGTATGCCAGGTCCAGCCGTTTTCTATGAGCAGGGCGCGCAGGGGCAGGCCGGTGAGAAGCGTTAAGTTTCCCTGGGCAGAATAGGCCATGACGATGATGGGAATAACGATTTCGTTGGCTGGAAGACCCAGGAGAAATCCAGCTAATATTGTCCCATCCAGGCCCATCAGGCGGGCGAAGGGATCCAGAAGGCCTGTGAATGCGGCCAGGCAGGAGACTCCATCCCGGGTATGCAGGTTGGCCAAAAGCCAGATGAGGAGCCCGGCGGGGGCTGCGGCCCGGACGGCGCGGCCGAGCACGCGGACGGTGCGGTCCGGGATGCTGCGCAGAAGGACTTTCCTGATCTGAGGTTTTCGATAGGGCGGCAGCTCTAGGGTGAAGGAGGAGGGAATGCCCTTGAGGATGGTGCAGGACAGTAGCCGGGAGACGGCAAAGGTCATCCCAATTCCCAGAAGGAGGAAAGCAAGTAAGGAAAAAGCGCTTATAAGAAGGCTGCTGGGGCCTGCCTGCTGCCCGGACAGAAAGAGGGTGATGAGGGTAAGAAGGACGGGCAGACGCCCGTTGCAGGGGACGAACACGTTGGTGAGGATAGCGATCAGCCGCTCCCTGCGGGAGTCTATGATGCGGCATCCTGTGACGCCTACCGCGTTGCAGCCAAATCCCATGGCCATGGTGAGAGCCTGTTTTCCGCAGGCATCGCACCGCTGAAAACAACGGTCCAGGTTGAAGGCGGCCCGGGGAAGATAGCCGAAGTCTTCCAGGAGGGTGAACAGGGGAAAAAAGATGGCCATGGGCGGCAGCATGACGGCGACGACCCATGCTACGGTATGATAGACACCGTGCAGCAGCAGCCCTATGAGAAAGCTGGGGACATTCCAGCGGACGAACAGGCTCTCCATCCCCTCCTCTAGAGAAAAGAGCAGACGGGACAGCAGGGCAGAGGGATAGTTGGCCCCGCAGATCGTCAGCCAGAAGAGCAGGAGGAGAAAGGAGAGCATGATGGGAAAGGCCGTCCGCTTTCCGGTGAAAATCCGGTCCAGCCTTCGATCCCTGTCATCCGGCTCTTCGGCGGCATGGACGACTCCCCTGCAGAGGGATTCCGATGCGCTAACGAGAGCGGATGCCAGATCATCGTGCAGACGGTCGATGGAAATGCGGCGTCTGGAGAAAAGCGCATCGCATTGCTGCAAAGCGGAACAGACTGCGGCATTCTGGCAGGGAGAAAAACCCAGATGGCCTTCCAGAGAGGCTAGGAGCGCTTCATCCTTCTCCAGGAGCCCGACAGCGATCCAGCGGGCGTCCGGATGGGAAAAAGGACAGGCTTTGCGTACGGCAGGGGTCAGGAAAGAGAGGGCTTCCTCAATGGATTCCGGATAATGGACCGTCCGGGCAGGGAAGTCCGAAGGCCTCTTTTCTTCCAGGGACGAATGGATTTGTTCCGTTTTATTTGAATCCGGATAAAGCAGAGCGTCCAAAAGGGAGAGCAGTTGTCCCAGTCCCTGGCCGCTGCGGGCACAAACGCCGGCCACTGGGACGTGCAGCCTTTCGGAAAGGGCGTCCAGATCCAAATGGATATTCCGCCTGTCCGCCTCATCCAGCAGATTGACGCACAAAAGGGTGGGACAGCCGGTTTCCATGATCTGGAGGGCGAGGTTCAGATTCCGTTCCAGGCAGGTGGCGTCACAGACGACGATTACGGCGTCAGGTTTTTGAAAGCAGATGAAATCCCTGGCCACCGCTTCTTCGGCGGAGCGCGCCAACAGAGAATAACAGCCGGGAATATCCGTTAGGCAGTAGTGATGGCCGTGATAGATACAGTTCCCCCTGGCATTTTCCACAGTTTTCCCGGCCCAGTTGCCGGTATGCTGCCGCAGCCCCGTGAGGGCATTGAACAGGGTGCTCTTGCCCACGTTGGGATTTCCGGCCAGGGCTACCCGTTTTTCCTGCTTTTGACGGATACTGTTATTCATGGGGAATCTCCTTTTTGATCAAAATGGTGGCGGCATCCTTGCGCCGAAGGGCGATCACGGTTTCCCGTACCCGATAGGCCCTCGGATCCCCCAGAGGGCTGCTTTGAACACAGGAAACCCGCGTGGCGTTTATGAACCCCAGATCCTGAAGCCGCCGACGCATTTCCCCCTGGGCGGATAAACCTGAGATGATGCCCCATTCGCCGGGTTCCAGATCGGCCAACGAGCCAGTTTTTTTCATGTTTGCTCCCCTCTGCGCGCCCTGGCGCGCATATAAATCAGGGAGATTGAAAGCGTTTTTCTTTCAATCATGCTCCCGCCTGCGTGCGAAAGCACGCATATAAATCAGGGAGATTGAAAGCGTTCTTCTTTCAATCATGCTCCCGCCTGCGTGCGAAAGCACGCATATAAATCAGGGAGA
>CANSTU010000081.1 GCA_947650005.1 uncultured Lachnospiraceae bacterium
TATTTCTACAATATAATGTAATTTGGTTAATTTATATACATTTCACAAATCTGCTGGATTACTGCAATTTGCTCTTGCAATTCGCGGATTTCCCATAATATTTCCTGTTAAACAAATAACAATATAGGTTCACTGTTACGCTCCACATAGCCTGCGCTAACTGTAATTAGATAATCCGAAGCTACGTATGCCAGGAAATATCGATAATATATAAAAAAAGTCCTGATCATCAGGACTTTTAATTAAGAGCGATAGACGGGGCTCGAACCCGCGGTCTCGACCTTGGCAAGGTCGCGCGTTACCAACTACGCCACTATCGCATATTTTGTTATGTCCAACGGACAAATAATACTATACAACAATATCCCAAAACTGTCAACAGGTTTTTCGGAAATTTCCGGAAAATTTCTGTAAAGATTATAGTTCCCTGTCTACGCCCTGCCAAGATCCCCACATTCGCTCTCCTCGCCTTCATACGTGACTTTGTCACTGAACAAAGCCCTCTCCTCCCATATACTAATAAAAAAACAACCGAAGGAGATTTATCATGCCTAAAAGAAAAGCAAAGGTCAGCATCCAGGAATGCGTGGCATGTGGATGCTGTATGAAAGTCTGCCCGCGAAACGCAATTGCCGTTCCGGATGGCATCCACGCCAGAATCGATCAAGATCGATGCGTCGGATGCGGGAAATGCGTAAAAGAATGTCCTGCTAGCATTATCAGATTGGAGGCGACGGAAGCATGAAACAACGTAAAAAATGGTATGACTACCTATGGATCTTTTCTCTTAGCTATCTTATTTTAGGCTTTTTCAACATTCTGTTTGCCTGGCTCGGTCTTCTGTGCTTCTTTATTCCACTGATCATATCAATCGTCAAGGGCAACAAAGCCTATTGTAATAGGTACTGTGGCAGAGGGCAATTATTTTCCCTCGTGGGAGGCAGGTTCGGCCTTTCCCGAAAAAAAGATATTCCCAAATGGATGCGCTCAAAATATTTCCGCTATGGGTTCCTTCTTTTCTTCCTCGTGATGTTCTTTCTTATGCTGTGGAACACCTACCTGGTATTTGCCGGTTCAAAAGATCTGACTAAGACGATAACCCTGCTGTGGACATTTCGCGTTCCCTGGCATTGGGCCTATCATGGCACCCTGTTTTCAGAAGGTGTTGCCCAGTTTGCCTTTGGGTTTTACAGCGTCATGCTCACCTCCACAATCCTCGGTTTTCTTACCATGCTCCTTTTTAAGCCCCGCTCCTGGTGTGTATACTGCCCGATGGGAACGATGACCCAGCTTATATGTAAAGCGAAAAAAACGTCCTCCGCTCAAAAATAACCTTTGCTCCCTCCCATCCTGCGCTGCCGGAAGCGCATTTTCCTTTGCAGGCTAGGCTGCCGTATCAATGGGCCAGGCTGCGCAGGCGTTTTTTATCCAGGATTTTAATGCCTCCCCTGGATACTTCCACAATCCCTTCATTCGCAAAATATTTCAACATACGCGATACCACCTCACGGGCAGAGCCCATATAACGGGCTATCTGTCCGTGGGTAAACAGGATCGTATCTGAACCTGTCCGTACCGCCTCATCCGAGAGAAAAATGGCCAGTCTCTTATCCATGCTCAAGAAAAGAATCTGCTGCAGAACCCACATCACATCCGAAAAACGGCTGACCGCTGTCTCCAACGCAAATATTTTGACACATGGATTGCGTTCCGATACGGCCGCAAAAGCCGGTCCGCTGATCACATAGCATTCGCTATCCTCCTCCGCATCTATAAATACATCAAAGGTAACGGCCTGAAGCACACAGGAAGCGGAAAGCATACACATGTCGCCTTTGTAGAGGCGGTAAAGGGTAATATCCTTCCCCTCATCCGACATGATATACAATCTAAGGCTGCCCGAACGGACGAATATCACGCCGGAACATTCGCTTCCATCATGAATATTCGTTCCCTTTGGATAGGTCAACGACAGGGAATGCCGACAGATCACGTCCCTGTCCGTCTCCGCAATTTCTGTCCAGAAAGGAAATATTTCTTTATAAACTAACTCCACTTCTTCCCGTTCCATAGGCCGATCCCCCTTTCCCGATTCTATTCCTGTCCAAAGGCTGTGTGAAAAGCCATCCCAATAAACGTTCTGTCTCTTCCCTGCATCAGGCGAAGACGGGAAGAATGCCTTTTCCACACAGCCCTGGACGGGCTCCCGTTATTTAGTCCTCCTTCAGATAGATTTCCACCACCGTATCCTTTTCATCCGGAAGCGGATAGCAATCCGCCGCATCCGAGTCAAAGAAAAAGAACGCGTTTTCGTTAAATTCCTTCAGATTCCAATACGAGCTTTCTTTTATTACGGAGCCATCTCGCAGAAGGCGCATTTTATCGATCTTCCCGGCCATTTTTTCCAGGCAGATTGCCCCTGCCTGTTCCTCCATGACATGGGCGTACAGGATGTTTTGGCATCGGGTGAAGCGTCCCCATTCCGGCTTGGGAAGTCCGGCATAACCGCAGCCGTAGATGCTTCTGCCGTTTTTCTTCATCCAACTCCCCACTTCCTGAAGGATTCCCACGGCTTCCTCCGGGATTTCCCCCGTCGCATCTGGTCCCACGTTGAGCAGGAGGTTCCCACCCTTGCTGACGCATTCCACCAGCATGTGCACCACCATCCGGGCAGACTTGTAATGATGGTCATGGGCTGCGTATCCCCAGTGGTTGTTCAGGGTGATACAGGATTCCCAGGGAATGGGATTTCCTTCCTCGTCCCGCATCCCCTCCGGAGGGATCATCTGTTCCGGCGATGCGAAATCCCCGGAATAGGGGGTGGGATTGCTTGTACGGATACTTCCCGCATCCTCCCCGCTTCCCTCCAAGCGGTTGTCAATGATTACGTCCGGCTGGAGGGAACGAACCATGGCGATCAATTCCTCCGCCTTCCAGGTATCGCACCTCATATTGTCATAGGAAAAATCAAACCACATGATATCCAGCTTCCCATAGTTGGTCAGAAGCTCCCTCACCTGGCCGAACATATAATCGAGATAGCGGTCAAAATTCCTGTTTTCATTAGAGCATTCCGGATGGTTCCGCATAGGATGGTGCATGTCTCCATAATGCGGATAGTCATCATGCCTCCAATCGATCACAGAGTAATACAGGCCCACCCGGATGCCTTCCGCTCGGAACGCATCCAGAAATTCCCTCACCAGATCTCGGCCGCAGGGGGTATTGGTGGATTTAAAATCCGTCAGGCGGCTGTCGAACAGGCAGAAGCCGTCATGATGCTTTGCCGTTAACACCGCATATTTCATCCCGGCCTCCTTTGCCAGCCGGGCCCATTTCTTGGGATCATAGTTTTTTGCGCGAAACTCGTCCTTATACGGCTCATACGCTTCCTTTGTCAGCTCCTCCATACTCCGGATCCATTCGTTCTTCGCCGGAATGGCATACAGCCCCCAATGAATGAACATCCCAAAGCGGGCATCCCTGTACCACTCCGTCCTTCTCGTTCTTTCTTCCACGATTTGATTCATTTTAATAACCACGCCTTTCCACAGCCTGCGAATTTGTACGTTTTCCGCAGGCATCATATTTTAAAGATGAACAAGTCCGTCTAACTCCCGTCTCCCCGCCTTGATCAGCGCTCAAATCGGCCAACGAAACTCTTATTTCCGAGGGGAATTACCGATTTTCCTTTAATCTCAATGCAGCGCCCTAGGCATCTCTTCAATGCAAAATTCACGCATACGATTTCCCATCTGCAATTCAGCTTTGCGCCGTGTGCGCCCAAAAGCAAGATCATAAAATCGGAGGCTTTACACTATGTCCCCGCGTTTTCCACTGATTCCTCCCTGCGCCGCATCAGTTTCAGGAGCATATCGCCAGTACCCACATTGTATCCCGCCACGCCGTACACGCCCACCATGTCAGAGCTCATCAGCACAGCCAGCGGCAGCCTGCCCGGTTCCAGGTACATCCTGCGGGCCAGGGCCTGTGTTTCCTCACCGAAATCGTCCAACAGGAACCGGGCCCTTCCCACCTCGCGCAGGATCCGGGCCAATATCGGGTTTTCCCGGACACGTAAGCTGGCGGCCACAAAGTACAGGCCCGCCTTTTGTTTCGCATATTCCTCCCTGCGCTGGTCGATTTCCCTCAAAATATGCTCCGTGGGTTCCTCGTCCTCTCCCAACCAGAGGAAAAGGCCGTCCCGGTCTTTTACCAGCTCGGAAATCGGATAGGACGTCCCATCTTCCCCTTTCAGCGCAAAATCGGAAAGTCTGTGGGACGTAAACATGTCGGAAAGGGAAGCCTGCTCCAGTTTCAGACAGATTTCCTTGCGTTCTCCCTCCTTTAGGGAAAAGACCATCTGTTTTGCCAGAATATTGCCGCTAGGAAGGCGATTCGCTGTCAGGATCCGGTATTTTCCCGGAAAAACGGACAGAATCCGCTTCGCCCTCTTGCCTGGCATCCCATCCGTAGGCCGGAGGTTGCATCCTTCCTTCGGCATTCCGTCCGTATACCGGGGGCTCCATCCTTCCCCCGACATTCCGTCCACAGCCAAGAGGTTACATCCTTCCTGCAGCATCCCGCCCGCAGACCAAAGGTCGCATCCTTCCTCCAGCATTCTCTCCGCAGAACGGAAGTTGCATCCTTCCTCCGGCATCCCACCCACAAACAGTGGTTTCCATCCCTCCTCTTCCATTCGGGCCAACGTCCAGTTTCCCTGATAAACCCACTGGATCCCATCCTCCTGGCACACAAGGATTTCACCTGTCCGATTTTCCCGCCCCAAGGGAAGAAACCCGCCCGAAGGAGCCTCCTGCGCCCAAGCTTCCGGCATCCCGTCCGCCGCGCTCAGCCTTGCGGGAATCCCCAACGTCCGCAGAATCTGCACACAGATTATCCTTTGTGTGAGTTCGCTTCCAAACCCGCTCTCCAGCGCGGAACGTGCGGATGTAACCAGCTCCCCATATTCCGTCTTGGGGTCGGAATGGACCCATTCCTGAACCAACCGCCAGGCCAAAACCGGATTTTTCCGAATCTCCTCTCCGGCCCAGGGCAACGCCCTTTCCGTCTCAGGGCCTGACAGCCCGTTTGCCGCGCCGCTTTCGTCCGCTCCTTCTGTCCGCAGTCTGCGTACGCACTCCCGCACCTCCTCACGGCCCAGCCATTTCAGCAGGAACGCTCTGTGCGGTCGGAGCATCTCATTGTGCACCCGCGGGCAGAGGACAAACGGGATCAGCAGTTCTTTTTTCCACATGTCCGCCCAGGGCGCAGCCTGCACGCATACATCCTCCAGAATATCCGCCGTAACATCCCGCCAATCCTTTTCCCGCAGACTGGCAAGCAGCGCCATCTTCCATTCCTCAGGCCAGCGCCCCTCTATGGGGCGCAACAGAAAGCCGGCGATTTCCGCCTGATTCTGGCGGGAGCCTTCCAGGATTTCCAGACACCTTTCCCGCTCTTTTCCCTCCAGACCGGCCATGACCCGTTCCGCCAGGATCGGATCAAACAGTCCGCATTCCTTCTCACGGCGCAGCGCCGCAGCCCGTTCCACCTTTTCTGTCTTTCTGTGGGTTTCCTCCTCCGTCCGCCCGACCACATATCCAGCCGCATCCTCGGGAGCCAGGATGAGCAGATCTTCCCATACGTCCATCCTTTCCTTCTGGAATCCGTCTTTTTGGCGGTCTTCCAGAAGGATGACGCATTGGTCGCTCTTCCCCGGATCCGCCATACATTCTCCATACAGGCTTCCCCGACGGGCCGTCACATGAAGGCTTCCCCTGCCTGTTGAGAAAAAGCAGCTCCCGTCCCATCCTGTCCGAAGGAAAGCGATCTCCCCGTATCCCGCGCCGTTCATCACCTCAAACCCCACGCGGACATCCTTAAGCGGCGCTCCCTGGGGATCATGCACCGTCACCTGCAAGCCGCAGGCCGCGGCATACCGGCTCAGATGGTTCAGGCTGCAGGACAGATCCCATCCCAACGAAACGATCTTTTCCCTCTCTTCCTCCGGCTCCACAGGAAGCATCCACCGGGAACGCACCAACATGGCCCGGGAGGCAGCAGCGCTAAACCACCCCCGATTCACCGCTGCCTCCGGTTCACAGGCGCCCAGGAAAACCCATTCCCCGTCGCACCAGGCTTCCACCCACGCATGGTTGTCGTCACAATGGGACCATAACGGCACGTACACCTGCCTTGCTGGGATACCCAGACTCCTCAATACCGACACCGCAAAGGTGGATTCCTCCCCGCATCTTCCGAAAGCGGAACGATATACACAAAGGGGGCTTGCCGTCCTCTCATCCGTAGACCGATAGGTTACTTGGGAAGCGCACCAGTCGTTTACCCGCAGCACTGCCTCCCTCATATCTTCCCCAGCAACAACCCCTTTTAATTCTTCGTAAAAAAATGCCCGATGTTCCGTCATATCTTCGTTGTTGACCCGATGGTGCAGGACATAAGCCGCAAACACCTTTTCCGGGATCCGTCCCGCAAACGGCCCGTTTTCCCACAAAAATGCGCCGTGCTCCGCAAAGGAAAGAAACAGCGCCGGAGGGTAATCCAGCGCGTCGCAAAGGGGCATAGAAGCATATAGGCACCTCAACGCCTCGCCCGTCCGCTTTCCACACCCTTCCAGCACAGCATATACTTCCTTCGCCCTTTTTCCCATCCTCTTCATCTGCTGCCGGAAAGGCGCTTCCAGCTCTTCCATCCATTCCTGCGTAAACATCCGTCCTCCCTCCGGCCCTCACTGTGCAAGCGTATCCCCATATTTTACCCGATAGATTCGCTTCAAAGAATCGTTGACCCTGTCTTCATCGATCCTCCCGTCGCGAACCGCAGCGATCACGCCCTCATACGCCTGCACAAAATCCTCAGGCATCAAGATCATATCCGCTCCCGCTTTCAACGCTTTGATGGCCGCTTCGTCCGAAGCATAGTAAGCCGATATGGCGGCCATATCCATGGCGTCCGTTACGACGATTCCGTCATATCCCAGCTGATTTCTCAGAATTCCCGTGATGACCGCTTCATTTAAAGAAGCCGGAAGGGCATCCCCGCCGGTAAGCCCAGGCGCGCTGATATGCCCTACCATCACCATATCCACACCAGCAGCGATTCCCGCCTGGAATGGAAGGAATTCCGCCGCCTGCATTTCTTCCAGTGTCCGTCCCGTCTCCACAGCTCCCTCATGGGAATCCCCTGTGGTATTGCCATGGCCCGGAAAATGCTTCAGACACGCGCTCACGCCGGCCTCCTGCATGCCTTCCACCGCGGCCTGTACCATCAGGGAAACGCTCGCCGGGTCCGAGCCGAATGCTCTGTCGCCGATCACCGTGTTCTCCGGATTCGTCTGCACGTCAGCCACCGGCGCAAAATCCAAATTGAAGCCGAACTCCTTCAGATACGTCCCGATCGTCGTCCCCACATTGCGGGCCGCCTGCGCATCCCCCGTGGCGCCGACTGCCGCCATCGGTCCCACGTTCTCAAGCCCCAGCGCCTCCGCTACCCGGGCCACCCGGCCGCCTTCCTCATCCACTGCCAAAAAAAGGGGGTACTTGGCATATCCTGCCGTCTTTCCCAGCATTTCCTTCAATTGCTCGGAGGATTGGATGTTTTTAGTAAAATACACCAGGCCTCCCACCGGATATTTAGCCAGCGCATCCCTCGTACCGTCCCCGGCCTGAACCACCGTCCCCACTCCCGTGATGGCCTCCGGCCTGATTATAAAAAGCCCGGCCACCTTATCCTCCAGGCTCATATTCGCTATTGCATTATTCACCATTTCCTCCAACAGATCCTCTTCGGACACCGCGGGAGGCGTCCCCTCCTGTCCCTCCGTTTCCGGAACCCCTTCCTCCGACGTTCCCGTTTCAGGGAGGCTCTCCGTTTCCGCCTCCATAGACTCCTGCATTTCTTCCTGCCGGCGCTTCTCCTGCATAGCATTGGAAATATGCCGAATCCCAAAGAAAACGCCCGCAGCAACTGCCGCCAACAGTACGGCGGAAATCACATAGGATATGATCTGATTCCTGATTCTTCTCTTTCTTCTCACTTCTCTCCGATTCATCATCCCTCCTGTAATTCCTGCACTCCGCCCTTTCACGACGGGATAAAGCACAAAAAAGCGCCCCTATTTTCACACCATTCCATCCCTACCGGCTGAACCGTAATTTAACACTACCACAAACAGAAGCGGGTATCAATCTTTTTCTTGATACCCGCTCCTAAACTATGCTGTCCAATGGCCTTACCTCCATTTTCTCCTCTGCTTCTCTTTCCACTTTTTCTACTTTTTGTACCTCATGTACTGCAACGGTATCCATCTTTCGGACGTCCCTCGCTGCTTAAGTAAGTGTACTCGCTTCGCATTCGGTTTTCGCATCGTCCTTAAAGTATATCTTGATCGTTCTGTCTGAAGTTGCCTGCTGTTTCCTGCCAGATTCCCTCAAATCACCGGTTCTCCTATCCCCTGAAGCCCATCTATATAAATTTGAATCTTATATCAACGGTTACCGGCTTCTTCTAGGTAGTTCTCCTGCGATTTCCGGTCCTTCTTAACAGAAATCCCTTTCCTCTTCCAGAACCCTTTAAGGCTTTCTGTATTCAATTGTCCTTTTTATGGAAAATTTATGCTTTCGGTGGTCCATACCTCCTTTTCTTAGATTTAGTAGTTCTTGTTGTTTGTTTATGGGTTCATTATAGTCCCTTCCTTTGTATCTGTCAACATATTTTTTGACTTTTTTTCTTATTTTATTTTAATTTCTGTTTTATACAATTACAATGCTCTTTTTATGTGTATATTGTTTAATATTTTTAGAATTTTCAGACAATATTCATTCCAACACCAGCATGACCGCGACGTGGACTGAAGAAAATGAATGGATCACCCCGCTTGATTCTCGCCGACTCCATGTATTCCTGTTATACGCCACACAGAGGTCTTCCAGGTGGGTTGAGATTGCCCAGACAGCCGCCGGAAGATAACTGCAGCGGATGCAATTGGCCAACAGCTTCCTTCCGGCGATCGCTTTGAAAATCGCCCGCTTTTGGATTCCATCTTTGTTCCCCAACCAGGAAGAGCTGCTGCAATACAGTGCTGCAATCTCCGGTGGCCATCCGTTACTGCCGGACGAATGCATAGCCTGCTATGATGCAGCATCTTCGTTTTCCATACTAAAAAAACGGCCGAAGCCGTTTTTTTGATCGATGCCCTCTTATAAAATTCCATGACCATGCTGCCGCAAAGGGCCGTTTCCCAAGCCACGCCTCTACAGCTGAATCAACACGAAAATATTATAAATCGCCCGTATTGCCGCCTCAAAATCCTCGTTTCTCACTCCGATGATGATATTCAGCTCGCTGGAGCCCTGATCTATCATCTTCACGTTCACATTTGCATGGGCAAGCGCAGAGAAAATCCGGCCTGCCGTTCCCCTGGTGGATTTCATCCCGCGTCCCACCACTGCGATCAGCGCCAGGTCTGATTCGATGTCAATGGTATCCGGGTCGGCCAAGCGGTGAATCGCGGATACCACCTTCTGTTCCTTATCCATGAATTCATCCTGATGAACGAAAACCGTCAGGGTGTCGATTCCGGATGGAATATGTTCAAAGGAAATCCCGTTGTCCTCAAACGCCTGGAGCACCTTGCGGCCAAACCCGATTTCCGCATTCATCATATCCTTCTCAATGTTGATGGCGCAGAATCCTCTTTTGCCCGCGATTCCGGTAATGACGAACCGGGACTTCTGGCAGGTGCTTTCCACAATCCAGGTGCCGTTATCCTCCGGAGCGTTGGTATTGCGGATGTTAATGGGAATGCCCTCCTTGCGTACCGGGAAAATGGCATCTTCATGGAGCACCGTGGCTCCCATATAGGAAAGCTCCCGCAGTTCCCGATAGGTGATGGTATCGATTCCCACCGGATTGGGAATGATGCGCGGATCTGCGATCAGAAAGCCCGATACGTCCGTCCAGTTTTCATATACCTCCGCGTGCACCGCCCGCGCCACGATGGAGCCCGTGATATCCGAACCGCCCCGGGAAAAGGTGTGGATGCATCCGGATGCATCCGCGCCGTAGAAACCAGGGATCACCGCATACTCTTCCGCCTCCAGGCGCGCGGCCATCCTCCGGTTGGTTCCGTCCGCGTCAAAATTCCCTGCTTCATCGAATAAAATCACCTCTGACGCATCAATGAAAGTACATTTCAGACAGGCCGCCATGATGATTCCGTTCAGGTATTCTCCCCGGGAAGCCGCATAATCCTTCCCCACGCCCTCCCGCAGGGTGCAATCTATCGTCTCGAATTCTCCCTGCAGGGACAGTTCCAGGGACAGCCCGCGTATGATTGCCTCATATCTTTCCCGAATGGCATCCAACTCTTCCTTAAAATCCTCTCCCGCAGCCGCTTTAGCATGGCAGGCATACAGCATATCCGTCACCTTGGTATCGTCCTTGCTGCGCTTACCCGGGGCGGAAGGAATCACAAACCGTCTCTCCGGATCTTTCCGGATGATTTCCACAACCTTCTGAAATTGCTCCGCGCTCGCCAGGGAACTCCCTCCGAATTTGACCACCTTGATCATAACTATCGCATCCTCCTGAAAAAATTATGTGATATCCGCCTGCATGCGGGCTACAGCCTATATACCGGCTGCTCGATTCCCATCAGCCGATCCATCAACACAGGGCCCTCCGAAATGAAATTGCCGCTGAGAATGGCTTCCGCTTCATTATAATTCCACTCATTGCACTGCAAAGCCGTGCTGTCATAGAGCAGATAAGGCACGCTTTCCGCCGTGTGCGTCCGCAGACGGATGGGCGTGGGATGGTCCGGAAGCACAAGAAGGCGATATTCCAGCCCGCTATGGTCCAGGCCGGCTACCAAAGGAGCAATTACCCTCCCGTCCAGGTATTCGATAGCCGTCAGCTTCTTTTCCACGCTCCCCTGATGTCCCATTT
This sequence comes from uncultured Lachnospiraceae bacterium, assembly GCA_947650005.1. Lineage (GTDB taxonomy): Bacteria > Bacillota > Clostridia > Lachnospirales > Lachnospiraceae > Eisenbergiella. The sequence goes on from CANSTU010000081.1 coordinate 10,972, forward strand.
CATCCGGGGCTTCCACATGAATATAAGCAAAATCATACGCCCCGCGGATCAGCGCATCCAAAGCCGCCTGCGTCTTTCCTTCATAATTGGTATGCAGGCCGCCGTTGGCTCCTTCCACCTCGGCCACGTCCATGCCCGCTCCCACGGCGATTCCTTTGAGCAGATCCACCGCTGAAATCATGATTCCTTTCTTTCCCGTCTTTTCCTGAAAAGAAGGGAGGGCAGGACGGGTTCCCGCTCCCCAGAACCAGCAGCAGTTCGCCGGATTTTTTCCCTGCTTCCTGCGTTCTGCATTCAGAGGATGGTCCTTCAATATTTCATAGCTTCTTTTCATCATTTCATACAGCTTCCGGTCTCCCGGGAGATAAGGCGCGATCTCCCTTCCCAGCACGTCGTGGGGCGGAGTGAGCTCTTCCACTTCTCCTCCCTCCCAGATCAGGCAATGTCGGTAACTGGTTCCCACATAGAAACGGTAGGGAGGCCGGTCCATTTCTTCCATCACGGCCTGCAGCAGAACCGCACAGTCCTTTGTCTCGATCTCTCCGGAGCTATGATCCAGGATCCGCCTTTTCTCAAAGGGGATGCCCTCTTCCTCCGAAAGGGTTACGATATTGCACCGCATGGCAATATCCGTGTCCTTCATGGGCACTCCGATGCTCAAAGCCTCCAACGGCGAACGGCCCGAATAGTATTGTCTGGGATCATAGCCCATCACAGAAAGGTTGGCCGTATCCGAGCCGGGTTTCATGCCCTTTGGGATCGTACTCACCATGCCGATTTCCGATTTTTTGCTCAGCCTGTCGAGCGCAGGGGTTTCCGCGTAGGAAAGGGGGGTCTTCCCCCCCAGTCCCAATATGGGCTCATCCGCCATGCCGTCCCCCAGTACAACCACATACTTCATAGCATCCATGCCTCCGTTATGCATCCACGCGGAGCCTGCTCACAAACCCCTCAAGCGCCTCCGCCTTTTCTTCAAATTCCCTTTCAGTCAAAGGGCCTGTGAGGAAACCGAACTCTCCGGGCACCCCTGCGTCCACCCTATCCACCTCGCCGAAGAGATGGCTGACCTTCTCATCGCTGCCCGCCTCTGTGCGGACGAAGAAGCGCCGACATGCGCCGCCGATATCCGCCAGGGGCTGCTTCTTGTCTTCCCACAGACAGATGATGTGCTTCCTGCCATGCTTTGCACAATCGATCACATCTGATACCACCGCGCTGGCTGTGGGCAGTTTTCCTGCGCCCCGGCCATAGTACATGGAGTCTCCCAGGGTATTGCCCCGAATGAAAATAGCATTGAACACATCATTCACGCCATGCAGCGGATTGTCCTCCCCTACCAGGAAGGGGGCCACCATGGCGTAATACGCGCCGTCCTCATACCGTACGCTGGCCAGCAGTTTGATGGACAGCCCCATCTTTTTGGCATACAGGAAATCTTCCTTTGTGACCTTTGTGATGCCCTCCGTATAAATTTCCTCATAGCGAACGGTTTTTCCAGTCATCAGAGACGCTAAAATGGCAATCTTTCGGCAGGCGTCATAGCCCTCCACATCCGCCTCCGGATTTCGCTCCGCGTATCCCTTTTCCTGGGCCTCCTTCAGGCAGACTTCAAATTCCGTACCCTCTTGCGCCATCTTGGTGAGAATATAGTTGGTGGTGCCGTTCAGGATCCCGTCAATCAGCTCAATCCGCTCCGCGGTGAGAGCCACGTTCAGCGGCCGGATTACCGGAATCCCGCCTCCCACGCTGGCCTCGAACAGATAGTTGCACCGATTCTCCCTGGCCGTGGCGATCAGTTCCGCCCCATGGTTGGCCACCAGCTCCTTATTGGAGGTGCACACGCTCTTCCCCGCTTTTAACGCCTGCATGGAAAACGTAAAGGCAGGTTCGTTTCCTCCCATGGTTTCGCAGATGATGGAAACTTCGGGATCATTCAGGATCACCTGATAATCGTGAATGATCCGATCTTCATAGGCATCCCCGGGGAAATCCCTCAGATCCAGGATATACTTCACATGGAGTTCCTCGCCGGCCCGCCGGTCGATCACTTCCTTATTCTTCTCGATTACCTCAACCACACCGCTTCCCACAGTGCCGTACCCTAAAACCGCTATGTTTATCATCTCTTGCTCCATTCTGCGCGCCTTATCTTTTCGCGCGTTTTCCTCTGCCCGCTTCGACAGGTATCCGTTTGTGAGAGAAGATTGAAACTTCGTTACAACCTCCTTGATTTGAGCGCGTTAAAGCACGTAAATGGGAACGAAAATGGCTGCATGGCCATTTTCAGCCGCCCCATCTCTCCGCCTTGGCAGGCAGACAAATCAAGCAAAGGATACTTTCGTTTCCCGTTCATTCCCTGCCCAATATTTTCACGTTCTTCACGCCCGTTTTCTCTTCCATAGCGTCCAGCATACCCGAAAAGCCGGTCGCCGCTCCGGGCACCTGGATGCTGATGCTGATGGCAGCCATCCCGTTAATTGGGATACTCTGATGTATTGTAAGGATGTTGGCCCCATAATCCGCGATCACTTTCAATACATCCGACAGCAGGCCCGGTTCATCCTCTATGGACAGCGATAATGTAATCGTCGTTCCCTGCGCGTTGTCGTGCACGGGAAAAATATCATCCTTATATTTGTAAAAAGAACTTCGGCTGATATCCACCTGCTCCACCGCATCCTGGATGGTAGCCACCTTTCCGGATTCCAGAAGCTTCTTAGCTTCCACCACCTTCTGAAGAACCTCCGGCACTGCTTTCTGTTTTACAACATAATACTCGCTTGCCTTATTCATACTTCTCAACCCGCGTTTATGTCTTTGTGTAGCACACAATTGTTTGTCAACGAAGGATATTTTAGCATAGGCCCTGTTGGAAAGCAACCAGAAATTCAAAGAGAATTGTTTTTTTGAGAATACATGCTACAAGGCGAGCAGCCAACGCACGAAAAGAAGAAGCAACAGATGTGCGGGATAAAATGCATAGAAAAAGTATTTCCCTTTTCTCAGATACCGCTTTCCGTTACATCTGTATATGAAGAAAAAGGACAGAAATACACTACATTGCCCCACCGCCTGTTCCAACGCTAGAGCCGGATCCATCCCTGCTGCTGCCAGAGAAATGAATTGGGCGGTGAGGAAAAGAACGGGAGTACAGACACACTGAAGAACGCGGTCCTTCCTCAGCAGGTACAGGGCGGCAATCATCACGATGCCCTTCCAGCTGTAGTCCGTGCGTATCAGGAGCGCAGCGAGCATTCCGGACGCAACCGCTCCTGCTGCCGCCATCTCCCTAACCGTGCGGGAAAGGCAGGTCTCCTCCACGGCCGCTATCGCGGACAGAGTGATCAGCCCCAGCAGGAGCGTCCAGAACACGTTCTGATATTCCATGGTAAAGCCTTCAAAAAAGACGAAATCAAAAGGGACTTCCGAAAGCAGGGCAAACGCAGCGAGCCGAATGCCGTATTTTAGCCTACTGCGTGTATACAAGAACCCTTGTACCAAAAGATAACAAAACAGGGGAAAAGAAAGGCGACCGATTCCGCGCAGAATCCGGTCCACATAGTAGAGATGCCGGTAAATTTCACTGCTTCCCGTCATGGAATAGCGCATGAAATATTCCACGAGACCTGCACCGATATGGTCGATCAGCATGGTGGCCATGGCCACCAGTTTTAAAGCGTCCTCTGAAAACATGCCCCTGGAATCCTGCAGGGCAGCACGTGCGCTGCCCCGCTTTGCTCTTCCAGCCATTTGTTTCTGTCCGATTCTCTCTGTCTTCATTGTTATCGTTTTCCGAATTCCTGCGCCGCATCGCAGCGCTATGCAAAATGGCCGA
>CANSTU010000082.1 GCA_947650005.1 uncultured Lachnospiraceae bacterium
GGGGGCGGCTGCCATGTCCTTCCTGGGACGTTCCTTTCTGGAAGACGCATCGTAAGAGTCAAGACAGCGGCTTATTTTACCATGACGCAAAAAATGCCCGTATGCCGCCGACAGGCTGCATACGGGCAGGTATAAACCATATCTTCACATTACAGTCGAAGCAGATGTTTGATTATCTGCCGAACTGCATATCGTTGTTGCCGGAGTTGGTTTCCCACATCTCCAGCATGTTGATGGGATCGTTGTAGTCAGCGAGCCATCCTTCACGGACAAAGTCGAACTGGCCGTCTTTTCTCTCGTTCAGGAATACGGACCACTCACGGGTCTCCACAGTCAGATTAATGCCGATAGCAGCGAAATCCTGCTGGATTGCTTCGCCGATCTTCACGTTTCCGGAAGAATCGTTGGTCAGATAAGTCATGTTGATGGGCGTATCAGCGGAAAGCATACCGCTCTCGTCGAACTGATAACCGGCACCCTCAAGCAGAGTTCTGGCTTCTTCCAGATTCGCTTCGTATGCATCCTGGGAAGCATCGTAGTAACCTACCACATCTTCCATAGGATAAGTATAATCGCTGTCGTTCTCTCTGAACACGCCGCCGTTACCGTCAGCCATTCCTGTGGGAATGAAGGTATTGGCAACTTCCTGATCAGCCTGGGCGATGGTGTCAACGATGTACTGACGATCGATCAGAAGGCAGAAAGCCTTTCTCATATCAGCAGCCTGCTGTATGGTCTTACCGGCGAACAGTTCGCTGTTTACGTTGAAACCAGCATAGTAAGTTCCCAGAGTGGGCACTTTATGATATTCAGGCATTTCCTTTGCAGTGGGCATATTGTCCGTAGCGATGGAGTCAATGAACAGCAGGGAACCATCCTGGAATGCATTCCAGATTGCGGTATCGTCGGAGCTGAGCATGAACTCAATCTTCTCAAGGGAAACCTTGTCAGCATTGTAATAGTTCGGGTTCTTCTCATAAGTCATGGATTCGTCATGCTTCCAGCCGGTGCAGACCATCGGGCCGGAGGATACGAAACCAGCTTCCGTACACCATGCGCCGGGATTCTCTGCATAGCCGTCAGCACCTTCCACAGAAGCCTGGGGAACGGGATAGAATGCAGGGAACGCACACAGGTCAAGGAAGTATGCACAAGGAGCGGTGAGGTTCACAGTAAAGGTCTTTCCGTCCTCGGAAGCGGTCACATCCAGATCGCCGTCTGCTCCCCTTGCAATCAGATCAGCCAGGTAAGCATAGTCGGCTCCGGTATCAGGATTAGCCATTCTCTTCCAGCTGTATTCCACATCGGCAGCGGTAAGAGGTGTGCCGTCGGACCATTTCAGACCATCCTTCATGGTGAAGGTATAGGTCATACCATCATCGCTCATCTCATAGCCTTCAGCCAGATCGGGAACCAGCTGTCCGTTCTCATCATACATATACAGACCGGAGAATGCCAGGATAGCCAGGCAAGCGCCGTCAACCGTGGAATTCAGAGCCGGATCGAGCTTATCGGGTTCAGAAGAGATCTGAAGGGGCAGCACATTGTTCGGAGCGGTCGCAAAACCAAAATACTTGAATCCGAACAAATTGCTATAGATACCGTCCACACCGGTATCCTGCATGTAAACATCATTATAATAGTAAAGCGGAATAACAGCCCATGTGGACATCAGTTCATCTTCAGCCTCATGCATCATGGCTTCACGCTTTGCCAAATCGGTTTCCGTTCTGATTGCCTTGATCCTCGCGTCATATGCTTCCCATGCGGGAGCCGCTTCGCTGGACGGACCATGAGCTGAGGATGCAGCCTCCCCCCCCTCTGCCTCTTCGGATTCCTCAACGCTCTCTTCAGGCGTTGCTTCCTCTGACGCATCAGCAGTGGACTCGGCTTCGCTGGCAGCGGGCTCCTGGGTATTTGATCCTGAGCCGCCGCAGGCAGCGAGGGTACTCATAACCATGGAAGCAGCCAGCACTAATGCCAGATACTTTTTCTTCATAAACATTCCTCCCATGAAAAATTATTTTAAAAGATACGGTTTATTATACAATGCCCTTTTTTAATTGAAAAGGACGAATTGTAACAAGATTATTGACAAAAAACCAGTTTTCCTGTACAATCTGCTCTGTTTTTCGCAAATTTACGCCGCTTCATCCTGGTCTACTACTGAACTGCCGCCTCAATTCTTCTGGCACATGCGCCTTGGCGCTCCGTTTCCCTTATTTATTCCAACAGGCGATCTGATGCCCATTCCCACGATCAGTCAGAGCAGGGCATTCCTGAGCGCATCGATCCGTGGCATATCTGCAGCGGGTACGGAATGCGCATCCGCTTGGCATATGCAGAGGGCTTGGCACATCGCCCTCCAGGACAATCCTCTGACGCTCCTTTGCCATCTTGGGATCCGGATAGGGTACGGCGCTCAGAAGAGACTGGGTATAAGGATGAAGGGGATTCTCGTTCAGCTCATTGGCATCCGCAATCTCCACGATCCTTCCCAGGTACATCACCGCGATCCGGTCCGAAATATGGTGTACCACCAGCAGGTCATGGGCGATAAACAGATAGGCCACCCCCAACTTTTCCTGCAGTTCTTCAAACATATTGATCACCTGCGCCTGAATGGATACGTCTAAGGCGCTCACCGCCTCGTCACAGACGATGAATTTGGGATCCGTAGCCAAAGCCCGGGCAATCCCGATACGCTGACGCTGTCCGCCCGAAAATTCATGGGCATAACGGGTGGCGTGCTCCGCATTCAGCCCCACCAATTCCATCAGACCGATGATCTTGTCGTGCCTTTCTCCCTTCGAAGAATACAGTTTATGCACATCTAAAGGCTCCCCAATGATATCTTCCACAGTCATACGGGGATTTAGGGAAGAATAGGGATCCTGGAACACCATCTGCATCTCCTTGCGCATATGGTGAATGCTGTTTCCATCGATCTTCTCCCCGTTATAGAAAGCCTCTCCTCCGGTTGGCGTATAAATCCGCAGAAGGGAACGCCCCACTGTGGTCTTTCCGCATCCGGATTCCCCCACCAGACCCAAGGTTTCACCCGGTTTGATGGCAAAAGAGACCCCGTCCACAGCCTTGAGAGGAATGGACTTCATAAATCCTGTCTTTATAGGAAAATATTGTTTCAGGTCGTTGACCTCAACCAGATATTCGCTCATTTTTCCTCGCATTCCGCCGCCCGAAGGCAGCACTCCTTCAACTTTCCGCCCGTGTCTGCGGCATCCCTTCCGCAAACACCCTAATATGATGCCTTATCGTCCAAATGCACATCTGGTACAAGTTTGAAACATCCGTTTCAAACGCTTTACATATGGCAATATCAAAGACATAGCCTGTGATATGCAGGAAGACAGACATGTATCAAGCTTTTTTAAAACGGGCTATTCACGCTTTTCCCTGCATCTGTTCCTTCATATTCAGCCAGCAAGAAGCATAGTGCCCGTCAGGCATCTGCATTTCCGGCGGAACCTCTTCGATACAGATCTTCATCGCATTTTCACACCGAGGGCAGAAAGCACAGCCCTTCGGCATATTTAACAAGTTGATCGGCGTTCCCGGAATGGGCACCAACTTTTCCCCGATTCGGTCCACATTGGGGATGGAACGCAGAAGTCCCCTCGTATATTCATGACAGGGACGATAGAAAATATCCTCTGCGGTCCCTCTTTCGCATACGCGTCCACCGTACATGACAATAATCTCGTCACACATATCCGCTATGACGCCCAGATCATGGGTTACCATGATAATGGCCATCCCCAGCTTCTTCTGCAGGCTCTGCATCAGCTCCAGGATCTGCGCCTGAATGGTCACATCCAAAGCCGTGGTGGGCTCATCCGCGATCAAAATATCCGGTTCGCAGGCCAGCGCCATGGCGATCATCACACGCTGACGCATACCGCCTGACAGCTCATAAGGATACTGTTTCACCCGCTTCTCCGGCTCGTTCACGCCCACCAGGGTGAGCATCTCCACCGCCCGGGCTTCCGCTTCCTTTCCCTTCCTGTCCGTATGCAGCTCAATCGCCTCACGCAGCTGATTCCCCACGGTGAAAACCGGATTCAGGCTGGTCATGGGATCCTGGAAAATGATGGAACAGCATTTTCCCCGAAACTCCCGCATCTGTTTCTCGCTGTATTTGGTGATATCGGTTCCCTTATAGAGCACCTGTCCTTCCGTAATGCTCCCGTTGCTCTCCAGGATCTGCATAATGGAATAGGCGGTAACCGATTTCCCGGAACCGGACTCTCCCACGATTCCCAGGATCTTTCCCTTATCCAGATTGAAAGAGACACCGTTTACTGCCATTACCTCCCCCTTATCCGTGGTAAAGGAGGTATGAAGATTATTTACTGAAAGTATTGTTTCACTCATTCTTCCTCTCATTCCGCCCGCTTTGACGGGCACTCAAACCGCAGGCGGCAGCAGCCGCCGTCCCCTACCGTCTCAGCTTCGGGTCAAAGGCATCGCGGAGCCCGTCACCCAGCAGATTGAACGCGAGCGTGATCAGACAGATCATCATAGCCGGAAATACCAGCTTATAAGCATAGGCATTGATGCCGGCCCGCGCCGCATTCGCCAGGGAACCCAGGGAAGGCATGGGAGCCTGTACACCCAGGCCGATAAAGCTCAGGAAGCTTTCCGTAAAAATAGCGGAAGGAATCTGAAGGGCTGCGGAAATAATGATGACACTGATACAGTTGGGTAATATATGCCTGCGGATGATCCTTCCGGATTTCGCGCCGCTCACCAGAGCAGCAAGCACATAATCGTTCTGCTTAATCGTAAGGATCTGCCCGCGCACCAGCCTGGCCATACCCGTCCAGTACAAAAGGCCGAACACGATGAACATGGAAATCATGTTTGTACCCATTTTCTGAAGCATGGGGAACTTATCCACGTTCAAAACCTCCCGCAGCACTACGGACAAGAGCACCACGATGAGCAGGTCGGGTAAGGAATAGATGATATCCACAATACGCATCATGATCAAGTCTACCTTACCTCCGAAATAACCGGATACGCTTCCATATAGAATTCCGATGATCAACACGATCACCGCTGCGAATACGCCCACGCCCAGGGATACCCTGGTGCCATAAATTACGCGTACAAAATAGTCACGTCCCATCTCATCCGTTCCCATGATATGGGGAAATACCTCCCCACCCTCTTCCATATAGGCCTTTTCCATATCCGAATACTGGAAAGGCGCCATATTGGACGCGCTTTTATCCCGTTTCCCATTCACAGTGATAATCTGGGAATAGGAATAGGGCACCACATGGGGCACGATCAAAATCATCAGAATGATTACACACAGTACGACGATACTTCCCACAGCCAGAGGGTTCTTCATCAACTTGCGCATACCGTCCTTAAAAAAGGAAACGGATTCACTCATCACATCCTGCTGACGCTTCTCTTCTTCCGTCGCCTTTTCGAATTTACTCAAATCTATCTGCATGCTCAAAGGAGACTTCTTTGGCATCTCATCGATATTTTTTTTCTGATTATCCATTTTGCCATCTCCTCCCTTAATCCAACTTAATACGCGGGTCTACCATTTTGTATACAATATCCGTAACTAGGTTCATGGTGACCATCAGGATTGCCAGGAAGATCGTAGTGCCCATAATCATCGGATAATCCCGGTTTGTGATCCCGTCCACGAATTTGGCGCCCAGACCGCCAATGGTGAAAATCTTTTCCACAACAAGGGAACCCGTCAGGATGGAAGCCGTCATCGGCCCCACATAAGTAACCACAGGAATCAGGGCATTACGCAGAGTATGCTTGAAAATCACTTTCAAACGGCTCACTCCCTTGGCCCTCGCGGTACGGACATAATCTTGCCCCACCACATCCAGCATACTCGTCTTGGTCAGACGGGTGATGTAAGCCATCGGGCTTGCGGATAACGCGATCACCGGAAGCACATAGCTCTGATGATTGGCATCCCATACAGGGATCAGCTTCAATTTCACACAGAATACCAAAAGCAGCAATGTGGCGAACACAAAGCTGGGCAACGATGTGAATAGGGTGGAAAAAAAGATGATCAGCCGGTCAGGAAGCCGGTTCCTGGTTAAGGCCGCAATACTGCCGAAAATCAGGCCCATGAAAAGCGCCACCAAGATCGCCATACCGCCCAGTCTGGCGGAAACGCTGAAAGATTCAAAGATGATCGTCTTGATATCCCGGCCCGTCTTCGTGGATATCCCAAAATCCCCTTGGAATAGATTTCCCATGTAAAGCACAAACTGCTCCGGCAGAGGCTTATCCAGATTATACCTTCGCTCCATTGCAGCCTTCACTTCAGGCGAAACCGCTTTCTCCCCGTCAAAAGGGCCGCCGGGAATCGCATTCATGGCAAAGAAAGTAATACCGCATATGATGAATAACGTCACGACTGCGAGGAGGACTCTTTTTACAACATATTTTGCCAATTGAAACACTCCTTTTCTTTTTGTACTGTTTCTTCCATAGAAAATGCCGGGAATCTTTCCATCCGCCCTTCCAGTGTCCTCCACCAGAAAACAGATATCATTTCCACGCGGACATTCAGGCTATAAACAAGGACGCCCGGCAAGCCGGCCGCCTTTGACCTGATAATTTCTATCAACCACTTTGCTATAATATCACAATAGATTCTACGATGCAAGAATTTTCGTTCATAATCCGGAATTTTACATCGTTTTTAAGGGAGATTCGGGCATTTTGTATCGAGACAGCGTTTATTATGAAGGACGCCAGGAAGAAGGGAGGGGCGCAGCAGAAAAAGGGCGTCTTGGTTCGGCTTCCTTTTGGTTTGAAAAAACGCTTCGATTTTGGACAGCTTCCCGTTCATCCGATCGGATTTCCAGACAGGAATTACCTTACAATGTAACCACAGAAACCCATGAAAGCCTTCCAAAGAAGGATGCTCCGGGCTTGATATTGCGGTTCTGTAGGATTCTTCTTAAAAATCTCTGAGGCTTTGGAGCAACATCTTAGAGGACGCCAAAGCCCAGAGCGTCCCTCCCTGGGCTTTGGCGTCCTCACCTCATTGCAACCAATCTACGCATATGACTAAATTTTATTAAAAGGTTCCTTATAACAAGCCGCTTCCCCCAGCTGCTCTTCAATCCGCAGCAGGCGGTTATACTTTGCCGTACGGTCCGTCCGGCAAGGCGCGCCCGTCTTAATCTGTCCTGCATTCGCCGCCACGGCGATATCTGCGATGGTAGTATCCTCCGTTTCGCCGGAGCGATGGGAAATGATGGTTTTATAACCGTTCTTCTGCGCCATTTCGATGGCTTCCATGGCTTCCGAAAGGGTTCCGATCTGGTTCACCTTCACCAGGATGGCGTTGGCCACGCCCAGCTTGATTCCCGCATCCAAGCGCTTCGTGTTGGTGACGAACAGGTCATCACCCACCAACTGGGTTTTATTCCCCAGGCTGGCGGTCAGCAGCTTCCAACCGTCCCAGTCGTCCTCAAACAGGCCGTCTTCAATGGAGAGGATGGGAAAATCCCGAATCAATTCTTCATAATAGGCCACCATCTCCTGGGCGCTGCGGTATATTTCTCTGCCGCACATCCTGCTCTCCCCAGGGAAATAATAGCTGCCGCTTTCCTTATCATAGAGTTCGCTGGCCGCCGCGTCGATGGCGATCTTGATATCCGCTCCCGGCGTATAGCCGGAAGCCTCCACCGCTTCCACGATCAGCTGCAGCACATCCCGAGAGCTGGCCAGATCGGGAGCAAAGCCGCCTTCGTCTCCCACAGCCGTGGACAGTCCCTTTTCTTTGCACAGTTTTTTCAGGTTATGATAGATTTCCGCACAGATCCGTAGTCCGTCTGCAAAGGTGTCCGCCTGGACGGGCATGATCATGAATTCTTGCAGGTCCACCGTATTGTCCGCATGCTTCCCGCCATTTAGGATATTCATCATCGGCACGGGTAGCTGTCTGGCATGGACTCCGCCCAAATATTGATACAGAGGAAGCCCCAAGGCGGATGCAGCCGCCTTAGCCACTGCCAGGGATACGCCCAGGGTGGCGTTGGCCCCCAGGTTCGACTTGTTGTCTGTCCCGTCCGCATCCATCAGGATCCGGTCGATCTCCAGCTGGCAGAGCGCATTTTTCCCGACCAGGCATTCCTTCAGTTTTGTATTTACGTTTTTCACAGCCTTTTGTACACCCAGTCCGAAATACCGGGTTTCTCCGTCCCGCAGCTCCACAGCCTCGAAGGCCCCTGTGGATGCGCCCGAAGGCACGGCCGCACGTCCTGTCACCGCATTTTCCAGCGTCACTTCCGCTTCCACCGTAGGGTTTCCCCTGGAATCCAATATTTCCCTCGCATGTACATCCGTGATTTCCAAATATAAACTCATATTCCTCTCCTTTTCCTGCTGCGCGGCCTTCCGATCTGGGATAGCTGTTTCGTTCCTTTTGCCACCAACTGACCTTAGTATGCGCGGATAAAGGGATTAATATGCGGCTTATTTTACCTTGCTGCCCGCTTTAGCGGACGTAAATTCACGTTGAAAAAATGACAGGAAGACGTTTTGACCTATTCCTGATATCGCATTTTCTCGCGGACAAAATCGGGAAGCTTCTCATCAATGACCAAGAAAGGATTGTACCGGTTGTCTAACGTCCCGATATGGACTCCAGGTTTTAATACCACGGAAACATCATAATCCTTGACATCCCATCCCCACCGGTCCGAGCTTCTTCCCGCAACCTCCTCCAGACTCTCCGGATACAAGGCCGGAAGGATTTGGGCAATCTCTTCTTCGTCCGTAAAAGTTTCCGTCGTCACCCGTTCTTCCTCATAGGCCGATGTAAGCTTATCGCCGAAGTCGTCCGTTTCTATTTCTTTCCGGTTATAGCAGGTTATGGTCACACTCGCCACCTGCTCCGGATTGAGATATCCGCCACCCTGGGTCAGTTCCAGATAGGCATCCTGTTTGCGCAGGAGGCTGACGGTTTCGTCAAACGCCTCATATACCGGATATCTCCAGGTATAATAGGCATACTCCGGCTCTCCCGGGATATGATAACGCAACACCAGTATCCCTACAGGCAATTCCTCCTGAGTCAAGCGAAAGCTGCATCCGCGGATCTCCCGCGCAAAGGTATGGATGAGTCCTTGGGCATCTCCAAAAAATTCTTCCTCTTCCAACCCGTTGGAGTAAACGATTTCCAACTCCTGGGCGTGTTCCTCAAAGGCAGGGTCACCTACCTGATATCGGGCTTCCTGAAATTGACTGTCCGCAAAAAGGATATCCAGCTGATCTATTGAAGCAACGGTATCCACCAAAATGGATCTGTAAGCGCTTCTGCCGTTCTCCAGCACATATTTGATCATCACAGAAACGATATTCTGCCCTCTCTCCACTTCCTGGCTTCTTCGGGCCAACTCTCTGACGGCTTCCTGCGTCGCTGTTTCTTCGGACGCCATATGCGCCATCATGTAATCGCCGGAACTACGATAATACATATCCTCTGAAAAAAGATTTTCGTAATGGTACACGCCAAAATTGCCGTTTTCAAAGCAGAATGCCACCTCCCGAATCGAAGAGGGCTGGGGAATCCAGGCATCATAGCCTGTGAGGTCAAAATAGAAGACGGCAAAAATTCCTGCGCTGACCACGCCCGCCGCCAGGATGTGCCATTTTTTCTTCAGGATGCTCCTGATATCCGCATCATAGATGATCTGGATCAATCCATGGCCTAAAAGCAGGCCGATCCCCATGCCCAGCAGGGTGAAGAATGTACTCGATTCCGAAAACTGACGGAAGAAAAGCCCCACAAAAAAAGTAAACGGGATCATCAGAAGGAGCTTCACTACTCCCTGACTGCGGGGAAACGCCATGGCATGCCCAGCTGCCTGAGCGCCTCTTTTCCGGTACAGATAATAAGCAATGCCTCCGTAAATCACCGCCTGCGCCGTTACCAGCCCCAGCGCCTTTAAAAACATCGTAAAGTGATAAGTCCCGTACCCCAAGGCATATTGGCTGCCATTATCCGTCCAGGCGAACAGGGGCGAAGTCCACACCGTTAAGGAGATGGAGGACATCTGGCAGTAAGTCTGGAAGAAAATCGTCCGCAGGGTATCGAACAGCATACGTATCCCATATTCATACAGGAAAAAGACCATCGCAGCCATCAGGCTTACCAGCATCTTTCCCGTCATCATCACTGCGATCAGCGTCAGGTTATAGACGGCAAGAAAGAAAATCAGATTGGCCAAATAGGCTGCAAGCGCACATATCGCCGTCCTTCCCGACGCAACCCCCATAGCTGTTCCCACCAGAAGGGCGAGCAGCAAAGATACCAGATAGGAAGACGCAAATATCCAAACTCCGTTCAGATAGATGATCCGGAATCTGGCCATGGAGGAAATCGGTACACTCATGTACAGATCCAGCTTCTTTCGGCTGTTCTGCCAGGAAAAACCCTGGATGGCCAGAAGAACCGCAAAGGCAAAGATTATAAGAAGTAGTTCCCCGCCAAATGTGATCTGCTCCAAAAAGGCATTGCGCAGGATTTCCTTAGGATCACTGTAGCCATAATAGTACGGTTCTATTTTCATCCTCTGCTGCATGGCGGATATCTGCATGGCCCGCCAGACAGGCAGAGCAAGAAACAGGGTAAAGATGCATAAGAGATATGTCCATCCTCTCCTCTTTAAATTTTCTATATGATTAGCCCAAAAGGATTTTCCTGACATCATATCCGGTCACCTCCGTTTCACTGATGAATATCTCTTCAAGGGACAAAGGCAGCACCTCATAGAAATGGGTATCTGCTGCCGCAAAGAGCGCCAGGATCTCTTCCCTGCTCCCGCGCACGGTGAGGGTATAAAGAGAGCCCCTCTGTTCTTGCCTCACCAGATTCAACCCCTCTAAAACCCGCTTCGCTTCCTCGGGCGATGTGAACACACACTGTACTTTCTGTATATTGCATTTCATCTCTTCCAATTCCCGGGAAAGGAGGACTCCGCCCTGATGCAGAAGCCCTATATGATCACAGATATCTTCCAGCTCCCTCAGGTTATGGGAGGCAATCACAGGCGTTAGGCCCCTTTTCTCCATTTCTTGGGCAAAAATGCTCTTCACGCCCTGGCGCATCACTGGATCCAGCCCGTCGAACGTCTCGTCGCAATACAAATATTTCGTCCGGGCGCAAATTCCGCAGATCAGGGCCAGCTGTTTCTTCATGCCCTTCGAAAAGGTGTCGATACGCCTTCTTCCCTCCAGGCCGAAGCTGGATAGATATAAATAAAAGGACTCCCGGTCAAATCCCTCATATACGCTGCTATAGTACCTCTCCATATCCCGTGGCGTCCCGTTTGTGAAAAAATAGGGCTCATCTGCAATAAAAAAGAACTTTTCCTTTGCATGCACATTATCATAGACTGGAACGTCATCCACCAGTACGGCTCCTTCATCCGGCTTATAAATGCCGGCCATCATACGAAGCACCGTGCTCTTTCCCGCGCCGTTGGTCCCGATCAGGCCAAATACGTTTCCTTCCCTGATGGAAACGCTCACATGGCTCACCGCACTGATCGCACCGAAGCTCTTGGATATATCCTTTAACTCAATCATTCCCAGTTCCTCCCTGTGCTGTCAATATCTTCTCCGCCTCATTTGTCAGGTGCTCTGCCAGATCCTTCCTGCCGATTCCATTCTCCAATGCCTCCCGAATGATGGCGTCCAACCGTCGAAACAGCTCTTCCTTCCGATAGGTTAAGAGGCTTTCATCATAGGCCACGAAATTGCCCCTTCCTTTTACCGTATAGATGAACCCCTGCCGCTCCAGCTCCGCATAGGCCCGTTGGATGGTATTGGGATTAATGGACAGTTCCACGGCCAGGCTTCTTACAGAGGGCATTTTCTCGTTCGGTTCCAATACTCCGGTTAAGATGAGCTTCTGGAATCGATCCACAACCTGTTCATAGATCGGTCTGGCATCCTTGTAATCAATGATGATCATTCGGCTCCTTTCCGTTTTACACTGTATATTGTGTACTAACTATATTGGTACACATAACTTAACACATCTCTTCCAGGAATGCAACACCTGGATTCAAATTTTTTGTCATTATGATAATGAGCTGTTACGTCACAGGCAAAGGAGGGGGATCATTTATAGTAAAGAGATGTTGAGATAGACAACATGGATGGGATGGAAAGAAGGATGCTCTTTCATCTGTTTTCCTAATTCGTTTCATTCTTTCAATTGAATCATTTCCTCTCTATCAACTTCCGTTTCATCCTTCCTTTTCACAAGCTGAAGGATAGAAAAAACACAATACAAAAGCCCTGGCCTCCATGCTTCATGAAGGCCAGGACATCCACCTCACGTCGGCAAAGCATCTCCCATACTTCCGCCGTTGTTACTATTTCTTGATCAATAAAGATTTTCCAGTCATTTCCACAGGCTGCTGCATTCCCATAACCTGAATAAGCGTAGGAATGATATCTGCCAGGCAGCCTCCCTCTCTCAGCGTATAGGCCGGATCATAATTTACCAGGATGAAGGGCACCTGATTGGTGGTGTGGGCGGTAAAAGGCGCGCCCGTCTCATAATCCACGAGCTGTTCCGCATTTCCGTGATCCGCGCAGATGAAAAGAACGCCGTTCACATTCTTGACAGCCTCCACCGCTTTGCCCACACACTCGTCCACGGCTTCCACCGCTTTGATGGCAGCCGTTTCCACACCGGTGTGTCCCACCATATCCGGATTGGCAAAATTGATGATGACCACATCGTACTGATCCGAGGTAATAGCGCCCACCAACTTATCACATACCTCATAAGCGCTCATCTCCGGCTTCAAGTCATAGGTGGCCACCTTGGGAGAATTCACGAGGATTCTATCCTCTCCCTCGTTCGGGGTTTCCACACCGCCATTGAAAAAGAAAGTGACATGCGCATATTTCTCCGTTTCGGCGATCCTGGCCTGGGTCATATGATTGGCCGCCAGCCATTCCCCAAAGGTGTTGGTTACTTCCACTTTATGGAAAGCCACTTCTTTATTGGGGATCTTGGGATCATATTCCGTGAAGCAGACATAGACCACATCCGGCTTTTTCGCCCTGTCAAAGCCAGTGAATTCATCGTCACAGAATGCATGGGTGATCTCTCTCGCCCGGTCAGGACGGAAATTGTAGAAAATCACGGAATCGCCATCCTGAATAAGCGCAACCGGCTTTCCGCCTTCCACCACCACAGTGGGTTTCACAAATTCGTCTGTCTCTTCCCGATCATAGGAGGCCTGGATTCCCTCCGGGCCGCTCTGGGCTTTCAATCCCTCTCCCTTGGTGAGGGCGTCAAAGGCCAGTTTCACGCGGTCATAGTTGTTATCCCGATCCATGGCATAATAACGCCCCATAACAGAGGCCACTTTTCCCACGCCGATCTCTTTCATCTTGGCTTCCAGTTCTTCCACATAGCCTTTGCCGCTGGCTGGAGGCGTGTCACGGCCGTCCAGGAAGCAATGCACATACACTTTTTCTAACCCATTCCTCTTGGCCAGCTCCAGAAGCCCGTAAATATGGGTGATATGGCTGTGTACGCCGCCATCGGATACGAGGCCGTACAGATGCAGCGCAGAATCATTTCTCTTACAGTTCTCCACCGCGGCCAAAAGCGCTGGATTTTCAAAGAAAACGCCATCCTGGATTTCTTTGGTAATCCTGGTCAATTCCTGATATACGATACGCCCTGCGCCCATGTTCAGGTGGCCCACCTCGGAATTTCCCATCTGGCCGTCCGGAAGCCCCACCGCCATACCGCTGGCATTGCCCTTCACAAAAGGATATTCTCTCATCAGGGAATCCATCACGGGAGTTTTGGCTTCACGCACCGCGTTTCCGTCCACCCTGTCGTTTAAGCCATATCCGTCCAGAATCATTAGCACTACCGGTTTCCTGCTCATATTTTCCTCATTTCTGCGCTGCTTTTTACCTTCTCAGGTTTGCGTATGCAGCGCAGACACAAACCCGGGAGTGAGGCCCTACGAAGGATCCCTCACTCTTCTTTTCCTTACGTTCCGCCCATCGGGCGGCATGTATGATCACCGCAGTCCCTTCGGGGAACAGGCCGATGCCTCCTGCGGGATTTACGTCCGATGAAATTATACACGTTTTTAGCGAGTGGCGCAATACGTTTTTGCTATACGGGCATGACTATGTATAGGTATGACTACGGCATGGATGGCCCTGCAGCCCCTTGGCCTCCTCCCCCCGGGCTGATGCGCACGTACCCGACAAGGGCCTGCCCAAAGAAGCGCATTCCAGAAGGGGCGTGGCGGCCGTCCCCTGTTTTCGAACACCATTGCGCCAGACATTCCGATGAGCCCAGGACGCTTCCCTCTCGAGCAATGGCTCTCCAGGGAAG
>CANSTU010000083.1 GCA_947650005.1 uncultured Lachnospiraceae bacterium
TTTAATCAGGGAGGTTGAAAGCGCCCTTCTTTCAACTTTGCTCCTATCTGCGTGCGCAGCACGCATCTTAATCAGGGAGGTTGAAAGCGTCCTTCTTTCAACTTTGCTCCTATCTGCGTGCATAGCACGCATCTTAATCAGGGAGGTTGAAAGCGCCCTTCTTTCAACTTTGCTCCTATCTGCGTGCACAGCACGCATTTTAATCAGGGAGGTTGAAAGCGCCCTTCTTTCAACTTTGCTCCTATCTGCGTGCGCAGCACGCATCTTAATCAGGGAGGTTGAAAGCGTCCTTCTTTCAACTTTGCTCCTATCTGCGTGCATAGCACGCATCTTAATCAGGGAGGTTAAAGCGCCCTTCTAACCTTTATTTTTTTCCGGAATCACAAAAGCATCCACAAAATCATATCCGCCTGATTTTACAATATCCGTTTTCACTTGTAAAGTCTCCGCGATTTCCTCTATCGTCACGTCGTCCAGGAGCACATGTTCCCCACTGCGCAGTACATTTTCCGGTAAATACAATACTTCCCCCAGCTCTTTTCCCGCAAGCTGAGCCAGGATATCCTGTCCCGTTAGAAGACCAGTTACCGTGATCTGTTCCCCGAAAAAATCATTTCGTATCGGGTAAAGATGAATCCGAATATCCGGAAAGCGCTCCATAATACGTTCCGTCATCTTCTTTATATAAGGGTAAGCGATCAGGCCTGTGACGCCGGAATAGCATCCCTGAAGCTTCCTAGAGGAAAGCGCTCCCGGTTCTTCCAGCCGGTCCATGGCATCTTCAAATTCCTCCATCAGCAAACGCAGCATGCCCACTCCGTTTTCCAATTGCAGATAGCCGTCATAGGTTTCCGCCTCCGGCAGCTCCTCCCCCGCCAGGATGTACCATTCATCACTGGCATGAACGAAATGCAGGCCATATTCCGGATACAGTCTCTCCTGCCATGCCCGAATCTGTTCCAATACTTGCACGGCATCATGCTTCGTAAAGGGCTCCAAGGGTTCCAACCCTTCCCGGTATCGGGACAGTCCCACCGGTACCACGGAAACGCTCTGCAGATGGGGCAGGTAACGGGACAAATCCTGGAGCGTGCGCTCCAATTCCTTTCCGTCATTGAACCCCCGGCAAAGCACGATCTGGCCGTTCATACGGATGCCCGCCTCATAAAGCCTGTCCGCTTTTTTCAACGCTTCCCCGGCGAAACGGTTGTTCAGCATCCGGCAGCGCAGCTGGGGATTCGTAGTCTGAAAGGAAATGTTGACAGGCTCTAAACGGTAACGGATGATCCGTTCCACGTCCCTGTCTGACATATTGGTAAGCGTCACATAATTTCCCTGCAAAAAAGAAAGACGGGAATCGTCATCCTTGAAATACAGCGTTTCCCTCATTCCTTTCGGCATCTGGTCAATGAAGCAGAAAATACACTTATTGCAACAGGAACGGTATTCATCCATCAGACCGTTTTCAAAGGTCACACCCAAGTCTTCCTCGTATTCCTTTTCTATCTCAAGCAGCCATTCTTCTCCGGAAGGCTTTTGGATCAGTACCTCGATATATTCCTCTTCGATCATATACCGGTAATCAAACACATCCTCCACGGTTTCTGCGTTAATCGAAATCAGGCAGTCTCCCGGTTCTATTCCCAGCTCCTCCGCGATGCTTTCAGGTTCCGTTTTCCGGATCAGATGTCCTTTCCTTTCCATACTGCCTTCTCCTATGCCTTTTCTTCTTCCCATCTGCGCGCATGGCACACCCTCAAATCAGGAGGTTGAAACGGTGTTTCAATCTTATCCCCTTCCCCCTGCATATGCGATACTGCCGCCAATAAAAAGCCTGAAACGAACTTTTAAACCTTTCCTTCAGTCTATATTCTACTAGAAATTTCTTGACGTGTCACTAGCATAATGATATAAAATAGATGTTAGTGATAATCGGGTTACTTTCCGCATTCTACCAAACGCACAGGATAGGAACAGTAACAACCGCAGGGGCTAACGGGGATGGGATGGATATCGTTTTCTCGTTGGCCTATAGATGGTTTTGCTTCAATCGACTACACAGGAGAAAGTCTGCCGCCGCAGACAGACGGGAGAAGAATATGCCTAATGTACGCGAACTGGAAGCTGCGCTTCCCGTAGCTCCGCTGAAAATACTCGCCATGGAGTCAGCGCAGGGGCTGGGAGCCAGTGTCAATAAATGTCTCGTCGGTTTCCGGAAGAACATGAGAAGTTCCAAGCACAGCGATCCCGCTTTTCAGGGATATATTGCCGATTCTTACCTTTTAGATGCGCAATGCCCCCGGTTTGGCAGCGGAGAGGGAAAGGGCATTCTCAATGAATCCGTTCACGGAAAGGATCTTTTCATCCTTGTAGATGTATGTAACCATAACCTAACTTACTCTTTGAACGGACATCTCAATCACAAATCTCCCGATGATAATTACCAGGATCTGAAACGGATGATTTCTGCCGTGGCGGGCAAAGCCCATCGGCTGAACGTAATCATGCCCTATCTATATGAAGGACGTCAGCATAAACGCTCCAACAGGGAATCCCTGGATTGCGCCTATATGCTCACCGAACTCGCCGAAATGGGTGTGGACAATTTTCTCACCTTCGATGCCCATGATCCGCGGGTACAAAACGCCACGCCTCTAAACGGGTTCGATAACTTCACGCCGCCCTATCAATTCATGCGCGCTCTTCTGGACACGGAAGAAGATCTGCTCATTGACCAGGAGCATACCATCGTGATCAGCCCTGACGAAGGAGCCCTTGACCGGGCCGTCTACTTCGCAAACGTTCTGGGTGTCAATACGGGCATGTTTTATAAGCGCCGGGATTACTCCGTCATCGTAAACGGTAAAAATCCCATTGTAGCGCATGAGTTTTTGGGAGACAGCATAGACGGGAAAGACGTGATCATCATCGATGATATGATTTCCTCCGGGGAAAGTATCCTGGATACCGCCAGACAATTAAAGCTCATGAACGCGAAGCGGGTTTTCATCTGCGCCACCTTCGGGCTATTCACAAACGGCCTGGCGGCTTTCGATGATGCCTATGATCACTGTTGGATTGACCGGGTCATCACCACCAATTTAACTTGGCAGCCGCAGCAGCTATACAGTCGGCCCTATTATACCATGGCTGATATGAGTAAATTCATGGCATCCATCATCGACTTTATGAATCATGATGTCTCCATGTCCCATGTAATGACTCCTACGGATAAAATAAATCAGATCCTAACGAAATACAACAACCGGGAAGAATACCATCTTCTTTGATGCCTTCCCCGTGTTCTAAATATAAGATCGATACATGAAAAAATTTCCCACGCCAGGGCGCTAATAGGGCTATGGAAGCCCGCATGCTATGGCGCCGCTGGGGAAGGCCATGGGATACTTTTCGGGCGCCTTTCATGCCATGGAGGCGAGACCTGTTTCCCAGGAGGGTATAACCCCGACTGGAAAACGTCCAGGGCTCGTCGTAATGTCCGGCATGACTGCGCCCGAAAAGTATCCCATGGCCTTCCCCAGCGGCGCCATAGCATGCGGGCTTCCATAGCCCTATTAGCGCCCTGGCGTGGGAAATTTTTCCATACTGATGCTCAACTCTGTCCTTCCGCCGCTTCCAAGCAGGGGAATGCGAGAATCACCTTAAACAGATCTCCGTCCAGATAGATTTCAAATCTACCGTTCTGAAGCTGCGTCAAATTCTTAGCAATGGAAAGACCGAGGCCGCTGCCCTCCGTGCTTCTGGATACATCGCCACGGATGAACCGTTCCGTCAGTTCCTCTGCATCGATATTCAGAGGCTGGGCGGAAATATTCTTCATGGAAAATACCACCGTTTTTTCAGCCGCATCCTCCCTTTCCTCCAGGGCCAGATAAACTCTCGTCCCTTCCAACGCGTATTTACACACATTTCCAAACAGGTTCTCCACCACGCGCCAAATCCTTCTGCCGTCCGCTTCGATATAGACCGGTTTCTCCGGCATGGAAGCCACCAGGTGCAGGCACCGTTCCTTCAGCTTCTCAGAAAATTCGCCCATAGTCTGGTTGACCAGCTCCACAAAATTGATCCGCTCCATTTGAAGGGAAATGTTGCCCGAAGAAATCTTGGACGCTTCCACTAAATCGTCAGTGAGCTGTTTCAGCCGTTGGGATTTGCTATCCAGGACATCGATATATCCCCGGATCTTCTCATCCTGGATCTTCTCCCGCTTCAGCAGGTTCACAAAATTGATGATCGAGGTGAGGGGAGTCTTGATATCATGGGAAACATTGGTAATTAAATCCGCTTTTAATCGCTCATCTTTCATGCTCTTTGCCACAGCCTCTTGTATCCCATCACCGATGCTGTTCACCGCCAGCCCCAGCGTCTTGTTTTCCCCATGCATCCTTTCCACATCGATCTTGTAGCTAAAATCGCCGCTGCCTATGGTCTGCGTCCCTTCCACAATGCTTTGCAACTCCTTGCGCTCCACATACAGAAGAACGGCCAAGCAGCAGTCCGCAACGCCGGCGACCAGGATTCCCGCCGGGCCAACGATCCCCATACAAAGATTAAATGCCATGACTGCCAGAAACGGCAGCAATGTCCTTCCCACAATATGCCCGTTATCGTATAAACGCAGAAACAGCCGTTTCAAGGCGCTCCCCATTTTCCATATGAGGGTATTTCTCCAGAACACATGTGCCTTTAGACGCCGCACCAGGCTCAAATAGGCCGTTGTCCCTATCCAGTCCGTCAAATAGGTCCCCAAAGCCACCGCAGCCGCCATAATAAGCGGATCCGGCATCCCATCAGGCATGCTGTAATGATAGCCTGCAAGGAACTTCAGCACAGCATTCCCCATTATCAGAGCCAATACAGACAGTATCAGCAAAATGGCGACCACCAATTCCGTTGGAAATCCGTCTCCCTTCTTTAACGCCACAACATACCCGTCTTCATTCTCCGCTTCCCGCCTTCCTTCATAAACGGTCAGCGTCACCAAAATCCACAACGCCATCAGCGCGGCAAGAACTCCCACTCCCGCTGTCTGCCAATAATAGGGCATGAAACGGACGAATGCTGCCCTGGCCTGTGCCAAACCGTCCGATACCCGATAGGCTGTGTCCACACCGATCCATACCCTGGAATTCTCTCCGAAGGCATACTCATAGTTTCCCAGGATTCCCCGCATTTCCTCGGATGTAATTTCAGTATCCGTACTGATTTCCACACGGTCCGGGTTATAATACAGGCTCCTGCCAAAACCGGAAAACAGCTCTTTGATCTCCTGTTCATCCATATTGGCAAAATCGTCTGATAAATTGGTGAAATAGCGGACTTCTCCATCCACCATCATTTGATAGCAATAGCGTACGTTGGTTTTCTCTTCCCCATAATAATTTTTATAACCGCTGTATTCCGTAAAATTATGAAACAACTGCATACCCGCATCCACCAGCATATTACGCAGCTTGATATATTGATCCAGGCTGGAGGCATAATCGGCCAGATCCGCACCGGAAGCGGAATAGT
Source organism: uncultured Lachnospiraceae bacterium (assembly GCA_947650005.1). Classification (GTDB taxonomy): domain Bacteria; phylum Bacillota; class Clostridia; order Lachnospirales; family Lachnospiraceae; genus Eisenbergiella. The sequence goes on from CANSTU010000083.1 coordinate 5,536, forward strand.
AACGGGGTATCAGAATATCCACCGCATAAACTTCCTCTTCGGAATCGGCATGGGTATCCTCCTCTTCCGCCTGGACGCCTGCGGCCTCATTCACCGTTATTTCCACCAGTTCAGCTTCTCCTACCGACTCCGCGGACGGTGCGGCCATACCGTCCGTGTCCATGGCATACTCTGTTACCTTTCCGATAACGGACTCTGCGGCAGCTTCTTCCCATTCCAGCTGTTCCTTTTCTTTAGCTGCCACCTCTTCCTCCGCGACCTTTTTCTGATACTCTTCGAAGCTTCCCGGCATCTCTGACAGGATCCGCATGCTCAGATTGTCCGTGCCGGCCGCCTGTACGGAAGCTTTGATCGCCTGCCTGGTCAGCTCCGACTGAAGGCTGTAGTCCCCTGCGGTGAGATCCGACATCTCCTCCACGCTTTCAGCGCCCATCCCCAGGGCAAAAAATCTGTCGAACTCTTCCTTTGTCCCATACACCGTTTCATAGGAAAAACCGTAATTTCCCCACCGAACCAGATCATCCAGATAATATTGCGCCGTAACCGTCTCTTCAGCGACCGGATTCGTTCGGTTCACATAGGCGGCAATATCGATCTTTTTCTTCGCATCGTAGACACCATCCGTTTCCAGCTGGCTTTTGATCACGGCCATACGGGTAATATTCTGCACATCTTTATATAATAAATCGTCAAAAACATCCGTATTTTCAAACTGTTCCTTTTGTGAGAAAGGCGATATGAAATAGCGCCTGATCCCCTCGCTCCCCTCCACGGTAATAAAAGAACTGACAAACAGCGCCATGATGCATCCCGCTGCGCCCGCGCACAGTACCCGCTTGACGAATAACAGCAAAAGCCTTCTCCCCCTGCCCATCACACACTTTTTCTTCATGGCCGTTTCCCTCTTCCTTCCCGCGGCCGCTCTCCTCCCCCAGAGAAACCGGCCTCCTGATTTTACTCCAAAAACTTTCCCTTATTGTTTTTCGATCTTATAACCCACGCCCCATACCACTTTCAGATAACGCGGCTCCTTCGGGTTAATCTCTATTTTCTCCCTGATATGTCTGATATGAACCGCCACCGTATTGTCGGCGCCTATCGCCTCTTCTTCCCATATGCTCTCATAGATCTGATCTATGGAAAAGACTCTTCCCTGATTCTTCACCAATAACAGGAGGATGTTATACTCTATGGGCGTTAGCTTCACAGGCTCGTCATCCACTGTAACCTCCTTGGTGTCGTCATTAATCACGAGGCCTCCCGTGCGGAACACCGCATTGTTTTCCGTATTCAGATTTCCCAGCTGGGTATACCTGCGCAGCTGGGATTTCACCCGGGCCACCAGTTCCAGCGGGTTGAAGGGCTTCGTCACATAATCGTCCGCGCCGATATTCAGGCCCAAAATTTTGTCCGCATCCTCTGATTTGGCCGAAAGGATGATGATGGGGATACTGCTGTATTCCCGGATCTTCAAAGTGGCATGGATGCCATCCAGCTTGGGCATCATCACGTCGATGATCAGAAGATGGACTTCGTTCCCTTTCAGCTCCCGGATAGCCTCTTCCCCATCGTAGGCCTTGATCACATGGAAACCTTCCTGCGCCAAATAAATCTCTATTGCCTCCACGATCTCTCTGTCATCGTCGCAAACCAGTATATTCGTCATATAGTTTATCTCCCTGTATTTCCTGCTTCTATCTAACCATACAAGTATTAATATCCCGATGGAATATCATTAAATTTTTCTTAAATTTGAACCCCTCTGCATACTGGCTGAATCGTACGCTCCACCAGAATACGGAATACATCGACCCCTCCGCTTTCCCGCACAGCATTCATCAAAATTCCCATCTTCCCTTCCATATCTGTAAAAAGCCCAAGGCCGTCCATAATCACTTCCTTCCCCGGCGTCTCATCCCAGCGGATCTCCATACCATTGTTATCAAAATACATCCGCCCCTTCCTCCTGCAGGCCTCCTCCAGAAACGCAAAATCCAGCAGGAGAACCAGGCGTCCTTCTTCGTCCGTGGAAAATTCCCCCGTGATGCCGAGCCGATAGATTTCCCCGTGAAAGCTCACATCCGTCGCCACCGCATGGGAAAAACCTATCTCCATCCAGTTGATCTCTTCCCCTTCCTGGATACCGAGGTAAAACCGACCTTTTCTGGCTGAAAATCCCACCCGGCGGATCCCGTCCGTGTAGTTATTATGCATCACTTGCATCAGCAGAGGCATCAGCCCCACGGAATCCTCCTGCATTTCATACCATTTTCCATCCAGGAAACGAATTCCTCTCCAGCACAAAGCTTCCCCGCATCCACCGCCTTGCTTCGTCCACATTTCCTTGCGTGCGGACGAAGCCTGCATCCGTCTCCAGCCTCCCCTTCTAATCAGCCCTGGCCCCCTCTGCCCTCCGCCAAGCTCCTGGATGGTACGATAAAGCGCCGCCTGCTCCCTTGGATTTTCCGGAAGGCTCTCCTGCGGCTCGAAGCCCTCCTCGAAGTATTTTCTCACCACTCCCATGAGCCTGCAGTTCTGGAACAGCTCCCGGCTCCCCGCATTGGTCACCACGATCAGGCCGTTATCCGGATAGACGACCACGTTCTGCCCTAACATGCCGTTATAATTGAAGGATCCTTCTTTGCCCGCCATCCACATCTGATAACCGTAGCCGTAGTTCCCCATTTCTGGCTGAGGCGTGCTGTGTTTCCGGCAGGATTGCTCCGCCCATTCTTCACTAATGATCTGCTTGTCCTTCCACTTCCCGCGCTGCAGATAGAGCATCCCCAGTTTGGCCGCATCCTCCGGCCGAAGAAAAAGCCCCCAGCCTCCCTTCGTAATCCCCATGGGACAGGTTTCCCAGAAAACCTTGGCAATGCCCAAAGGTTCCCAAAGCCTGGGCCGTAGATATTCCATCATCGTCTCTCCGGTCACTTCGGTCACGATGGCCGACAACAGATAGGTATTCATGCTGTTATATTGAAAATCCCGGCCCGGCGTGCCCATAAGGCCAGATTCCATAAAACCGCGTACCCAGTCGTCCCCGCTCAGGATCCCGGATTCGTTAAAAGCCACACAGGATGTCATGGTCAAAAGATTTTCCACCGTGATATCCTTTTGCCGCAGCACATTGAGCAGATGTCTTTTTTTGAAAAAATCGATCACCCGGTCCGTCGGTTTTAACGCTCCCTCCTGCACCAGCATCCCTATGGCCATCCCCGTGATGCTCTTGCACAGAGAATAACTGGCATGCCACAGCCCTGCCGGATAGGAACCATATCCGCATTCGCAGATCACCTGCCCGTGGCGCGCCACCAAAACCTGATGGATATCCGTTCCCTCCGTCCGTCCCAGTTCCCGCAAAAAGGAAGCCAGATGGCCGGAAGAAATCCCCTGGCTTTCCGGCGTGGAGCGTTCCAGGAAACTTTCCATGCACCCGTTTTCATATCCAAACGCAGGTTTCTGCGGGAAATAAGTCACTCTTCCCACGTTCCCCTTCTTGCCCGCAATCAGATTCCATACCAGTTCCGCCACCGCGATTTCTGTCTTAGCCAATCCGCTCACCTCTCATTCAAAACCACAAACATTCCCAGATTTCCCCGTTTTCCTCCGCTGGCTCTATGGGAAAACAGCAGGGAAGGATTACAGCAGGTACAGATATCGGTCACGCTGATGTTCTCCGAACGGATCCCGGCCGCCAGACAGACCGCCTCGTTGGCCTTCCACAGATTCAACTGGTATTTCCCGTTTTCCTTCCCATATAAGACGTCCCGCTTCTTGGCAGGAAGCTTTCGCATCTCCTCCTCTTCCATTAGTCCCCGGAACGCTTCCGCCACATCCTCGCTCACCTCATAGCAGTCCTGACAGATGGAAGGGCCGATCCCAACCAGGAGATCTTCCCGTCTGCTCCCAAAGGCCGCTTCCATGGCTTCCACCGTGCGAAGCCCCATCTTTCCAACGCTCCCCCGCCATCCCGAATGGGACAGTCCCACAGCCCGCCTGACGGGATCAACGAAAAGAAGGGGGACGCAGTCCGCATAAAAGGTGGCCAATACCACCCCGGGCTCGTCAGTAATCAGGCCGTCCACATCCCGATAATCCCGGGGCCTGGTCACGCCCTTCCCCTTATCTGCTGCAGTGACGCGCCTGACACATGTGGTATGGGTCTGATCAGAGCAGACGAAATCCGCCGGCGCACAACCGAGCACATCGGCAATGCGCTTGAAATTCTCATCCACATTTTCCTTCCTATCTCCCCTGGAATAGCTCAAATTCATGGAAGACCATTCCCCACCGCTAACTCCTCCCAGGCGGGTGCTCATCAGATGCCTTACCACGCCCGTCTCTTCTATGGCAGGAAAGGTGAGCCAGCCTAAGCCGTCCCGGCAGTTATATTTCATTCCGCTTCCCTTTCCCTCTTTTCTTTTCCAATCCACACTCATATCCCGATCCTCCCTGCCGCATTCCCTTTGCCTTACATAGAAACGATAAGTCTATTTTCCGATATAATCAAAAGCATCCTGATACCAGTTTACGCTTTCCCCACAGACTGCAATCACGTCAAACCGTACCGGAATGCCCTCATTCCATTTCCTTTCATATAGAAAAAAAGCCGCAGCGCGGCATATTTTCTTTTGTTTCCCATATCCCACCGCCTCTGCGGGATATCCCGCCCAGGCAGTTTTTCGATATTTCACTTCAAAAAAGACCAGATAATCGCCATCCCAGCCGATCAGATCCACTTCGCCCTGCCTGCACCGAAAATTTCTCTCTATGATATGCACGCCGCGCCCTTCCAGGTAAAAGAACGCCGCCTCCTCATAAGCTTCCCCGATTTCCCTCTTGTTCACGCATCCTCTCCCACAAAATGCTTGATGAAACTTTTCCTGTGGATGGGTGTGGGGCCGTATTTCTTCAACGCCTCGATATGGGCCGCCGCACCGTAGCCTTTATGCGCGGCAAATCCGTATGCCGGATATACGCTGTCATACCGGACCATCAGTCTGTCCCTGGTCACCTTAGCCACGATACTGGCTGCTGCAATGGAAATGCTTTTGGCATCTCCCTTGATGATCGCTTCCTGGGGGATATCGAGATCCGGTATCCGCACCGCATCGTTCAACAGCATGTCCGGCTTCACGGAAAGCTGCCCCACCGCCTCCCGCATGGCCTCATAGGTCGCCTGCAGGATATTGATCTCATCGATCCTCTCCGGTGTGGCGTATCCCACGCCCACGGCCACCGCCTCCTGCAGGATGATCTCATAGAGCTCTTCCCGCTTCTTCGCAGAAAGCTGTTTGGAATCGTTCAGGTACAAGATCCCGCAGTCCTTTGGAAGGATGACAGCTCCGGCCACCACCGGCCCGGCCAGAGGCCCGCGGCCCGCTTCATCTATGCCGCACAGGTATCCGACCTTGGCATACTTTCTTTCATAAGCTTTCATTTCTTCTATTCTGCATTTTTCCGCCTCCCAGGCAGCCAGCCTTTTTCCGGCCTTTTCCACCTCCCGGCGCACGCCGCTGCGCTCATCCGCCGCAAAACGCTCCATTGCCTCTGCCAGCCCCTCTGTCGGCGTATCCTCCAGCAGCAGCTTGATTTCCCGAATGTTCATTTATCCCCCCGCATACCGCAGGCAGCGCTTACGATACTGCCTTCATATATAGAATTTGAAATGTAGTTTCAAACTTATACGCCTGCGATACTGCCTTCAAACTTGTGTCCATCTGCCCGCTTTGACGCACGTATGGCCATGCCGTTATTGGTGTTTCAACAGTCCAAATTTATTCAGCGGCCAAATGCGTACCCAAGCCTTTCCCATCACATTGCTGCGGCGTATCGTTCCGACGCTGGGATCCCGGCTATCCGAACTGTTATTCCGGTTATCCCCCAGCACAAAGTATTCGTCATCCCCCAGTGTAATCGGCTCCGCCGCAATGCCCGGATAGTTCATGGTTTCCATCCCATAGTCCTCTTCCAGGATTTCGCCGTCTATAAATATATTCCCCTCTCCGTCGATCTGCACCGTTTCTCCGGGCAGACCGATAATCCGCTTCACGTAATAGGTTTTCTCCTCGTACAAGAAAGGGAAAACGATGATGTCATACCGTTGCGGTTCCGAAAACCGATAGGATATTTTATCCAGAATCAACTGGTCGTTATGCTGTAGGGTAGGTTCCATAGAGCTGCCGCTCACCGAAGTACGCTGGCCCACAAAGGTGATGAGCAGCCAGGTCCCCAGCAGAACAACCAAGATATAGACGATCGTACTAATGATTTCCTTGATCACATTTTTCATAACGCGCAAGCCTTTCCTTCATTTTCCGCATCAGGCCATTCCAGGGAAATCCTTCCCAGCTTGCCGCTGCGGAAATCATCCATGATGAGGCGGGAAACCCGGCCCAAATCCGCTTCTCCGCCCTTTTTATAGCATTTCATGCGTTCCGCCGCCTGCTCCAGGAGCTGAAGGGGCGTGCCATCCGTATCAAAGCCATATCTTTCCTGAAACGCGGCTGGATAACGGGAAAGCAGGTAAGAGGCCAGTTCCAGGGCCAATTCTTCCATCACCACAATTTCATCGTTGATGGAACCGATGAAGGCCAAATGCATCCCAACGGTCTGATCCTCAAATTTGGGCCACAGGATACCCGGCATATCCAGAAGCTCCAGCCCTTTATTCAGCCTGATCCACTGCTTTCCTTTGGTTACTCCCGGTTTATTCCCCGTCTTTGTACAGGCCTTTCCCGCAAAGGAATTGATAAAGGTAGATTTCCCTACGTTGGGGATGCCCGCCACCATGGCCCGTACCGGACGGTTCCTGATGCCCCTTTTTCTATCCCGCTCTATCTTCTCCCTGCATACCTCCGATACAGCGCCTTGGATAGCCTTCATCCCCTGCCCGGAGCGGGCGTTAATCTCAATCGCTTTGATTCCCTGTTTCGAAAACCATTGGATCCAGGCCTGATTACATGCCGCATCGGCTAAATCCGCTTTATTTAAAAGCACCAGCCGGGCCTTATTTTTTCCCATCTCATCTATATCCGGGTTTCTGCTGCCCAGGGGCATCCGCGCATCCACAAGCTCGATGATCAAATCTATCAGCTTGATATCCTCCTGCATGGCGCGTCTGGCTTTGGTCATATGGCCGGGATACCATTGATATATCATAGATCGTTAACCCTTCCGTTTCTCTTTATTTGATCAGGCCCATATTGCTGCCGGCTATTGGAAGCCGGAACCAGGCCTTTCCCATAATATGCTCGCCGGATACCGGGCCGATATTTCCGGAACGGCTGTCCTCGCTGATGTTACAGTTATCGCCTAAGACAAAATACTCGTCCTCACCCAGCCTGATTTCGTTTTCCGCGATGCCCGCATCCGCGATCAAGTCGTATATATTCTCCGCCGCCTCCCCGTTCACGTACAGAATCCCTTCCGAAATCTGCACCGTATCCCCGGCACAGGCCACCACCCTCTTAACATAATAGTGGGCATTATGGCTACCATTGGGAAGGAAGACGATCACATCCCCCGTTTTGGGCTTGGCGAATTCATAGGCCAGCCGGTTGATCAGGACTTCCTGCCCGTTATACAAAGCCGGCTCCATGGACACGCCGATTACACTCGTCCGCATCCCCACAAAATAGACGATCACATACGCCAGAAACAGGGAAATGGCAATCCCCGTCACATATTTCATCACCTCGGAAAGGACGGCGGTATTTACTTTTTTTCTTTTTTTATAAAAACTCAGCCCTTTATTTCTTCTCATTTGTGAATTCGATTTCCTCTTGTCCCTGCCGGGAACCTGAAGGCAGAACGCTTTTTTACATCGCCGAAGGCAAAACGCTTTCTGACATCGTTAAGCATTTAAACAGGCGTGAAAATATTGGCGAAAAAGGGCAACTGCAGCCACAGTTGCCCCCTCATGCCTTATCTGATTATTTTACCAGCTCTTTTACCTTGGCTTTCTTACCCACCCTGTTTCTCAGATAGTTCAGCTTTGCCCTTCTTACTTTACCCATTCTCACGACTTCCACTTTCTCAACGTTGGGAGAGTGCAGAGGCCATGTCTTCTCAACGCCCACGCCGTTGGAAGTCTTCCGAACGGTGAAGGTAGCCCTGTTTCCGCCCCCCTGGGACTTCATGACAATGCCTTCAAAAACCTGGATTCTTTCCCGGTTTCCTTCTTTGATCTTACCATATACCTTTACGGTATCTCCCACACGAAACTGCGGAACTTCCTGCTTTAACTGTCCCGCTTCAATTTCCCTGATAATGTCGTTCATCGCTTATCCTCCTGATTATCATGGATGTTCTTAATACCTATTCCTGTAACAGAGGACCATCCCGTTATCGTAGCGTATATACTATAGCATATCGGCAGGGTAAAAGCAAGCGGTAATTTACGCGGAAATCATGATGCGCCATATCAAAATTTAGTCCGTGGCTTAACATTGAAACCCGCCCCCTTTGCCCCGTGCCAAATGCATGATTGGTTCGATGGCCCCTCAGGCCTCCGTCCGGCTGCTTCATG
>CANSTU010000084.1 GCA_947650005.1 uncultured Lachnospiraceae bacterium
CCTTCTTTCAACCTTTGCTCCTATCTGCCCGCTTCAGCGGGCGTTTAATTCAAGGGGGTTGAAAGCGCCCTTCTTTCAACCATTCTTCCATCCGGCTTTATACCGCCGTCTGGGTTGATTATACGCAACCCCTCCCGCATGATTTGTCAAAGCATGGCCTCTCTACGCCCTTTTTTGTCTGGATTTTTTTTCCTTTTTCTCTTTCTTCCGCCCTTCCCCGAGATAATAAGTCACATTCCGTCTTTTGGGACATAAAGAGAGACCGGATCCTTAGCTTCAGATCCGATCTCTCACTTCTCCGGCTTATAAATGATTTCCCCCTCGTTTACCAAGCCCAACTTTTCTTTGGCCACTTCCTCCACATATTTTTTCGTCTGCGTGTATTTCCTATACTCTTCAATCTGTTCCGCCCGTTCGTTTTCCGCGTCAATCTGTTCTTGAAGCGCAGTTTCCCTCAGTTTGTATACCGCCCGCTTTTCCTCCAGCTGCGCACTCTTAATGGAGACCACCACAAGAAGCATAAATACTACCGTGGTCACCAAAAACATGGCAAAATGGTTCTGTCTCCTTTTACGGAAGACCACCTTTCTTCTTACCATCCAATTCCCCCTTTTTATGAAAAAACCTCCCCCTTGTTTTCATTTTAACCGTTCGGCGCCATGCAGTCAACCTGGAATTTACCCTCCTATATCTCATCCGCATCCTATACGCCGCTCTGCGGGCAGCTCGGCCGCCCAGGTTTCTCCCCTTTTTCCACGCAAAACGAAATGGCGCCGACATTTTCCACAAAACCTTTCCCAAAAGCGAAAGAATTGCGTTTATCAGGCCGGAAATCAGACCTACAAAGGGAGCGCTCAGCGTTTTCCGATACAAAAGCATACCGGCTCCCGCCCCGATCACCGCGAACCAACGGAACATGCCGTTGTTCTCGTAATACAGCAAATAAAAAATACCTCCCGTCGCCAATACCCAGAACACCAGATCTTCCAGAGATAAAAGCAATGTCCTATGGGGAATGATCCGCCTCAGGATACGGAACAGGTCGTAGAATAAAGTAATGCAGGCTCCCAGGAGAAAGGAATGTAGCATGAACCATCCTTCCCCCGCGATCTGGCCGCTCACGAAGCCACCTACTTAAAGAGCCTGGCAAAAAGGGATTCCCCCTTCCCGCCATAACCTGTGCCTTCAGAATAGGTCAGGCTGTCAATCCTGCCGTCCACATCCACTTCTCCTTTATCCAGCATCAGCCGGCTCACATGGAGATCCGTCCCCTTGATCATCAGCATCCCCTGTTCGGTTTCCAGAAGGACTTCCGCCACGTCAAAGGACAGAACATCGCAAACGCCGTTGATATTGCATAGCCCTCTGTCCGTCAGCGAGATTTTATGCTGCCTCCCCCTGCCCGCATTCAGTTCTTCCATAGCCCGGCCCTCCTTGTTTTCCGCTACCAGAAACAGCTTCCTATTCCTGCTTCTTTAAGATATATATGTGGGCGGGCCGGTCAGTATTCCTTGTCCCTGTCGTTCTTTACAGATATCGGAACAGTTCCTTCGCCTCTTCTTTTCTCACCGTCTCCTGTACGCTGAGAACCTCCACCTTCACATCCTTATTGCCAAAGGCGATGGTAATGATATCTCCCTCTTTCACATTCGCTGACGCCTTGGCCGGCTTGTCGTTGATCAAAACGCGCCCTGCGTCACAGGCCTCGTTCGCCACCGTGCGCCTTTTGATCAGCCGGGATACTTTTAAATATTTATCCAGTCTCATTTTACTCCCATCTGCCCGCTTTAGCGGACCCCCAAATCAAGTAACGGAAACCTTCGTTTCCTGTAAAAGCGCCCTTCTTACAGCCCTGCTCCCATCTACGTACCTTACCTTAACGTATACAAATCAGTAAGATGAAAAGCGTCAATTTTCAATCTTACTCCCATCTGCCTGCGTTTTAGTTTCGTGAAAAAAACGGCCGCCGATCCCTCGGCAGCCGCCATTATACCGATACAGATTATGCGTTCAGCATGTCCTTAAAAGCCTTTCCCGCTTTGAATCTGGGCGCTTTGGAAGCAGCGATCTGCATAGGCTCTCCGCTCTGCGGATTCCTTCCTTCCCTTGCCGCCCTTTCGGACACCTCAAAAGTACCAAAACCAACCAGCTGAACCTTGCCGCCCTTCTTCAGTTCATCAGCCACCGTTTCCGTGAAAGCTGCAAGCACCTTTTCCGCATCCTTCCTGGAAATTTCAGCCTTATCAGCAATAGCCGCTACTAATTCTGTTTTGTTCATTATGAACTCCTCCTGTAATCGATTTTAGTTGTGTCTATGCAAAAAGAGCGAACTCTTAGAACACTATATTATATATAAACGCTCGGGTTGCCTTTGTCAAGCCTTTCCCCGAAAAACCTGCGTTTTCATACGGTCCGTACCGTGAATTGCACAGGCCTGCCTGAGTCGTTCCTAATAATCGTCCGCTCTCCCGTTTTATCTCGCCTGTATACATACCCCTTTATTGAAAAACACTGGCAAGAAATGTCTTCTTATCGTCTTCCTGCCGCAGAAGTCTTTCCAGCTTTTCCCGGTTTTTTCCGGGTATCCAGGCCTTCCCATTATTATAATAGAAGTTGACGATCTTCCAGAATTTCTCCGGATAGGAAAAGCGATAATAAAGCTGCCTTCTATCCCCGTCCGTCAGCGTCCGTTGTGTTTCATAGGCCGTCAGGATACTTACGGCCAGGCTCACGGACCAGTTATTTTTCTCCAGAAGTTTTCTCATAAACAGGTACAAATCCCTTACTGGATTGTCCAAGAGATACTTTTCAAAGTTGACCACCGTAAAGCCGTCCGTTTTCCACACAAGATTGTGGTGCTGGAAATCGCCATGACAGAATCCCACATCCATGCCCCTGGCACATTCATTTTTTGCTTCCATATATTCCGCCGCTTCAAGAGCTTTTTCATAGAAAAAATCATAGTGGTGGAAAAGATAGCGCTCAAACTCCGTTTTCTGTCCTTTTTCCCTGAGATATTTGCGCACTTTCTTCAGTTCCCGGTTGTGTTTCCTATATTCATTTTCCAGGCTGAATGCAGGGACAGGATACTCTTCTATTAATTCCGTACACAGCATGGCATTATGCAGTTTTCCAAGGGTTTTTACCGCATTCTGGCATTCCTTTACATCCCTCAGATTGCATTCCCGTCCTTCAGGCCAAGTTTTCACGATATAAGGGGTTCGATCCTGGTCATAGGTAATCAATTCCCCTTCCCTGTTCCGCCAAAGCTGTTCGGTATCCGCAAAACCGTTTTCCCGGATGGCGAGGAGCAGCTTTTCCTGTATCTGCAGCCTTGATGCAGGGCCGGTATATTCCTTCAGAATCAGCCATCCAGCCGGTGTTTGCCCGAGAATTGCCCCTCGCCCCTTCGTAGTCCGGAGAAGCTCTATCTCATAATTATCAAATACGCTTACCGCTCTGTCATTCACCGCCGTTTCCTCCCTCTCATACCAGGTACTACAATCTTATGAAGAGGGGTGGAAAGTTATGTTTCTTTCGGAAGGTTTGCCAGCAAATATTCTTTTGTGTTCCTAGATGGTTCCTCCAGCACCATTTCCAAAAGCATTTGCAGCGTACGTCCCAGCCCGGGCCCTGGTTTTCGGCCTGCTTCCATCAGATCCCGCCCGTCCACGGCCAGCTCCTTCAAGGTCAGACAGTCTCCTTGCGCTTCAATCCGGTGCGCCAGCTCCTCCAGCTGCAAAAGCCAATCCGACTTCTCCTGCCTTTGATAATCGCTCTGAGCTTCCAGATCAGCCCTTTTTACCTGCATAAGAAAAGGAAACAACTTTGGCCCGACTCTGGAGATGGCGCGGCGTACAGCCCGGATGTCCGGCTCTATCCTATAATCGTGCCAGTAAACCAGCGCACAGACCCGATCTGTGGTCTCGTTGTCATAACGCAGCCTCCTTTGCACCCGGCGCGCTATTTCGCTTCCGGCCTTTGCATGGCCGTAGAAATGGTCAATTCCTCTTTCATCCCTGGTATGACATTCGGCTTTCCCAAAATCATGATACAGCATGGCCAGGCGCAGGCATTTGTCCGCAGGAGCCGCTTTCATGGCATGCAGCGTATGTTCTCCTACGCAATAACAGTGGTGCGGATTGTTTTGAGGCAGCTCCATCAGTCGGTCAAACTCCGGCAAAATGATCCGGGTAATCCCCGTCTCCCAGGCAATCCGCAGATAGTCCGGATGGGGACTCGTCACAAGTTTAGTCAGCTCCACCTGAATCCGTTCAGCGCTCACCTTTTCCAGATACACCGCATGGCCGCGCATGGCTTCACGGGTTTTCTTCTCGATGGAAAAACCCAGCTGGGCGGAAAACCTCACCGCACGCATAATCCGCAGCGCATCTTCTCCAAACCGTTCATCCGGGTCTCCCACGCAACGGATGACCCCTCTTTTCAGATCCTCCTGCCCGCCAAAGACGTCCACCAATCCCCTTTCTTCATTATAGGCCATCGCATTGATGGTAAAATCTCTCCGTCTGAGATCTTCCCCAAGCTCCCCTGTAAATGAGACCTCCTTCGGATGCCTGCCATCCTCATATTCTCCATCCACCCGATAGGTGGTAACCTCGTAACCGCTCCCGCGCCAAAGCACCGTCACCGTACCGTGAACCAGTCCAGTATCCACCGTCCGCTCAAACAGACGCTTCACTTCCTCCGGCCTGGCCGATGTAGTGATATCCCAGTCGCTGGGCGTACGTCCCAACAGGCTGTCGCGCACACATCCACCCACGGCATAAGCCTCGAATCCGGCACGCCCTAACCTGCGAATGATCTCCCCAACCGCTTCCGGAAGCCTGACGGGCTTTTTGCTTTCCAGTATCCCATCCCCATTCTTCCAAACATTCTCCCCCGCCCATTCCTTGTTTTCTTTATCCAATTTCTTTACCTCCTGATCCTGCCTCCGAAAACGATATTTTGGCCGGGACGCGAGCCGCGGCACGTCTTTTTGTATCCATCCTATTATATCGTATAATCTGTTGTCAACCGTCGGATTTTCACTCGCCGTACGTTGTGCATTGTAGACAAAAATTTTTTTCGTCATTTTTTAGTGTTGACAGTACCCAAAAACCGCGCTATTATTAGGTCGTATTCAAAACGATTCAATGATTTCACATATTTTTGTAAGTCTTTGACCCGTGTGAAGGTTTACAAAAATATGTGACTTTTTTTGGGTCGTGATAAGTACGCAGGAATTACCCGGGATTTGCCGGCAAACCTGAGTTCTTATACGCCTTCTGCGTAGAGGCAGGAGCGTATTATAATTTTTATTATTTAAGGAGGGTACCTTATGAGTAATGGTACTGTTAAGTGGTTCAACGCGGAGAAAGGCTATGGTTTCATCACCAACGCCGACAATGGAGAAGATGTATTCGTACATTATTCTTCTATCCAGGTTGACGGATTCAAGACCCTGCAGGAAGGCCAGGCCGTAACTTTTGATACGGAAGCCGATCCCAGAGACAGCAAGAAGGTTCGCGCTGTCAACGTGATTCCGCAGTAAACTTGCACCCGCCCTCACGGACTCGCATAGGACCGGGGGAAACAGAACGTCTGCCTTAGGGCAGACGTTCTGTTTTTGTATTACATTCACTTTCACTCCCCCACCTTTTCCCAAATGTTCTCTTGAGTCCGCCCTTCCCATACCACAAGATCTCCCACCAGCACTCCCTTTCCTTTCTCTCAGTCCTCTTCTCTAAAATTGGCAGAATCAGAACAACCCTCTTTCCATCCGTCGAAATATGCATTTCGCCGCCGTGGGCCTGCATAATCTGTTTTACAATACGCAGTCCCATTATATGAGGAGACTGTGCATGTCCCTCTATTCCCCGAAAACGTCCCTCTGTCTTTTCGCCCTCTTCTCCGAAACCGTCCATAAGCTTCCTCACCTCTTCAGGAATGCCAACGCCGTCATCCATAACGCAGATGCGGCAAACTGGCCGCCCTTCCCATTCTTCAAGACCTGCTTCCACCCGGATACGGCAAGCCTCATTGTGCCGGATACTGTTTCCGATCAGATTGTGCAATGCCCTGGACAGAAGGTTCCAATCTCCGCATAGGGATATGCCCTCCAGCTCCTCACTGATATCCACATCCAATTCATATCCCTCTGGCAGGCTGCCGTTCAGAACGGATACCGCTGCGCTGCGGATCAGAGCGGCCGGCATATATTCTTCAGCCCGGATAGGCTGCATATGGTATTCCAGCTTGGAAGTAAGGTTCAGGTCTTCAATCAACATCTTAATCCGTACGCTCTGTTCCTTGATGATGGCCGCCTCTTTCCTTGCCTCCTCCGACAGGCTATCGTCATTTTCCAAGTTGTCCGCATACCCCATTACCATGGACAGAGGCGTCCGGATGTCGTGGGACACGCTTGAAATCCAATCCGTTCTCGCTGTGTCCCGTCGTTCCAGGTTCCGTCTCTGTTCTTCCAAGAGCCACGAAGCCTGGTTGAGCTTCCTTCCCAATTCTCCGGTCACACCGTGTTCCGGCGCCATCCGCCTCTTTCCGCCCACCAAACCGTCAATCCCGTAGGCCACCGGACGCAGGGATGCATACATACGATAACCGGACAGCATGGCCAACAACAACACCAACAGAAAATTTGCCATTATAATTACTAAAAATATCCTCGGCAGATTCCGTATGGATTTCCCCTCCACCTCCACGATATACTTTGCCACGGTTCCCTTTTCCCACGCGTACACAAACAGCCCGGAATCACAATTCCATACGCGTACCGGATAATCCTGCAGATACCAGCGGGTGAATACCGCCACCTCGCCCACCGTAAAGCGGTCCGGAATTCCCTCCGGTACCTGCCATCCCCAGATCGCTCTGCCTCTCTCGTCCAGAAGAAGGGCAAAGGCTGCTTTGTTTTTTTCAAGAATAGCATATCCCTCCTCCGTCATCTCTACACCGTCTTCTCGCTGCCGGAAACAGGAAGTGATTTGTGAGAGCGTACCCATGCTGCCGCTCTCCACACTTTCCCTGCTCAAATCATTCAGATAAATACTGGCAAAACCGAATACCGCCATATTCACCACGATCACAAGAGCCGCAATCCATCCTGCCGAAAAAATATAACGTCTATAAATTGCGAGTAAGCTTTTCATAAGAAATTCTGCTCCTTTGCCAGCCGATATCCCAGCCCCCTCACTGTTAGCAGCCATTTGGGAGAAGACGGATTCTCCTCTATTTTTTCCCTCAAACGCCTGATATGTACCATCAACGTATTTTCATATCCGTAATATCCGTCTCCCCACACCGTATTGCACAAAATATCAAACGTTACAATGTTTCCCCTATTTTCATACAGTTTCCTTAAGATTGCCAGTTCCTTTGCGGTGAGCGGCTTGCTTACCTCCCCTTCCGTCACCGTTCCCGAAGCAAAATCCACCCTCTTTTTCCCCAGAGCAAGCGATTCCTCCTGTGGCTGGCGCAGGGGAGGAAAATAGGTCCGGCGCAGGACGGCCGTTATCCGCAAAAGCAGTTCCTTTGGCAGAAAGGGCTTCGTAACGTAATCGTCCGCCCCCAGCCCCAGCCCTAAAAGCCTGTCGTTGTCCTCATCTCTGGCGGATAAAAACAACAACGGAATCTGGGAAATCATGTGGACTTTCTGCATTAAAGTAAATCCGTCACCGTCCGGCAGATTGATATCCAGGATTGCCAGATCAACGGTTCTGCTGTCTTTCCGAAAGTATTCCATTGCCCTCCGGCAACTCCCCGCCGTATCCACGTATCGGAATCCCTCCCGCAGGAGCATGTCCCTAAGCATCCGGACCAGCTCTTCGTTATCATCCACCACAAGAATCCTACAGTCAAATATATTATTCATCGCCGTACCTTCCTTTTCCCGCCTGTTTTCTCCAACAATCCGTTCACTCCTATCGGATTCCCTTTCTGACGTTTGTCCGTTCGCTGCCTGCCTCTTGTGTTTCGCCAACATTACGGGCTATCATAGATCATTATACCCGCCTTCATTCCCCCACGCCATAGAGCCCGTAAAAATTTAAGGTAAAAGTAAGGCAGCCGTCATGGGCCATTAAGGGAAAGCGGTTATGCTGTATCTGGATGCGGAAGTGGAAGTGTTGCCTTGCGCACTAAAGTTGCTTTCCATGACGGGATGCCTGGCAACAGGATAGCAGGAAGGGAGTAAGATTGATAGATCTCTCACGCAGCCCTGATTTGTACGTGCGCTTTAGCTCGCAGATAAGGCCAAGGTTCTAAATTGACATTTTCAATTTCGGACTTTGTGACGCTGCGCGTCCCAAAGTTCCCGCCAATTAAAATGCCGCTTGCGCGGCGGAATGAGAGGAAATATGGAAGAAAAGAAAAACGGCTTCTATGCCGTAAAAACAGAAGGGCTCAGCAAACAGTACGGCAGTGCCCTGTGTGTGGATCATGTGGATGTGAAGGTGCCCGTAGGAAGCATCTATGGCTTCCTGGGGCCGAACGGCGCAGGAAAAAGCACCACTTTGAAGATGATCTTAGGGCTGGTCAAGCCAAAGGACGGTTCCATTGAAGTTCTGGGACATATGATGAATGACAGAAACAGGCTGGAAATCCTGAAGGATACCGGTTCCCTGATCGAATCGCCTTCCTATTATGGCCATTTGACCGGAAGGGAAAACCTACGCGTGGTCTGTCTGCTGAAAGGGATCCCTGAAAAACGCATCGACGAGGTGTTGCAGATCGTACGCATGGAAAAACAGCAGCACAAAAAAGCCGGCCATTATTCCCTGGGCATGAAACAGCGCCTGGGCCTGGCTGCCGCCCTGTTGGGCCGTCCCCGCCTGCTTCTGCTGGATGAACCCACCAATGGGCTGGATCCCGCAGGCATCCAGGAAATGCGGGAGCTGATCCGTTCCCTTCCGTCCAAATACGATATGACCGTCATGGTTTCCAGCCATTTGCTCAGCGAGATCGACCAGATGGCCACCCACACCGGAATCATCGATAAGGGAGCGCTAATCTATCAGGACAGCCTGGCCCATCTGCACCAACACAGCAGGAAACAGATCAGGCTTCGCACGATGGACAACGAGAAGGCCTGCAGCTACCTCATGCAGCACAAGATTGTCTGCACGAGCCAGGAAGACTGCCTACTTTTCCGCGGTATGCCCGACGACCGCCTAGCAACCCTAATGGACGGCCTGGCAGCCGAAAAAATCGGCCTGCTGCGCATCGAGGAACAACAGCAGACTCTGGAGGATATTTTCCTGGATCTCACCGGAAGGAGGATGAGTTTATGATAAGGGAACTTGGGACAGAATTTTTTAAGGTAAAAAGACGATTCCTCTGGCTGCTGCCTCTGGGCGTCGTCCTGGTGGAATTCCTCTGGATCTATACCAACGATTATCTGCGCCAGTCCGAAATCCTGGCCGAAGGGTACAATACGCTGCTTCTCCACCTCCCCATCATGAATATCATTTTCCTTCCGCTCGTCCTATCTGCCATTGCCAGTCGGATTTGTGACGCGGAAAATAAGGGGAATACCTATAAGCTACTATGTACCATGCAGCAAAAGGGCAGAATCTTCGACATCAAGCTGATCATGGGCGCACTCTATGTATTCATGTTCACCCTTCTGGAGGCGCTAAACCTGCTTCTGTTGGCACGGCTGATCCATGTAACGCAGGCCTTGCCAATAAAGCATGTCCTTATTTTCCTGGGCGTATGTTTCATTGTCAGCCTCGTGATCTATCTATTCCATCTGATCCTTTCCCTGCTCTTAACCAGCCAGCTCATCCCTCTCTTCGTGGGACTGCTCGGAAGCCTTGTGGGACTGTTTTCTGCCTTTTTCCCCATCGGTATCCTCGCTGGTCTTACCCCCTGGGGATATTATCTCGTAGGTATGACATTTGCTTCCCGGTACGATGCCGGTACACGTACCTCCGTCATCTATGAAATTCCTTTCCCCACAGTTTGGTTTCTTTTTTATCTGTCTGCTGCCTGCATCCTATATGTTGTGGGAAAAAGCCTTTTCCTCAGAAAGGAGGTATGAGATATGCTGTTACGCTGTATGCATGCTGAGTTGATTAAATTAAAGCGTTCTTTCGTGTGGGCCGTTTTTTTCATTCTGCCCCCCATCGGCACCGTCATGGGATGCGCCAACTATATGCAAAACCTTGGGATTTTGAAGGAAGAATGGTACAGCCTGTGGACACAGACTACCCTGTTTTACTCCAATTTCTTCTTTCCGCCACTGATCGCGGTCTATTGCGCCTATCTGTGGCGGCTGGAAAACTTCAACCATAATCGGAATTCTCTGATGACTTCGCCCATGCCCGTTTCCTGCCTTTACGGGGCGCAGTTTCTCACCATCGCCTGCATTACCCTGTTCACCCAACTTTATGTGGGAATCCTCTACACCGCATCCGGAGCCCTTCTGGGGCTTCCCGGACTGCCGCCTTTGCAGATCTGCCTGTGGTTGCTGCGCGGTACATTGGGCGGCCTGACCATTGCTGCCGTACAGCTTTTCCTGGCGTCTATCCTGCGCAGCTTCGCCCTGTCAATCGCCATCGGCCTGCTGGCAGGAATCACAGGATTTCTGGTTTCCAATGCAGGCGCAGGCCTTTTCTTCCCCTATTCCCTCATGCTCCTGGGAATGAACGCCAACCGGGCCGAAGATATACTGAACGGTTCCGCCCTCTCTTTCTATCTTAGCTGTCTGTTTTTTCTCGCTCTGTTCTTCTTCCTGGGAACCTGGTATCTGAAACGGGCCGATGTAAAGGCATAACTGCTGCAAGATGGCAGCCTCCCTGTTCTGGCATAAAAGGCGCGAGACGTTAAATTGGGTCTCTCCCCCTCCTGCCAGAACACAGCGGCCGTCATCTGTGTCCGAAATGAATAGAGGCGGTTTTTCCACTGCTCGTTTCGCATGTCGCACGTTGCATAAACATCAAATTCATTTATGCGTCCCTGCTTATAACAAAAAGGGCAGCGGCATAAATGCTGCTACCCCTGGATTCAATAAAAGAACCTTCCTTATGATTCCGCCGCCAAGCGTACCGTTTCCCTAGCAATGGCAAGTTCTTCGTTGGTGGGCACCACCATGGTCACCACCTTCGCGCCTCCGTCTGAAAGAATCACTTCCTCACCGCGAATCCGGTTGCGTTCCGGGTCGATATTCGTCCCCAGATAGCCGATATAACGCGCCACCATGGCACGCACCTCCGCGTTATTCTCACCCACTCCGGCCGTAAAAGCGATCACATCCACGCCGTTCATGGCCGCCGCATAGGCGCCGATATATTTACCCACCCGATATGCATACGCCTCCAGTGCATTGCCAGCCTGCTCATTCCCCTCTTCCGATGCCTGTACCAGGTCACGGAAATCGCTGGAAGCCCCGTCTGAAAGTCCCAGCACGCCGGATTTCTTATTACAGATTTCGATCACCTGCGCCGCATCCAGCCCCTCTTTTTCCGCGAGGAAGGAAAGGATGGCAGGATCCATGTCCCCGCTCCGAGTTCCCATAATCAAGCCTTCCAGAGGCGTTAATCCCATGGAAGTATCCACGGATTCCCCGTATTTTACAGCGGATACGGAAGCGCCGTTTCCCAAGTGGCAAACGATGATTTTCAGATCTTTCCGATCCTTTCCCAAAATCTCCGCCGCCCGTTTTGACACGAAATCATGGCTGGTCCCATGGAAACCGTACCGTCTAATCTTGTATTTCCGATAATATTCATATGGCAGGCCATACAAATAGGCTTTTTTCGGCATGGACTGATGGAACGCAGTATCGAAAACCGCCACCATAGGTACGCCCGGCATGATGGCCTGGCAGGAACGGATCCCGATCAGATTGGCCGGATTGTGCAGCGGAGCCAGATCGTTGCAGCCCTCAATGGCATGTATTACCGCCTCATCGATCACCACGGCTCCAGAGAAATCCTCTCCTCCATGCACCACACGATGGCCTACCGCACCGATTTCTGCCAAGGAAGAAATCACGCCTACTTTCTCGTCCGTGAGTTTAGCGATCACTATTTTCACGGCGGCCGTATGATCGGGCATATCCGCCTCTTCTTTCACCTTTTCCCCTCCGGCTGGCTGGTGGGCGATATTGCTTCCATCAATGCCGATTCTTTCGCACAACCCCTTTGCCAATACATCTTCCGTATCGCTGTCAATCAGCTGATATTTCAGGGAAGAACTGCCGCAGTTTAATACCAGTACTTTCATACTTCCTCGCTTTCTGCCGCTTGGGCGCCATTTTCTTAATAAGCCCGTCCCCAATACACCATCTTCTTGGCAGGCTTTCCACAGCAGACACACCGATCGCCGACCCATTCCTGGTCAAAGGGCATACAGCGGCTGGTGGCTGCAAATTTTTCCTTGATTTCGTCCTCGCAGGCCTGGTTGGCGCACCACATGGCTTTCACGAAGCCGGGATGATTGTCCAGCACATCCTGCAGTTCTTCCATATTTTGCGCGATATGGGTATGGGAATCCCTATGGGCCCTAGCCCTTTCCAGCATTTCCTTCTGCATCCGTTCCAGGATCTCTCCTGCCTTTGTTTCCAGTTCATCCAACGCTGTCTCCAGCTTTTCTCCGGTATCTCGGCGGCAGATCACACATTTGCCCGCTTCCATATCCTTGGGCCCGATTTCTACACGAATCGGGATCCCCCGCATCTCCTGCTCGGAGAATTTCCACCCCGGGCTCTTATCCGAATCATCCACCTTCACCCGGAAGCTGCCCAGACGGTCACGCAGCGCATAGGCCGTATCCAGAACCCCTTCCTTCTTCTGCTGAATGGGAATGATCATGATCTGAGTGGGAGCCACCCTGGGAGGCAGCACCAATCCGGAATTATCCCCATGCACCATGATGATGGCCCCGATCAGACGGGTGGTCATTCCCCAGGAGGTTTGATACACATATTTGAGCCTATTGTCCCTATCCGCAAACTGGATGCCAAAGGTCTTCGCAAACCCGTCCCCGAAATTATGGCTGGTGCCGGACTGCAGCGCCTTCCCGTCATGCATCAGAGCCTCTATGGTATAGGTAGACTCTGCCCCCGCAAACTTTTCCTTCTCCGTCTTCCTGCCGCGGATCACGGGCATAGCCAGGACTTCTTCACAGAAATCCGCATACAGGTTCAACATCTGGATGGTACGCTCTTCCGCCTCTTCCATGGTTGCATGGGCCGTATGTCCTTCCTGCCACAGGAATTCACGGGAACGCAGGAACGGTCTTGTTTCCTTTTCCCAACGCACCACCGAACACCACTGATTATATACCTTAGGCAGATCCCGATAGGAATGGATATCATTTTTATAGAAATCGCAGAAAAGCGTCTCGGAAGTGGGGCGCACACAAAGGCGCTCCTGCAGCGGATTTAATCCCCCATGGGTAACCCAGGCCACCTCCGGCGCAAACCCTTCCACATGATCCTTTTCCTTCTGGAGAAGGCTCTCTGGAATGAACATGGGAAGGTAAACATTCTCTACTCCTGTGGCCTTGAACCGCTCATCCAGCTGCTTCTGGATCAGTTCCCAGATCGCATAACCGGCCGGTTTAATCACCATACAACCCTTTACGCTCGTATAATCAATCAGTTCCGCCTTCTTCACCACATCAGTATACCATTGGGCAAAATCTTCTTCCATGGAAGTGATCGCTTCCACCAGTTTCTTATCCGCCATCTTAACCTCGTTTCCGCCGCCGCAGGCGGCCTTTCATCCCTCTTATCCCGCTTTTGCTGCATTCATATTTTAGAAATTGTATGCAGCACACCTTTCCGGCCGAAAATACATCTTAAGCCCTGTTCATATTGATATTAGAAGAGAACGCCCCATTTGTCAACCTGTTTACGTTCCCACTTCTGGACAAGAGCGATGCAACCGCCGCAGCCCGCGTACCCGGCAGGACACCGCCCGGAGAG
>CANSTU010000085.1 GCA_947650005.1 uncultured Lachnospiraceae bacterium
AATCATGCTCCCGTCTGCGTGCGAAAGCACGCATTCAAATCAGGGAGATTGAAAGCGTTTTTCTTTCAATCATGCTCCCGTCTGCGTGCGAAAGCACGCATTCAAATCAGGGAGATTGAAAGAGTCCTTCTTTCAATCATGCTCCCGTCTGCGCGCCTTGGCTCATCTATCTTGATACCTGTCGAAGGCTTCTGATTAATATATGTGGAAACGAAGAATGAGTGACTGTACAAAAAATACCTGGAATTTAGAATGAGAACAGGCCCAATCGCCATTTTCGGACGATGAATTGCGATCCGCCAAAGCGGGAAAGAAGGTTAGAATGGATCAGAATGTGATTCTCTTTTTTAATGAAAATCAGCAGGCGCTCCCTCTTTATGAGAGCTTTGAGCAAAAGGTTTTAGAATCCGTGGAAGACGTACATATCCGAGTTCAGAAAACCCAGATTTCTTTTTCCAATAAGCATAATTTTGCGTTTGTCTCCTTTCTGCCCGTCCGGAAGGCCAAGGAGCGCCCGGCATCCTTTATCGTGGTGACGTTTGGCTTGCAGCGCAGGGTGGAATCCGGACGCATCGATGCTGTGGTGGAGCCCTATCCAAACCGTTTTACCCACCATGTGCTGATCTCAAAACCCGAGGAGATCGACGGGGAACTGATGGGATGGGTGAAGGAGGCAGCAGTCTTTTGTGCGGGAAAGCGCTGAGATAGACTGTGGATTGCCGCTGCTGGAGATGCATGGAGAATGTTGTCTGTTTCAGTTTACTTATCCGGGCGATATCCTGCGGGGCCCGTGGACTGAAGCCATTGCTTTGCGATTATCACAGCTATGAATTGACAATCCCCCCGTAAAATGATACATTTAACTCCAACATGTAAAGAAAATTAAGAGGAACAGGAGAGATACCAGAATGCATTGGTCAGATAAAATCGCGCAGGAGATTATCCGGCGGCGGCCGGACAAGGAAGAATATGTGTGTGCCGCGGGCATCAGCCCGTCCGGTTCCATTCATATCGGGAATTTCAGGGATATTGCCACCAGCCTTTTTGTCACAAAGGCTTTAAGGCGGCAGGGGAAAAAGGCCAGGCTGCTTTTTTCCTGGGATGAATATGACCGGTTCCGGAAGGTGCCGGTGAATGTGGCAAAGATCGAGCGTCCTCAGGGGGAAAAGCCCTGGGAGGAATATATCGGCTGTTCCTATGTGGATGTGCCCAATCCCTTTGACGACGGGTGTCCCAACTATGCCAAGCATTTCGAGAAAGAGTTCGAGGATGCCATGGAGCGTTTCGGCATTCAAATGGACTACAGATATCAGGCGGAGATGAACCGCTCCGGAAAATATGCGCAGCATGTGATAACGGCGCTGAAAAAGAGAGGGGAAATCTTCGACATCCTGGACAGTTTCCGCACCCAGGCCGCCCAGGAGGGAGAACGGGAGGCTTATTATCCGGTGAGTATTTATTGTCCTCATTGTGGTAAGGACACCACGAAGATCACTTCCCTGTCCGATGACTGTACGGTGGCGGAATATGAATGCGCCTGCGGATATAAAGGCACCTTTGATTTCACCAAAGATTTTCACTGCAAGCTGGCCTGGAAGATCGACTGGCCCATGCGGTGGATGTATGAGGGAGTGGACTTTGAACCCGGCGGAAAGGATCACGCCAGCCCGGGAGGAAGCTATGATACCAGCCGGGTGATCGCGAAGAAAATTTATGATTATGAGGCGCCGGTCTTCCAGGGCTATGAATTCATCGGAATCAAGGGCGCCACGGGGAAAATGTCCGGCTCCTCCGGACTGAACTTAACGCCTGATACCCTGCTCGCGCTTTATCAGCCGGAAATGATCCTTTGGCTCTATGCCAAATCCGAACCCACCAAGGCCTTTGACTTCTGCTTTGATGACGGCATCCTACGCCAGTATTTTGAATTTGACAAGCAGTACAATGATTTCCTGGCGGGTGCGGGGGATGAATTCCTCAATACGGTGATGGCAAACTGCCTGCGGGAGGAAGACGGCGGGGGATATCGCGGAATTTCGACCGTGCCCATGAGCCTGCTGGTGCAGCTGGGCTCCGTGGTGGATTTCAACATTCCTATGCTGGAGACGGTTTTTGAGAAAATCGGCCAGCCCTTCACCTATGATCAGTTTAAGGACAGGCTGGACCGGGCCAAGTACTGGTTGGAACAGTGCTCTCCGGAGAATGTGAACCGCCTGCGCCCTTACCGTAACTGGGAGGTCTATGAATCTTTCAATGAGGAAGAGAAGAAGGAAATCGCCCTGCTCCATGACTATATTGCAAAGGGAGGCTATAGCCTGGATGAACTGAATCAGGAGCTGTACGCCATACCGAAGCAGGTGATGGGAGAACTGGAGGATCCGAAGGAGCTGAAGAAAATCCAGGGGCAGTTTTTCAAAAATGTATATAAGCTTCTGATCGATAAGGAGAAAGGACCCAGGCTGTATCTGTTCCTGTATGCCATCGAGCCAGGAAAATATGTAAATCTGCTGGATTTCTCCACCCCCATGACGGAGGAGGAAAAACAGCCCGCAGTCGAGGAAACGCCGGCAGAAGAGGAAAAGCGACACGTGGAGTACGGCGATCCGGATCCGGTGGATCCGGTGAAGGAACAGATCACTATGGAAGATTTTTCCAGGATGGATATGCGTGTATGCAAGATCCTGAAATGTGCGGAGATTCGCAAGTCTCACAGCTGCTACAAACTTACCCTCTTTGACGGCCTGAAGGAACGGGTGATCGTATCCAGCATCAAGAGCTATTATACGCCGGAGGAAATGGTTGGAAAGAAGATTATTGTGCTCGCAAATCTGCAGCCGGCCAGATTTTCCGGAGTGACCAGCGAAGGCATGCTGCTGGCCGCGACGAATAACGCCTGCGGCTGTCAGGTGATCTTTGTGGACGATATCGTTCCGGAAGGAACCAGGATCTGTTAATGGGAAAACGAAGCTTTCAACCTGCGCAGCATGGTTGCCTGAATATGGAGAGCCGCCGGGCGGCGGCAGAATGAGAGGAAATATGAGATATCCCCGTTTTTTACAGCCAGGCGGAACCATCGGTTTTGTAGCGCCATCCTTTGGGTGTGCCACGCAGCCTTACCTTTCAGCTTTTCAGAATGCACAAAAGACATTTGCCCGAATGGGTTATCGATTGGATCTGGGGCCGAACTGTTATGCTGCAGAAGGCATTGGGATCAGCAATGAGCCCATAAAATGCGGCGCTGAGATCAATGAATACATGGATTCCGATAAAAACGACGTACTGATCTCCTGCGGCGGTGGTGAGATGATGTGCGAAATTTTGGATCATGTGGATTTTGCCAAAATCCGGGAAGGAAAACCGAAGTGGTATATGGGATTTTCCGACAATACGAACCTCACCTTCCTGCTTCCAACCCTTTGCGACACCGCCGCCATTTACGGCCCCTGTGCAGGGGCGTTCGGCATGGAACCCTGGCATGAATCCGTCAAGGACGCTATGGATCTGCTGACAGGAGCGAAGCTGTCCATGAGAAGCTATGACCTGTGGGAAAAGGCGGAAACCAAGGCGGAGGGAGAACCCGGCGAAGAAGATCCTTTCAAACCCTATCAGGTGACGGAGCCAGTGGTGATGCGTTGTTACTGCCCCGATTTCCCCGTAGGGCAGGACAGCTGCCCGAATTCCGAGGAAGGACTGCGTTTCACAGGAAGGCTGCTGGGAGGCTGTATGGACTGCCTGGTCAACCTTCTTGGGACTTCCTATGATAAGGTGCCTGAATTTGTGGAGCGTCATGCCGGAGACGGGATTGTCTGGTTCCTGGAATCCTGCGATCTGAACGTGTTTGCCATCCGCCGTGCTGTTTGGCAGATGCAGCATGCGGGCTGGTTTTCCCATGTGAAGGGTTTTCTGATTGGCCGTCCCCTGTGCTTCGGCCAGGAGATGATGGGGCTGGATCAATATCATGCCGTATGGGATCTGCTGAAAGGCTATGGGGTTCCGGTGATCATGGATGTGGATCTGGGACATCTTCCGCCCATGATGCCGTTGATCTGCGGCAGTATGGCGACGGTATCCTATACGGGCGGGGACAGGCAGGAATTGAAGATCGATATGGAATTGATATAGAGATTTTACCGAATGGGATATCCCAAAGACAGAGAGCCGGCCATGATTTCTTCTCATGGCCGGCTCCTGATACGTTTTGACGAGAATTGGTTTTATCGTGTTTAATTCATGAGAGAGGTGCCAAAACGAATTTTCCGATAGAATTTCTGAATAATCACAAACGGAAGGCTCACTACGATATAGAGTGTTGACAAGATCCCTGCAAGTCCTCCGATAATCATGATGATAAGTAATCCGATATTCATGTCTGGCGTCTCCTTTTGTGTTATGGATACGGAAATTTCATAAAATCCGTGTGTTCATGATTGATGTCGGGGGTATTGTAGCAGATGCCATCCGTCCCGAAAAGCGTTTGGCTAGATGCTTAACACAATCCTAACGTTTGCTTAACAAAGCCTTGACGTTTTGTTAGCGGGTTCTTAGCGCTGCTTTGCCCCCAACAGATGCCGATTGGACAGGAGCGTTCCAGGAGGGGGCGGGACAGCCGTCCCATGTCCCCCGCGCCAGGCATCCCGATGGGCCCTGGGCGATTTCCCGGCGGACAGCGGCCCTTCAGGAAAGCTAGCAATGAGTAAAATGCAGATGCGTTCACATTGACATGACCCATTCCCCGTGTTATGATAAATTGCAGATAGAGGTTGCGTGATTCAACAGTAGCTTTTCGGATGTGGCAGGCACAGAGGAAGAAAAGGGAAAGGGTAGAACGCCGAAAGAGAAGGGCTCCTGCAGCCTGATTCTTGGGCATGCGGTTAAGAGCCGCATGACTGTCATCTGAGAAGGATGGGGCGCTATCGTATAAGAGAAGGAAGATTTTCACCGGCCCCGGGAAGCATATCGCAGACAGGCCGGCGTTTTTATTACCGCGGGAAGCCGGCCCGTAAAGCGGGGCGGCCTTTGGATGGCGGCCTATCCATGGGCAGGGAAAGATGCGGGAGAGGCCTTGCCTTCAGTTTTGGGATTTGCGCGCGCGCTGCAGGGGCAAATCCGCAGGCCTTGGAGGCTTTTAATAAAAATGCAGCGCAGAAATGAGGAAAGGTATGTCTATTTTTACAGGCGCAGGCGTAGCGATTATCACCCCGTTTCATGAGGACGGAAGCGTAAATTATGAGAAATTCGGAGATCACATCGAGGCGCAGATTGCGGGCGGGACGGATGCCATCATCGTATGTGGCACAACAGGGGAGTCCTCCACACTGACCCATGAGGAGCATATAGAAGTGATCCGGTATTGCGTGGAGAAAACGGCGGGCAGGATCCCCGTAATCGGAGGAACCGGATCCAATTGTACGGAAACGGCAATCTACCTCTCCCAGGAAGCCGAGAAGGCAGGAGTGGACGGCGTTCTGTTGGTTTCTCCCTATTATAATAAGGCAACCCAAAGGGGCTTGTACGAGCATTTTAAAATGGTGGCGGAGTCCGTGCATGTACCGGTTCTTCTCTACAATATTCCGGGGAGGACCGGGGTGACAATCAGTCCGGAAACCGTGGTGCGTCTGTGCAGGGATGTGCCAAATATCGTGGGCGTAAAGGATGCCACTGGAAATATCGGCCAGATTGCGCATCTCATGAGCCTGGCAGGCGGCGATGTGGATCTCTATTCCGGAAACGACGGGGAGATCGTGCCTCTTCTGGCTTTGGGGGGCAAGGGCGTTATCTCGGTTCTGTCCAACATAGCGCCCAGGCAGACCCATGATATGTGCGCCAAATTTTTTGAAGGGGATGTGGAGGGAAGCCGTCAGATCCAGCTGGATGCGATGTCCTTGGTGGACGCGTTGTTCTGCGAGGTAAATCCGATCCCGGTGAAATGCGCGATGAACATGATGGGCCTGGAAGCGGGGCCGCTGAGACGTCCGCTCACACAGATGGAGGAAGGCAACGCGGCAAAACTCAGGAAAGCCATGGAGGATTTTGGGCTCCTGTAAAAGGCGAAGGATGTCTTTAGGGCAGATGGAATGGGAAAGCCTTCTGTCAGAGGAAAAGGTCCGCCGGAGGCGGAGAAAGTAGAGGGATCATGGTAAAGATATTGATGCATGGCTGTAGCGGCCATATGGGGCGGGTGATCGCCGCCTTGGCGGAAGGGGATCCGGAGATAGAAATCACTGCGGGGGTGGATCCGGCAGGGAGCAAAAGCGCGGATTTTCCCGTATACAGGAGTGTGGAGGAATTCGGGCAGAAGGGAAAGGAAGAGGTGGATGTAGCCGTGGATTTTTCCACGGCTGCAGCGGCGGATGAGCTGCTGGCTTATTGCGCTCGGACCCAAACGCCTTGCGTGTTGTGTACCACCGGCCTTTCGGAGGCGCAGCTTGCCGGGGCGGAAGAAGCCGCAAAGAGCACGGCCATTCTGCGGTCAGCCAATATGTCCCTGGGAATCAACCTTTTTATAAAGCTCTTAAAGGAAGCGGCCGGCGTGCTGGCGGAGGCTGGATTCGATATCGAGATCGTGGAGAAGCACCATAACCGCAAGTTGGATGCGCCCAGCGGCACGGCGCTGGCCCTGGCCGATTCCATGAATGAAGAGCTGGGAAATGCCTATCATTATGTCTATGACAGGAGCGGAAGACGGCAGAAGCGGGATGAAAAGGAGATCGGCATTTCAGCGGTCCGGGGCGGAACGATTGTGGGCGATCATGATGTGATTTTTGCAGGGGAGGATGAGGTCATCACCTTTACCCATACCGCCTATTCCAGGAATATTTTTGCCAAGGGAGCGGTGGAAGCCGCAAAGTACCTGAAGGGAAAGCCGGCGGGCATGTATGATATGAGCGATGTGATCAACAGGGGGTAATTTCGATTGGAGGACTGCTATGGAGGAGTTAGAATTTATATATTTAAAGAGTCTGTCAAAGCAGTTCCCGACGATCGCGGCGGCTTCGACGGAAATCATCAATCTGCAGGCGATCATGAGCCTGCCCAAGGGGACGGAACATTTTCTCACGGATATCCACGGAGAATATGAGCAATTCAATCATGTGTTGAAAAACGGTTCGGGAAGCGTGAAGCGTAAGATCGATGAGGAATTCGGAAATACCCTGAGCAGCCGGGATAAGAGGAGCCTGGCCACGCTGATCTATTATCCGAAGGAAAAGCTGGAGCTGGTGATCCAGGAGGAGGACAATCAGGAAAACCTGGAGGACTGGTTCAAGATCACGCTCCACAGACTGGTGCAGATTACAAAGCGGGTGGCTTCCAAGTATACCCGCTCTAAGGTGCGTAAGGCCCTGCCCTCGGATTTTTTCTACGTCATTGAAGAACTGATTACGGAAAAGGAAGAGGTACAGGACAAAGAAGCCTACTATAACGAGATTATCCATACCATCATTCGGACGGGACGCGCTCCTGACTTTATCATAGCGCTCTGCAATCTGGTACAGCGCCTGGTGATCGACCATCTCCATATCGTGGGGGATATCTATGACCGCGGAAAGGGGCCGCATATCATCATGGATACGCTGAGCCGGTACCATTCCGTAGATATTCAGTGGGGAAACCATGACGTAGTATGGATGGGCGCAGCCAGCGGACAGACCTGCTGCATCGCAAATGTCTTGCGGGTATCGGCCCGGTACGGTAACCTGGATATACTGGAAGAAGGGTATGGCATTAACCTTATCCCTCTGGCCACCTTTGCCATGAACGCCTATGCGGATACGGATTGCAGTATTTTTGCGATTAAATATGACGAAGGATATGACAAAAAGGATCTGGATCTGGATATGCGGATGCATAAGGCCATTACGGTGATCCAGATGAAGCTAGAGGGGCAGTTGATCAAAGCCCATCCGGAATTTGGCATGGACGACAGGCTGCTGATGGACCGGATTGATTTTGAGAAAAAAACGGTGTGCATCGGGGGCGTGGAATACCCCATGCGGGATATGGAGCTTCCCACAGTGGATCCGGCGGATCCCTACCGCCTGAGCGCGGAAGAAGAACAGGTGGTGGAGAGACTGCGCCATGCCTTTGTGCATTGTGAGAAATTGCAGCGGCATGTGCGTTTCCTTTTTTCCAAGGGAAGTTTGTATAAGATCCACAATTCCAATCTGCTCTATCATGGCTGCGTGCCCATGGACGAGGAGGGAAATTTCCTGCGGGTGAATGTCTACGGAAAGGAATACAGCGGAAAGGCGCTGTATGATATTCTGGAGCATTATGCGCGGAAGGGATACTATTCTCAAGATGAGGAAGAGGCAGCCAAAGGCAGGGACATTCTGTGGTATATTTGGACAGGCCCCAATTCGCCGGTGTTCGGGAAGGACAAGATGGCCACCTTTGAGCGTTATTTCGTGGAGGATAAGATTACCCATGCGGAGAAGAAGAACAGTTATTACCGCTTGATGGACAGAGAAGATGTTTTAAACCGAATCTTAGAGGAATTCGGCTTGGATACAGCAACCGCCCACATCATCAACGGGCATGTGCCTGTGGAGTTGAAAAAAGGAGAGACGCCCATCAAATGCGGCGGCAAACTGCTGATCATCGACGGAGGGTTTTCCAAAGCCTATCAGGGAAAAACGGGGATTGCAGGTTATACGCTGGTGGGGAATTCCCATGGCCTGACTCTGGTGGCCCATGAACCCTTTGAGTCTACGGAAGCGGCGATACGGAAGGAATCAGACATTTTTTCAGATTCCATTATCGTGGAAACAGCGCCGAACCGGATCCGGGTGGCGGATACGGATATCGGGACGGAACTTCGGGAGAGTATCCGGCATCTGGAACTGCTGCTGGCTTCCTATCGGGACGGCACGATCACGGAACGGGATTAGAAGCGATGAAGCCCCTTCTAGCTTGTATTTGGATTGAATTCGATAAAAGGCGCAGGGAAACGATCCGTTCTCCTGCGCCTTTCGTCATCAAATCGGGGCATGTTACCTGGTAATGTCTTTCACGCCGTCCGCCACACCGTTTGCAGCATCATCAATGATGTCTCCGGCATCGTCGATGGCATTACCCACCGCGTTTCCGGCATCATCGATAATATTTGAGGTATCGTTCCCGACGGTGCTGTTGCCGCCGGTCGTTCCGTTATCGGTGCCGTTTATGCCGGTTCCGTCATTCCCATCGTTGTCTCCGATGGTATTTCTGCTTCCAGCGGCATTATTTCCGGCCGTGTTGTTGCTTCCAGCGGCATTATTCCCGGTAGTGTTGTTGCTTCCGGCCGCGTTGTTATTCCCGGTAGTGTTGTTGCTTCCGGCCGTATTATTATTTCCGGTGGTGTTATTGTTCCCGGCCGCGTTATTATTTCCGGCGGTATTATTGTTCCCGGCTGTGCTGTTGTTTCCAGCGTTATTGTTCGCGCCGTTATTGTTGTTCATGGCGCCGTTTCCTGTGTTGCTGCCGTTCTCGGCCGTGCCGTCTTCCTGCGTTGCCTGGGAGGTATTGTTTACCATATCATCGGCATTGTTTTCCTTCCGTCCGCAGGCGGCCGTGCCCGCCAGCATCAGGAGAAGCAGGGCGACGGGAATCATTCTGTTTGGCTTTTTCATAGTGTTCACTCCTTTGGTCATAAATTGGGTTTTTCAAAAAAGTGCCCGGTTACACAGTTCCAAAAAGCTATGCCCTTTGTCTATTATGTTCGGGAAAGTGGTTTTTATACTGTAGAAAACGATAAAAAAGAATTGTCATAAAGCGGATTTTCATGTAAAATATAGATGTATTTACATAAAGTCCGGAGCGATTCGGCAAAATAAATAAATCCAGGCTAACCCCAAAGGCAGCCTCTGGATTGGAAAGGTACGGGTATTTTATGGAATTCAGACCCTGTATTGATATTCACAACGGAAAGGTGAAGCAGCTCGTGGGAGGAAGCATCGAGGATGTGGGCGACCGGGCGCAGGAGAATTTCGTTTCCGAGAAGGATGCCGAATGGTATGCCAGACTTTTTATGGAAAAAAAATTGAAAAACGGCCATGTGATCCTCTTAAATCATAGGACGAGTCCCTACTATGAAGCCTCGAGACAGCAGGCCCTTGCCGCGCTTTGCGCTTTTCCGGGCGGGCTTCAGGTGGGAGGCGGAATCACGGCTGAGAATGCGGGGGAATATCTGGAAGCGGGCGCTACCCATGTGATCGTGACCTCCTATGTATTCCGGGATGGGAACATCTCCTATGAGAATCTTTACAGGCTTTTGGACAGCGTGGGAAAAGATAAGCTGGTTTTGGATCTGAGCTGTAGGAAAAAGGACGGTTCTTTTTATATTGTAACCGATAGGTGGCAGAAATATACGAAAGTGGTTTTGGATGAAGATGTGCTGGATATGCTGGCTTCCTTCTGTGATGAATTCTTAATCCATGCGGTGGATGTGGAAGGAAAGAAATGCGGGATGGACAAGGATTTGGTAAGCCTTTTGGGAAGCTGGAACCGGATACCGATCACCTATGCCGGAGGAATCCGTTCCCTTGAAGATATCAGAAGCATTAAAGAACTGGGAAGGAACAAGATACACGTAACGGTGGGAAGCGCCCTAGACCTGTACGGCGGGAGCCTGGAATTTGAAAAAGCGGTAAGATGTGCGGCACAGGAGGATTGAGCGGCGTGAATTTGTGCAAAAAGACGCTTAGGGTACAGGGAGCGGATCGCTGAGGCAAAGGGAAATGCCGTGCCGAGATAATAGAATTTTTATAGATCCGCGCCGGACTTCCTGTTTTCCGGAAGGCGTGTAAATACCATATCATAACCATCGTTCCCATAATTCAGGGAGCGGTTTACCCGGCTGATGGTTGCCGTGGAGGCGCCTGTTTTCTCCGCGATATCCAGATAGGTACGATGATCCTTGAGCATGGTGGCCACTTCAAAACGCTGAGAAAGGGAGAGGAGTTCGTTTACGGTACAAAGATCCTCAAAGAAGCGATAGCATTCTTCCCTGGATTCTAGGCACAGAACTGCATCGAAAAGATGGTCAACGGCTTCTGTTTTGATTTTCTTATTCAAGTTTCCTTACCTCCGTCCTATTTCCTGTTTTAAATTTTAACATACTAAAGTTTTAAAGTAAAGAAAAATGTCCGTCAGGACATTTTTTTGTTGTCATGTGGTTTTCAATACTATATAATAAAAGACAAGGATACATCATGAAAATGCAGGGCGGGATGGGGAAAAACGAAGAAGCACATAGACCTGTATGCCTGCCTTCCGGGGGAGCCTGGCGGGGCGGGAGAGGTAACAGAAAGGGAGCGTTTGGAATGACGATATCGACGGAGGATTTATTGAACAGCATTTTGGAAAGTCTTGACCGAATCGATCATATCCGGGCCGAGGACATCCCGGATATGGAACTATATATGGATCAAGTGACCACGCTGATGGATAATAAGCTGAAAAATACCACCAGGTATCCCAGAGAGGATAAAATCCTGACGAAGACCATGGTCAATAATTATACGAAAAATGACCTGTTGCCTCCGCCCGTGAAGAAAAAGTATTCTCGGGAGCATGTACTGATGTTGATTTTCATCTATTATTATAAAGGGGTGATGTCCATCAGCGATATCCAAAAGGTATTGAACCCCATTACGGACCGCTATTTTACGGGCGGGGAGGGTCTGTCTCTGGAAGATGTCTATAATGAAGTGTTCAGCCTGGAAGAAGAGCAGGTGAAGATCATGAAAGAGGTCGTGAAAAGGGATTTTGCCCGGGCAGGGGAAACTTTTGCGGATGCGCCGGAAGAAGAGCGGGGATTTTTGCAGCTTTTTTCATTCATCTGTATGCTGAGCTTTGATGTATATGTGAAAAAACTGTTGATCGAGAAGCTGGTGGATGCATGTGAATTGGATGCGGGCGGAGAAAAAGGGAAGAAAGGGCGGGGGAAAGAAAGTCCAATAGAGCAAGGCTAAAATTTTCAAAATCCCTGATTCATCTGCGCGCCTTGGCGCGCAGATGGGAGTGGGATTAAAATTTTCAATTTCTCTGATTTGAGTGCGCGCGCTGACGGGAACCAAATATGATAAGATGATTTTTGACATGCCGGAAAATGGTATACGGCGCCCGGTCGGTCTCTAGACTTTTGAGGCTGATCGGTTGTTCTTTTGTCTGAGATGGTTGATTTGTCAAGAAACGACAAAAATTTAAAAGAAAATTTGGCGAAAATGCTATTGCTACATTTATAAAATATGGTATAATGAAATGCATGGAGACATAGCTCAGCCGGGAGAGCGTTCGCCTCACACGCGAAAGGTCATGGGTTCGAGCCCCGTTGCCTCCATTTTTTAAGCTTAATTGTCAGAAGGGCTCGTAGCTTAGCTGGGAAAGCGCTGCGTTCGCAACGCAGAGACCGAGGGTTCGAATCCCTTCGGGTCCATATGTCATGAAACAGGCCGCCATATTGGCGACCTGTTTCATGTTCGTAGAAAGGTTTGTGGAGCAATGTGGCCAACTCAAAGCCGCGGCGTCTTTTCGACCAGGGCCCATCCCGAGCTGCAAGCGAAAGCGCCCCGGCGGGAAAGGCAGGCTCATCGGATCCTTTTCAGGCGCCATTCAAGCCATGGAGAGGAGACCTGAATCACTCATAGCAGGCATTGTCCACAATAACCTCGAAGGTATCAAAGTCCATTTCCAGGTAAGAAACGTCATAGGGCGGATAAAATTCCACCACGTCCTTTTTGGAAAAATCCCAAAGATAACCCTTTGAGATTCCGATGGGCTTTTGATCCGCATAAAAGATACAGGACAGCTCCACGCTGGAATAAGATTTCCCGGAGAGGCTGCGAACGGAAGCGAGCACATTTCCTCTGGTATCCAGGTCAGCCTGAACGTCTAAATCGGACTGGACGCCTGACACATAATAGGAAGGATCTGAAGCTTCCGCCAGAACCTCTATTTCATAGTGGTCGTAAGGGACATTATTGTACTGTTTATCATAGGGAGGGGAGATCTGCGTGGCAGCCCGGCCATGAGCGGCACAGCTCCATAGGTAATCCTCTTTAAAGGAGAGCATTTTCCCGGCGTCATCGTAATAAGCGGTGCGCAGGATCAGATCCACGTCGGAAGCATTTTCATTTTCAAGGATCACGAGCACCCCGTTTCCAACATCGTATTCTTCCATGGAAATGTGGGATAGGAGCTCGCTGTTATCGATAACCGAAGGAGTGGGCGGGGGTTGAGGAAGTTCGATTTGCTCCGGGTAATCCACAGCCTGCTGATCGATTCGTCCAATGAAAGCATAGAACAACAGCGTTAAAAGGACGGATGAAAGCGAAATGAGAATACCGGCTATGGCCATGCCCCTTTTGGGCTTTCCTCCGGTTAAGGATAGGATGCCCAGGATAACGGCCACTACGTCAAGGGCGATTCCAACCAAGAGGAATCCGCTGAAAAAACCAATGATGCTCAACGTTAGACAGGCGATTGCAAGTCCTGCGCCGGTATTCTGGGACGGCGGCCGACTGCCCGGCATTCCCGTCAAGTTACCCGGCCTATGGGGGGAGGCAGGATAGTGTGGCGGCCCGTCAGGAATGGAATGGAAAACATGGTTGCTATGCCCTGAATCCTGAACCGGCGACCTCCATGTTTGGCCGGAAGGCTCCATGCCGGGATTATTCCCGGTTTGGCTCCCGGCCTTGTCTTGATATGGGTTTCCTTCGTAGGGAGGCTCTCCCTGAGTATGCCGTCTATCCATATAATTTCTCCCTTCCAGGCGGAGGAGACATCCTCCGCTTCCACTTTTCCATAATTATAAAGGAAATTGGGAATTTTGCCAATAGGGGAAGAACGCCGTTATGCCAAACGCAAGAATGGTTCTCCGCCTCCTTGGCCCTTTGCCTCCCGGCCGATG
>CANSTU010000086.1 GCA_947650005.1 uncultured Lachnospiraceae bacterium
ACGCTTCCCAGTCGGGCAATGGCCCTCCAGGGAAGCAGGTCTCATCTCCATGGCGCGAAATGCGCGTGGGAACATGGCATGGCTGATATGGCACGGCTGATGCGCCTCCTTCTGGGACGCCCCTCTCTGGGCTGGATCCTGGCAGGCGCGGCAATTGCAACCTCGAAATAGAATGAAAGGAAAAGAATCCTGGTTTTTTATCTTGTGCAAAAGAGAAAAAAATAATATAATAGATCAGGAGTCTGGAATTGTATCCGCCGTATGTTTGGGGTATACATCTAAATTAATTAGAAAATACGCCGATATATTAAGGATAATATTTGATTGGGATGGATTGAAAACCGGGCTGGAGGATGTATGGCAAACATTTTACAGGTGACGACGCCGAATATAAATACTGATAACAGGCATATATTGAGCCCGCAGGATCCAAGAAATAATGCGAACAATCCCTCGATCCATAATCCAGTGGATCCCACCCGTGTTGTCCGGGCGGACGGCAGGGATGGGGAGCAGATGGGCAATGCCGCCCAGGATCCTTTATTCAACATAATTGATTATGACAGCAACTACGGCGCCTTTGTCCGCAGAATGGAAGAAGACGGAGGAATGGCAGCCCTGTTGGAGCGCCTGTTATTCACTGACGCGGCTGCGTTGGGTGAAACGGGCAGGGTAGAAGTTGGGGAACTGGTGGAGAAGTTCCTCCTGTCTATGAGCCTGGATTCGCCGGAAGAATTATTGGAATATCTGCAGGGGCAGGGAGATATGCAGGCGCGGTTTAGCGGCATGTTTTTCGATAAGCTTCGTTCTCTGCTTTCGCAGAATCCTTCCGATGCCCTTCGGGATGCATCCCTGGATTTTCTGAAAAGTTATAATGATTATGCATCAGGGGGACATCTGCTGCAACAGATGCATACCTTGACAGACGATATTGAACAGTTGTTGCTGCGCGCTTACCGCAATGAATTTCGGGAGATTGCGGATGCTATGGAATGGGGAGCGCCGAACGGTGACACAGCGGCGAATACGGGAGTTTTGAACAATCGTCTGATCCCGTTCCTTTCTGCCTATATCTCCAGAACCCATGATTACGGGGCGGTGAGAGAAGCGGCAATGCATCTGGTTTTCCATGCGGTTCGTTATCAAAATGGGAATCTGGAAAAATTGATGAAGCTGTTCGACAGTATGATGGGCGACAGAGCTTTCGTCAAGGCGTTTAAAGGAGAAGGCCAGGCAGCCATGGAGAACTTGCTGCAGACGGGATCGCGGGAAAATCATCCGGCGTTGGGGGACTTTGCCGACGGCTTGGCAGGCCTTTTGCTGAAAGGGGCCAACGGGCATGCCGGTTTGGAAAATGTACAGCAGTATTATAATATTATGGACGGCCTTCTTTTGAATGAGAGTGTCTATATGCCGCTGCTTCATTTTATCCTCCCTTTCCAATATGAAGACAATAACGTGATGTCGGAGATGTGGGTGGATCCGGACGCGAGGCGGGGAAGCGAAGAAGAAGGGCGAAACATAAAGGTCTTTCTGAAGTTTAATATCCAGAACCTGGGTAAATTTGAATTAACGATGACTTTCCACGACCATGAGACGAAGATGCAGCTTTTCGTTCCGCCCGCACTGGCCCAGCAGGATAAGAAGATACAGTCAGAGGTGGCGGATATCCTGAAAAATAACGGGATACGGTTCAGCCAGCTGATGGTGCGCGAGCGTGTGCGTGACAGAAGGGTGGATGAGGTTTTCCCGGAAATACGGGAGAAGGAGAGAACGATCAATGTCAGAATTTGATGAGTTGATGCGGCAGAAGGCCGTGGCCTTGAAATATAATCCCGATAAAAACGGGGCTCCAGTGGTTGTGGCATCGGGTATGGGCTATTTGGCGGAGCGGATTACGGAAGCCGCCATGGAAGCGGGAGTTCCTGTCTACGAGGATGATTCCCTGGCGACCCTTCTCACCCAGCTGAAGCTCGGTTCTGAGATCCCCAAGGAGCTGTACCAGGCGATTGTGGATATTTATATATACTTTCTGGGATATGTTCCGGGACAGGAGGAAAAGAAGGAAGAGCCGGATGGAGGAGAAATGGCTCCGGAAACGGCTGAAGATGGAGCTGTCCCTATGCCTCAGCAGGAATGATCTCTATAGATGACGTATTAAGCGCAGAAGCGGATAAAAAGATCAGGAAGGAGCCGTCCAGACGGACGGAATGAAAAAAGGAATGAATGCTGTAACGCCGATAACTGGATTGAACGATTCCGTAGTTAAGAAAAATTCCCCTATAACGGATGCGGGCAGACTGTCCACCCAGGGAAGTACAGGTGTTTCCAGAAAGGAACAGACGGAGGAGAGTTTTCGCACTGTATTTGAAGGGTTGTACCGCAACGAAGCCGAAAGCATGGATTCCATATTTGAAGAAGCAGCGTCGAGATATGATATATCGGTGGATCTGCTGAAGGCTGTAGCGAAAACAGAGTCAAATTTCAACGCAAATGCGGTTTCTAAAGCTGGAGCGATGGGGGTCATGCAGCTCATGCCTTCCACCGCCCGGTCCCTTGGGGTTACCGATCCTTTCGACGCCAGGCAGAACATCATGGGCGGGGCTAAATGCCTGAAAAATAATCTGGATCAGTTTGGCGGGAATGTGAGCCTTGCTTTGGCCGCGTATAATGCGGGAGCTGGAAGCGTACGGAAATACGGCGGTATTCCACCCTATAAGGAAACGCAGGGCTTCGTGAGAAAGGTTCTTGGATATATGGACGGTTCTCCGCTCTATGCGGGAAAAATGGTGTATGGGAGTCAATCCCTAGGGCTGTTCGGATCCTCTAACAGCAGCTCGGGAAATTCTTCCTATGGGAGCGTGTCAGACCTTCTTATGGGCCTGTATACATCCTCTTATGGAAATGGGAAATCGTCCGGCCTGTCAGCCGTGTCCATAGAGGATCTGGAGAACCAGGCATCCAGCCTGCTTTCCGGGGAGGGAACTTCCTCCAGCTTGTGGGCAGGTTTGTACGGAGGAAGTTCTACAAATTTTCTGTCCGGATTGTATGGAGGAAATTCTACGAACCTGATGTCCGGAGTGTTGGGAGGAAGCTCCAATAGTCTTTTGTCAAGCTTGTATGGAGGAAGCGGCGCCAATCTATTGTCCCAAGGCGGTTCGTCCGGTTTATGGCAGGGAATTTCCGGGTCTGTGGAAGATACGATGGGCATGCTGCTGAACGCGGCGACAGACGGTTCCCTGGACGAAGAGGAGTATGCCGGGATGGTACAGGTTCTGCGGATGCAGATGATGATGAATGCCAGCAGGAAGCTAGGTTCGGTATAACAGCCGATTTGCGGCCTGAATAGGGATAGGAGGGGCGGGCAGCATGAATTTGAATAATTGTACGATTTGTCTGGTCTATGGGACGGACAACAAACCGTTGTCCAAGGCCAGGGTGGAAGTGAGAAATGAAGGGGAAATGTCCCTATATTTTGCCAATTATAAGCTTCGAAATATTAAAATCCGTACCATCGTTGATTTTTATGATGGAGCTCAGGGCGTGGTGAGATGTATCTGCATGCTTGTGATCCGGAAAAATAATCAGATAACCAGGCTGAAGGAACCGTGGATGGCGGACTGTTCGGTGGTTAAGATCCGTGAGGTCTTTCAGAGACAAAAGGATCTGCGGGTGAAAACGGAGATCCGGGAAGAATTTCAATCCGATTTGGGCCATTACTTTCCAGGAACGATCCAGAATATCAGCGCAGGCGGACTCTATGTGAATGCGCCCTGGGCGATGAACATAGGGGATCGATTTTCATTTAGCCATCGATTTATGGATAAATTATGTGATATCCGGGCAGAAATTCTCCGTATCAACCCGTTAACCGGCGGGGGATACGGATATGGGTGTAAATTTGTGGATCTGTCTTTGGATACGGAGGCAGTTATTAGAAAATATGTGTATACAAGACAGATGGAAGCCCAGACGGAAAGGCAGGACAGACAGGGATAGATGAAAATAAATCTGGTAATGATTGTGAAAAATGAGGAAAAGTCTTTGGAGCGGTGCCTTCGGGCGGCCGCTCCCTTTGTAGATGGGATGATTTTAGTGGATACTGGATCCACGGATAAAACAATGGAAATTGCCAGAAAGATGGGAGCCGTGGTGAAAGAGTTCGTCTGGGTAGATGATTTTTCAGCGGCCCGCAATTATGCCTTGGATCAATCCGACGCTGATTGGAACTTGGTATTGGACGGAGATGAAACCCTTCGGGCAGGAAACCGTGGAGAATTGGAATCCGCACTTATGAGCAGGAAGGGTACTTGGCTGGGAGGGATTACCAGATATGATTCCTATCGGGATTCGGAAGGCATCAGCGTGAGCGCGTCGGTGCTGCCCAGGGTTCTGCCGCGGGGCGTGCGGTATATTGGCCCAATCCATGAACAGCCTGCGGGAAATGCGCCTCTGTTTACGGTTCCTCTCGTTGCCGACCATGACGGTTATTTGGATACGGACAAGGGAGAACGGAACCTTCCTTATTTGGAGAAGGCAGTGACGGAGTATCCGGAGGATGCTTATTATCAGTTTCAGCTTGCTTTGACGCTCCGAAATCTGAAAAGGCTTCCGGAAAGCCTCCCTTGGTTCCGTAAATTTTATCGTACCGCTGGAAAGAAGGATGCCTATAGGGCGGAAGGCGTAGTTCTTTACCTGTATACATTGCTGGATTTGGGCATGACGTCCCATCTGGATGAGGCTGCGAAGATCGTAGAGCAAGAAGAGGGGGACTTGGGAGACTGGTCCGACTTCTGTTTTGTGTGCGGTCTTTTCTATATGAAACGGGTGCTTTCGGATGTGGCGCGTTATATTGCACTGCTTCCCAAGATTGAAACCTGTTATCTGAAGTGTCTCCAAATAGGAGAAATGCCGGAGAGAGGAGGCGTTGTGGGGACGGGCTCTTTCAAAGCGGCTTATAACCTGGGGGCATGGTACGAGGTTTCGGGGCAGACAGACCTGGCCCTCCAATATTATCGTCTGGCGGCGCAGCAGGGGTATGGGCCGGCCAAAGAGCGATTGAATGGACTGGGAAATAGCTGATGTGTTCCCATGCCGGGATTGGAAGGAGTTGTAAAAAAGAGAAAAAGCCCTGAGATAGATATGAAAATCGCGCCAAAGTCGTTCCGTTGTAAACACGGAAATGATTTTGGCGCGATTTTTATAAATTGACTGATCTAGTCATTCCTTTTACAGCCTGGTATCCCATTTTCCGCAGAAGACGGTATCGCTGGGCGTGGCGGTGAACTCTCCCTTGCCACAGATTTTGTCAATGGCCGTGCGGATGGCTGTCCTGGTACTGCCATAGGCGTTTACGAAGGCATGTACCTGGGGAACGTCGATGAGATGCGTGGTATAGTTCAGACTGATCCCTACGGTTGGAACCTCCGTGGCATACCAGGGCAGCTCGCTGGAATGGTTGCAGCTCCAGCGCAGGCGGACATTGTTTTCCTGGGCATAGCCCTTGACGTGGATCACGAGGAAGACCACATCATATGCGGCTGCAAAATCTTTCATGGCTCCGCAGTTCATCATGGTCATCATGTGGGCTGGGCTGGGCCCCTGTTCCGCCTCCAGATCATGGAAATTGGGGGCGACGTCAACCGTGAAACCGGCCCGTTCCAATTCTTCTACCACCACTTGCTTGACTGGATCCCCCTTATAGGCTTTGGTGGTGGGAGTGGATTGAATATATACCAACCGGGCGCGTTTCTGGGCGGCTGGATTGATGGGAAGCTGATGTTTGGTGTCCTTCACCAGGGTGATGCAGCGTTCGGCGGCTTCCTCGGCCAGCTTCAGATGTTCCGCACAGCCCACAATTTCCTCTTTCCGCCCAGGATCGGGAATACGATTTTCACCCTTGTACAGTTTCAGTCTGGCCTTCAGGCCTAGAATTCTATGAAGGGCGTCGTCCAGACGTTCTGCGGTGATGGTGCCGTTTTGCACGCCGGCCATCATATAGGCAAAATCCTCTGCCGCATCGTTGGAGAACAGGAACATATCGCAGCCGCTGGCGATTGTCTTGGGAACCGCGATCTCCCTCTTTTCCATACAGGCAATGCCTGCCATATGGGAAGCATCGGTGATGACCACGCCGTTGAAGCCCATCTGTTTCCTTAAAAGATCGGTGAGAAGTTCAGGGGCCAGGGTGGCGGGCATGATTTCCTCATCTTTGATGCCGGGGCGGAGTTTGCGGCTCATCTCGGGAAGGGCAATATGTCCCACCATGATGCTTTCAAGCCCTTCATCGATCATGGTCTGATATACTTTGCGGAAAGATTGATCCCATTCCTCTACGGACAGATCATTGACGCCCAGCACCAGATGCTGGTCACGCTCCTCCACGCCATCCCCGGGGAAGTGTTTGCAGCAGCAGGCAACGTTGCTGCGGTGGATGCCTTCGATAAAGGCGCGGATATTTTCGATCACTTGATCCGCATTGTCGCCGAAGCTGCGGGTATTGACGATGGTATTACGCCAGTTCATAAAAATATCCGCGCAGGGATTAAACATCCAGTTGACGCCCACGCTGGAAGCCTCCCGGCCTGCCACATAGCCCATATCATAGGCGGTCTGAGTTCCGCCTCCGGCGGCGGCCGCAGCTGCGGTGGCCACGTAGGTTCCGTCGGAAAGGCAGCCGTCCCCGCCGTTATCACAGTTC
This sequence comes from uncultured Lachnospiraceae bacterium, assembly GCA_947650005.1. Classification (GTDB taxonomy): domain Bacteria; phylum Bacillota; class Clostridia; order Lachnospirales; family Lachnospiraceae; genus Eisenbergiella. The sequence goes on from CANSTU010000086.1 coordinate 6,701, forward strand.
GCTGCGATCAGCAGTGGGATTTTTGAGTTTTCCTGATAGGTTTTATTCTGGTCGTAGACCTGGCTGCGGTCGCCGCCCTGCCAGCGCAGCCCGCCTTGATGCCAGGAATTCAGGGTGTTTTTAATCTGCTCCGGATCCAGGCTTTTCCTCATTTGGACAAAAAGCTGCCCTACCTTTTCTTCCAGGGTCATGGAGGCGATGGTATCTTCTACCCACTGGATCCCTTCGTCCTCCAAATAAAAAGGTTTTTCGCGTAAATTAACCATGTTCCCTCTCTTTCTGCCGCTTTGCCGGCTCTGATTTTTGGGAAGGATTTTCCTTCCATGGTATCTTTATTATACACGAAAATTAGAAAAAGTTAAGAAAAGGCTGTAAATAATACCCAAAATACTGTAAATTGTACTTCTAAAATAGGAAGAAATGCCTGATTTGCTTCACACTCTCTTCTTATAGGAATGCTCCAGCATTTGAATAATCTGATAGAGGACCATGGCGATAACACACAGGATCAGGATGGAGGTGATGACCATGTTCAGTTGGAATACCTGGCTTCCGTAGATAATCAGGTAACCTAGCCCTCTTCTGGCTGCCAGGAACTCACCGATGATTACGCCCACCAGGGCCAGGCCGATATTCACCTTCATGGTGCTTAATATGGTGGGGATACAGGAGGGTAGTACCACCTTGAACAGGGTATCCCTTCGGCTGCCTCCCAGGGTATAAATCAATTTGATCTTTTCTTCGTCCACCTGTTGAAAACCGGTGTAAAGGTTAATGATGGCGCCGAAGACCGCCACGGAAATGCCGGCCACAATGATGGTGTTCATACCGGTGCCCAGCCAAACGATGAGGAGAGGGGCAAGGGCGGACTTAGGCAGGCTGTTGAGCACCACCAGATAGGGTTCCAACACTTCGGAAAGTTTGGTGGAATACCACAGCGCAGTGGCGCATATCATGCTGATAAGAAAGACCAACAGAAAGCTGGCAATGGTTTCGGCCAGGGTGATGCCGATATGGACGGCAAGATCGTTTTTCTGCCAAAGGGTGATCAGGCAGACAGCCACTCTGGAAGGGCTGGAAAAGAAAAAAGAATCAATTATCTTTAAATCTGCGCAAAGCTCCCACACTGCCAGAAAGGCGACGAGAAGGAACAGGCGCAGAACGGTTACAGTCCGGTGGTGTCTGTGGTGGGAAGCTTCAAATTGAAGCTGGGCTGCGGAGATCATTTCCTTTTTATCGCTCATCGTTTAATTCCTCCCAAAGCATATTGAAATAGTTCTGAAATTCCGGCGCATTGCGTGCGGCCAGAACGGAATCATCCGGCAGGGTCAGCCGAATGGGGATTTCCCGTTTAATCCTGGCGGGCCTTCGGCCCAGGACAATCACCCGTTCCGCCAGGCTGATAGCTTCGGACAAGTCGTGGGTAATTAGGATGGCCGTCTTTCCGGCAGCCCGTATGATACGGCAGATATCGGCGGAGACATGTAGGCGCGTCTGGTAATCCAGGGCGGAAAAGGGCTCATCCAGAAGGAGGATATCCGGTTCCAACGCCATGGTGCGCACCAGGGCGGCCCGCTGCTTCAGACCGCCGGACAGTTCGCTGGGTTTTTTATGTAGGAACGGGGTGAGGCCGTAGTCGTCAATCATGTGGAGTACCCGTTCTTTTCTCTGGGCTGTAAGCTGTCCATTGATTTCCAACCCCAGTATGACGTTGCGGTAGATATCGCGCCATTCAAAGAGATGGTCATGCTGGAGCATGTAGCCGATGCCCGGCTTTGCGTCCTGTGGATCATCTGTATAAAAAGTGATGTCGCCGGATTCGGGATGCAAAAGACCGGCGATGAGGGAAAGGATCGTAGATTTGCCGCAGCCGCTTGGCCCCACGATCGCAAGGAATTCCCCTGTCCGAACGCTGAAGGAAACGTTGTCGAGCGCTTTTACTTCGCCATTGAGGCTGTGATAGGAATAGGATATGTTCTTCAGGGTCAGTATGGTATCAGCCATATCAGTCCTCCATTCTGCTCCTGATGGGATGCAGATAACAGATTGCATGTGATATAGGATATCATATGAAAAAGAAGAAAATCCGTGCCTGATCCTGTCGGAACTCTGCTCTTATGTGCCTAATGCAGGAAGTTTTATATCTCCTTTCTGCACCAGGGCTTTCATGCCGTTTTCGACAGCAGCCCCAAAAGCGACGCGGCTAGATTTCAGCAGGTAAAGGGAGCGCAAAACTTTCCTGCATTTGTCAGGATAGAGCGGTGGCATAATTTTTGGGGGGCGCGGTTATAGGAAAAATTCTAATAGAAAGACTGCAAGACAGGAGAAAACGGCCACTTGGAACAGGCTCTTTTGGAACCATGCGAGCAAAATGCCGACGAGTAATGCAAACAGGCCTGACCATATGCTGGCAGTTGCCTCCAGGATGGCAGGGAAGGTCATAACGGACAGGGTTACATAGGGGACATAGAATAAGAAGGAACGGATCGTCCTATTTTTTATTTCTTTCCGTATTAAAGTGAGCGGAAGGACGCGGATTAGATAGCTGACTGCGGCCATGATGAAAATGTAAAGATAGACGTTATGCATTAGGCTCCTCCCTTCTGGCTTTTGGGTTCATCGGGTATGGGAAAAAGAATGGCTGCTGCTGCGGAGAGGGCTACCGTAAGCAGGATGATCCGCATGCCGGATGTGAGGAATCGAAACATGGGCAGCCGTGCAAAAAGATAACTGATGAGCATGGATGATACCACCAAGCCGGCTATGATCTTGTTTTTTCTGGCCGGGGGTATGATGATGGCAAGAAACATGCCATAGAGCCCCACGCTCAGGGCGCTGACGATGTTTGCTGGCAGGACGTTGCCGCTGAGTACACCGAGGCAGGTACCCAACGCCCAGCCGGGCACGGATACCAGGATGGCGCCATAGGTATAGAAGGGATTCAGTTTTTCCGGAAACGTCATGGATATGCCAAAAATTTCGTCGGTCACATCGAAACCGATCAAGAGCCTGTGCGGAAGGGACGTATCAGGGGACAATTTCTGGCTCAGAGAGCAGGACATCAAAAGATAACGGGCATTTGCCACCAATATCATGACAGCCATCTCCAAATAGCTGCCCTGGGCGGCAATTACGGTAAATCCAGCTGCCTGTCCTGCGGAAGCGTTTACGAGGAGGCTGGTGATAGTGGCCTGAAAGGCGGTCATGCCTGCATTTTTTGCGGCTATTCCCAGCGTGAATGAAACAGCCAGATAACCGAGGCCGATCGGTATGCCATGCTGTAGGCCCTTTTGGAAACAGAGCCTGTTTTCTTTTTTCATGTGTGCTCCTATCTGCGAGCCCCAAAGCGCAGATAAATCAAGGAGACTGAATCGAAGCTTCAATCTTTTACTTATCTGCGTGCAAGGCGCGCGCTCAAATCCGGAGGTTGAAAATCTGAATTTTCAATCTTACTTGTATCCCTGCATATCGCAGGCTGTGTCTGAGATGATGCCGCCGATAGAAAGCTTGGAAGTTGGCTTCTAAACTTTCTATCGGTGGCAGGACGATTTTACAAAAAGGCCGTCTAACCTGTTACAGTATAATACGTTTATGGAAAATAGTCTAATGAAAACTTCACGACAAGTACAAGAAGGTCCGCCGCCCCTTGACAGCCTCCGGTCCGGCTGCTGCCAAAGGGGCGGCGGACCTTCTTGTATTTGTCGCGCGTCGTATGAAAACTTTATTGCATGAATAGCAGTTTTATGGTAGTATCAGTTTTAATTGAAATTCAAGGTTACGGTTCGGCCGGCAGAATGGAGGTATCTATGGCACAGCTCTGGGGCGGCCGTTTTACGAAAGAAACGGACCGGCTGGCATATCAGTTCAATGCATCCATTTATTTTGACAAAAGGTTTTGGGAAAAGGATATAGAAGGCAGTCTTGCCCATGCGGCGATGTTGGAACGGCAAGGCATCCTGACGGAAGAAGAAAGGGATGCGATCGTCCGCGGCCTGGAGGAAATTCGCAGGGATGTGGAAGATCGAAAGCTGGAAATTACGGATGAGTATGAGGATATCCACAGTTTTGTGGAAGCTAATCTGATCAGCCGGATCGGGGACGCTGGGAAAAAGTTGCATACTGGCAGGAGCAGGAACGACCAGGTGGCGTTGGATATGCGGCTCTATGTACGGCAGGAAATCTTGGAGATCGACGGACTGCTGAAAGCTCTTTTGGAGACGCTTAACGGCCTGATGGAAGAGCATCTGGAGACGTATATGCCCGGTTTCACTCATCTTCAGAAGGCGCAGCCAGTCACGCTGGCGCACCATTTGGGCGCTTATTTTGAAATGTTTAAAAGGGACCGGCAGCGGATGGGGGACATTTACCGCCGGATGAATTACTGCCCTTTGGGGGCCGGTGCGTTGGCGGGAACCACTTATCCGTTAGACCGTTTTGATACGGCGGCAACGTTGGGGTTTGAGGGCCCCACGTTAAACAGTATGGATTCGGTTTCGGATAGAGACTATGTGATCGAGCTTCTAGCGGCACTGTCTACGGTGATGATGCATTTAAGCCGTTTTTCCGAGGAGGTGATCCTTTGGAATTCCAATGAATACGGATTCGTGGAGATTGATGATGCCTATTCTACGGGCAGCAGTATCATGCCTCAGAAGAAGAATCCGGACATTGCGGAATTGACCCGGGGAAAGACAGGACGCGTCTACGGATCGTTGGTTTCCATCTTAACCACCATGAAAGGGCTTCCGCTGGCTTATAATAAGGATATGCAGGAGGATAAGGAACTGACCTTTGATGCCATTGATACCGTCAAAAGCTGCTTGACGTTGTTCAACGGTATGATAAAAACCATGCGCTTCCATAAGGAAAGAATGGAGAAAAGCGCGATGAACGGCTTCACCAATGCCACGGATGCGGCGGACTATCTGGTAGGAAAGGGCGTACCCTTCCGGGATGCCCATGGGATTATCGGCAGGATGGTTTTGTATTGCATTGATCATAAGAAAGCCATCGATGAACTGAGCCTTGAGGAATTAAAGGAGCTCAGTCCGGCGTTTGAGGAAGACATCTATGAGGCGGTTTCTTTAAAGACCTGTGTGGAGAAGCGTCTGACTTTGGGAGCGCCCGGCGTGGAGGCTATGAAGGAAGTGATCGCATTCAATAGGAAGTATCTGGCGGCAGATGAGGAGGAAACACCGAAAATCGGAGATTTTCGGCCTTTGAACTAAAAGCCGCCTTCGGCAGCGGATGAGGAGGAAACACCGAAAATCAGGGATTTTCGGCCTTTGAACTAAAAACCGCCTTCGGCGGCAGATGAGAAGGAAACACCGAAAATCGGAGATTTTCGGCCTTTGAATGAAAAGCCGCCTTCGGCAGCGGATGAGGAGGAAACACCGAAAATCGGAGATTTTCGGCCTTTGAATGAAAAGCCGCCTTTGGCGGCAGATGAGGAGGAAGTTATGGATAAAAAGTTGAGAGTCGGTATTTTAGGCGGTACGGGTATGGTGGGTCAGCGTTTTATTGCGTTGCTGGAGAATCACCCTTGGTTTGAGGTGACGACCATCGCGGCCAGTCCCAGATCCGCAGGAAAGACCTATGAGGAAGCGGTGGGAGGACGCTGGAAGATGACTACTCCCATGCCCGAAGCGGTCAAGAAACTGGTGGTCATGAATGTGAATGAAGTGGAGAAGGTCGCATCTAGGGTGGATTTCGTATTCAGCGCCGTGGACATGACCAAGGATGAGATCAAAAAAATCGAAGAAGAGTATGCGAAAACCGAAACCCCAGTAGTATCCAACAACAGTGCCCATCGCTGGACGCCGGATGTGCCCATGATGGTGCCGGAGATCAATCCGGAGCATATGGAAGTGATCGATGCGCAGAAGAAGAGACTTGGAACCACACGCGGTTTCGTGGCCGTGAAACCCAACTGTTCCATTCAGAGCTATGCGCCGGTCCTTACCGCTTGGATGGAGTTTGAACCCTATGAGGTGGTGGCGACCACCTATCAGGCCATTTCCGGGGCGGGAAAGACCTTTGCGGATTGGCCTGAGATGGAAGGGAACATTATCCCTTATATCGGGGGAGAAGAGGAAAAGAGCGAGAAGGAACCGCTGCGCATCTGGGGAAAGGTAGAAAACGGAGCCATCGTTCCGGCCAAAAGCCCGGTAATTACCTGCCAGTGCATTCGTGTTCCCGTGTTGAACGGGCATACGGCTGCTGTTTTTGTAAAATTTGGCAAGAAACCCACGAAGGAACAACTTCTGCGTAAGCTCGAGGAGTTCCGGGGAATTCCTCAGGAATTGTCGCTTCCCAGCGCGCCTACAAAGTTCATCCAGTATCTGGAGGAGGACAACAGGCCTCAGGTGGCATTGGATGTGGACTATGAAAAGGGAATGGGTATCTCAGTGGGCAGGCTGAGGGAGGATACAGTCTATGACTGGAAGTTTGTGGGACTTTCCCACAATACCGTACGAGGGGCGGCCGGGGGAGCCATTCTGTGCGCGGAGCTTTTGAAAGCGAAGGGATATATCACGCAAAAGTGACATATAGAGGTTGGATTTGGGCAAATACTTATTTATTGCGGAGAAACCCAGCGTTGCCCGGGAATTCGCAAAGGCATTGAATTATACAATGAGCAACCGGGACGGATATATGGAATCCAAGGAGGCCATCGTCACCTGGTGCGTGGGGCATCTGGTGTCCATGAGCTATCCGGAGGCCTATGATCCGGCTTTGAAGCGCTGGACGCTCCAGACCCTGCCTTTCCTGCCCCAGGAATACAAATATGAAGTGATCCCCGGGGTAAAAAAGCAGTTCGATATCGTGAGTTCCCTCCTGAACCGGGAAGATGTGTCGCGCATCTATGTGTGTACGGACTCCGGGCGGGAGGGAGAATATATTTACAGGCTGGTGGAGCGGCAGGCCGGCGTTACGGGAAAGGAACGGCGCAGGGTATGGATCGATTCCCAGACGGAGGAAGAGATTCTGCGCGGGATCCGAGAGGCCAAGGATCTGTCCGACTATAACAATCTGTGCGATGCGGCGTATCTGCGGGCTAAGGAAGACTACTTGATGGGAATCAACTTTTCCCGGGTGCTCACGCTCAAGTATGGGTATCCGGTGAAAAATTATCTGAAGCAGATCGGAAGAGCA
>CANSTU010000087.1 GCA_947650005.1 uncultured Lachnospiraceae bacterium
CCGTCCCCTTCCTCCCCTCCCAAGATGCCGTTCTTCGCTCTGGGACCTGAAGGGTCAGTCTGCCTCGTCGCCAAACAATTCAGTTACCTGCGCTTCGGTCATATAGGAGACGCCTGTTATTTCATTATTTTCGTCGCGGTCAATCTTAATATTGATCGTTCCTTCCGGGTTCATATTCAGCGTGTAAAAGGATTGGTTGGGCCGGACGTCCAGAAAGATATGGACCAGCTGCCCCTGGTAGTAATAGCTCTTCCCTTCAACCGTAACGCCTGCCGCCCGATATTCTGCCGTCTGCGCTTCGGCCCATTCTTTTTCCCGTTTTTCTTCCAGTTCATCAAATTCATCGTCCCGCGTCAACGCATTGAACAGTATGGACTGAAAGGCCCATTTTTCATCCGCCAACGCCCTGTCCAGCCAAGCTTCCAGCGCATCCTCACTCATATGCATGGCAAGATTTGAGAAAAAGACGATGTCGTCATCCCCATAGACTGTTTCCGCCAGGCGTTGAATTAAGGCGCAATCTTCATCCAACAGATTGGTTATGGCTGCCATAAACGCAATATTTCGATCTGCGTAAATTTTGTCCAGCCATTGTATTTGTGCTTCCTCATCCAGACAGATGAAAACCATTTGGAACAACGGCAAATTTCCGGTTTCATAATATTGCTCTGCCCTCAGAGAATATTTGTCGCTGTATGTATCTGCTTCCCTCTGCGCGGGAGCCTCTTTTCCGCTTGGATCCGATATCGTAGGTTCGTCCGATATCTGGCCGGGGGCAGCGGCAACAGGGTAGGCTCCAATGAAAGCCGCCCCGAAAATTACGCACAGTGTCAGCACGCCCGTCAGAAATCGAATTGCTGCTGATTTCTTCTTGAAATTCATAATTGCGCCTAACCTTTCTTTCAATAGTCGTTTGTTTTGGCTCAAAGTGACGGCTCCGGGATTTTCTTTGTATCTTCCGACTGCGGCCATAGCATTAAGCAAGGTTTTCCCATAGTTCTGCGCGTTGTCGCCCTCCATTTTAGCAAGGACGGCTTCATCACAGGAAAATTCACACGCTTTTGTAATTTCCCAGCCCATTAGATGCACAAGAGGATTAAACCAGTGCAGACAGACCGCAACCTGAACCAGCCATTTATAAAATAAATCCAGCCGTTTGTAATGCGTCAGTTCATGCAGGATGATATATGGAAAATCCTTTTCTGAAATATCCGTACTCGGCAGCACGATACACGGATGAAAAAAGCCGATCAACAGCGGAGAAGAAACCAGCGGATTGACGCATAGCTCTACCGGCCTTTTAATGCCCAAGCGTTTTGCCGCAAGGGAGATCCCATCTAAAATTCCGATGTCTGAAACCTGGGTCATTCCAACCTTGATATAATGTACAAAGCCTTGGTAGATCGTTATTTTCCGTATTAGCAGCCCCAGAGCAATCATCAGCCAAACCAGCCAGACCGAACTGGTCAGCCGCATACCCATGTCTTGAAGCGCACGGTCTGTTATCAAATCGCCTGCCCTGCTAATAACCATGCCTTTCCGTAACCTGCGAATTTGGGCTACAGGCGCAAACGTGCGTGTGAAAAATTCATTTTTCACACGGACCTCCATACCTGCTTCAGCAGGCATAAATTTATGGTTAAAAAATGGCTGCAAGACATTTTTCGATCTATTCGCATTTCCGTCATTCCGCCCTAAGCCGACAGCAGAGGCAAGGCCGCCACTCAAAGTGCCTGGCAAGGGCAGTTGCTGCGGCGGCAAAGGGGTAGCCTGGGTGATTTCCAGATCCACAGACTGAACGATTTTTTCCAGCAGATTTATTTTCGGCTCGAATGGGAGCAATAACCGTAAAACGATAACGAGCCAAATGTAATACTGCCATTGTCTGCTGATTCTGTCTTTCAACAATTGTTTTCCCATAAGAAAAATTAAGATAAGGATGCCACCGGAAAGGGACATAGACAGTAAAATTTTCAAAACTGCGTTCATTGCTTTTCTTTCCCTTTCTCCAACAGCCTTTTCAACTCCTCGTATTCCTCGTCTGCCAGCAGGTCGCTCAAAATCAGATTGGAAATCAGCCCGTTCGCGCTCCCCTCGTATATCTTATCCAGAAAATATTTCGTCTGCGCTGTCTGGTATTCCGTCTCTGATACGAGCGAGGTATATTCATTACGGCGCCCGATTTTCCTGGCGCTCAAAAATCCCTTATTCATCAGCCGCGACAACAGCACAATCAGGGTATTCTTTTGACATGGGCGGCCTCTGGCTACCAAACCGTCCATAATATAGGAAAATAATGTCACTTCCTGTGGGTTGCCCCATACAATTTTCATAATTTCAAGTTCCGCATCGGATAATTGTTGTACCATGTTCTTTCCCCCAATTGTATAACACAGTGTTGACTTCCAAAGTATATAACATGATGTTGTACTTTGTCAAGTCATCTTTTTTAAGTTTTGCCAATAAAGAACCTTGTCTCATCAGTCTTATACTTGAAGCAAAGCCCCCTATGTGGACATGGGGATAGCATCTACCCTGCGGTATTCGTCTGAATGTGGTTCCTTATGCCCTCCTTTTAGGCACAAAAAAAGACGCATGGTTTCTATTACTCCCCAATGCGCCTTACGCTGTTATTTTCTATTATTTATAATCTTCAAATCTTATTGGCCAGCCGCTCTTCTTTCAACCAGTTAATATCGTCTTGCGTTGGGTTTTCGTAGGCTGCTGTAATCGATAAACAGCCTGGTATATTTCCGCAATAATATCCAAAACTGATTCTTAGCATCCACTCGCCTTCTGTAACTGAAATCTGTTCTTGTATGGAAGCATCCTTTGTAATTTCATCTCCCACTTTTTCAAAACGATATACGGTTTCTTCATCCGGCGAAATTACTTCAACAATAATCTGTTCACCCATTGGGAAAATATTTTCTTTTGGTTTCATAAGCAAATTAGAAAAAGAAACCTCCAAGTTGACCATATTTTCCTCATGCACATAAAAAGGCCAGTTTCCTTGCGTAACAAAAGGTGCATACCCTTTTCCAAATTCTGTATTCAATCGAAAGATATAACCCTGTTCAATATCTGCAATCAGCTCTTCCTTTGTAAGATAGTATTCATAACGGTCATAGATATTCTCCTCGTCCGTAATGGGGTTATCATTTTTTAATGGAATGATTGCGTTATCAGCTTCTAACACGTCTGCACTAACAGTATTTACGTTTTCATTCCCGTCAGCGTTGTCAAAATCCTCTTGTCCAGTAGACCTGCCGCATCCGCCAAATGACAATAAAATAAATATTGATAAGAAGACAACTCCTGCTCTTGCTTTTTTTACCATAACTGTACTTACTCCCGCATCGTCTGGAAATCTGCTCTTACCATAATCAATCCTTCTTTAGGGCAAGCCCAAATCGAACACCCTCACTTCCTCTATCCTTTCCGCACAGACGCACAGGCTATAACCGGGCTCCAACTCCAGAAAGCGCAGCATGGCCGGCGGACCAAAAGAGGGATTCACTTCAAAGCAAAGGCCCTTCCCATCCGATACGCTAAACTCCCCAAAGGTTTTTCCGATTCCTTCTCCCGAATACTTCACATAGCTTTCCTTCGCCGCCCAGATATCATAGAAAGCTGTTTCCCAGGCGCGGGAACCATCTTGCGTCATGCTGCTAAAATACTGCGCCTCTGCGGGATGGAAGAAACGGGCGGCGATCCGTCCTAGATTGTCGGACTCATTCTTCGCTGCCGCCTTTCCCTTTCTTCTTCGCTCCTGAAGATCCACCCCCAAGGGCTGGCCGGAAACAGCGCAGACCCAGAATGTGCCGCTGTGGCTTATGGAAAAATGGAGCCAGGGCGCATCCTGATAAAAGGGTTTTCCATGCTCCCCTTTTTCCAGACGCCAGCTGGATACAGGCCCAGCAGGAAGCGTCGGCAGATTTCGGCCTTCCCGACAGGAACGCTCGTCGGAAGAAAGATATCGTTCGATTGCATCCCGTAAATATTTCCGGGACGCTTCCCTGGCTGCCTCTGCCCTGATATACAGCGCAATCACGCCCTCTTTCATAACACCCCCAAACCATTTTTTGGAAGATTTCATGCGACTCCATCTGCCTTCGCAGGCACTCAAATCAAGACAAAGGAAATCTTTAATTTCCTGTTATTCCCGTTTGCCTGCCTTCGCAGGCGCTCAAATCAGGACAAAGGAAATCTTTGATTTCCTGTTATTCCCGTTTGCCTGCCTTCGCAGGCGCTCAAATCAAGACAAAGGAAATCTTTGATTTCCTGTTAACTCCTGCGCTGCCAGATCCAACGCGCTGCGCAGCACTTTGTCCATATCGTAGTAACGGTAGCCGCCGAGCCGGCCGCCGAAAATCACTGTCTTTTCTTTCCGCGCCAATTCGCGGTAACGTTCGTAGAGACGGGTATTTATCTCGTCATTGATCGGATAATAGGGCTCTTCCCCGGGCTCCCAGCGGGCAGGATATTCCCTCGTAATCACCGTACCCGGCTGAGTGCCAAATTCAAAGTGTTTGTGTTCGATCACTCTGGTATAGGGAATTTCCCTTTCCGTATAGTTCACCACGGCATTTCCCTGGTAGTTATCCTCTTGCGGAAGTTCCTCCGTCTCAAAACGGAGGGAACGGTACTCCAGAGCGCCCAGGCAATAGCCATAGTATTCGTCTATCATACCCGTATAGATGAGCTTATCCCAGGTATCCGGTTCGCCTGCAGCTTCATTTTCTTCCAAAAACTCCCTATATGACAGGCCTACGCGCACCGCTATCCCCTCCAGCATCCGCTCCACCATGGCCGTATAACCGCCTATGGGGATCCCCTGGTAAGGATCGTTGAAATAGTTGTTGTCGTACGTGAAGCGCATAGGCACTCGGCGGATGATGAAAGCGGGCAATTCCCGGCAGTCCCGGCCCCACTGCTTCTGCGTATAACCCTTGATGAGCTTCTCATAGATATCCCGGCCCGCCAGAGACAGCGCCTGTTCTTCCAGATTCTTCGGTTCTTCAATCCCAAGTCCGGCAATCTGTTCTTCGATGATTGCCCGGGCCTGGGCAGGCGTCCGGATCCCCCACATCTTGCTGAATGTATTCATATTAAAAGGAAGGTTATAGAGCTCCTCCTTATAAACAGCCAGCGGAGAATTTATATAGTGGTTGAACCTGGCAAACCGCCTCACATAGTTCCATACTTCTTCGTCGGAGGTATGAAAAATATGGGCACCGTACTGATGTACCTGGATGCCCATAGTTTCTGTTGTGTAAATATTCCCGGCAATATGGTTTCTTTTATCTATCAGCAAGCATTTTCTGCCATGATCTGCCATTTCCCTGGCAAAGCATGCGCCGAACAGCCCCGTTCCCACGATCAGATAATCATAGTGCATGAAATCGCTCCTGTTATTTCGCTTTATATTTTTTAATCTGTACGAAGTCGTCCATCAGGCCCAGAATCTTGTCCCTTCCTTCCTGGTTCAGCTTCACATAGTACTGCATTACTCTGTTTTCCAACAGCTGTTCGCTGATGGTGGTATCCCTTTCCAGGGAGCTGAAATCCACAGGGTTCAGATTCAACTTATTACACATTTTAATCACCGTGCCGTAAGCCATCCCGTCAATGCCGCGCTCCAGCGCCGTCACCAACGTACTGTAAGGGATCTGCATTTCCAATGCAAACTGCCTTACGCTTCTGTACTGGCCTAAAATCTCTTTTTTCAGAATCTGTGCTTTTGTCATTTCCATCCCTCCATGTTTGTAATGACCCCTCATTCTTTCGTATTGTTTATTTTACACTATCTGCCTTCAATTTTGCAACCTGTCTTTTGAAATTTGGACTCTATTTCACACTTTTTAAGAAATTAGTCATATTTTATTCAAAAAACGGAAAAGAACATCCGACCAGATGATCTTTCCCGCTTTTCCTGTTTCCATTCTTTACCAATTTTTTAGTTCGATCTTTGAATTTCTAAAACCTTGTACTGCAGGTTGCCCACCTGGGTCTCCACGCTCACCACATCGCCCACTTTAGAGCCGATCAGCGCCTTGCCCACCGGGGATTCGTTGGAAATTTTTCCCTTGAGGCTATTCGCCTCTGTGGAACCCACAATTTTGTACTCCAGTTCCTCATTATACTCCAGATCCAGAATACGCACGCGGCAGCCGATGTTGATTTTCTCCAAATCCACCTCGTCTTCCACCACCACCTCGGCATTTTTCAGGATCTTTTCCAGCTCCTCTATCCTGGCCTCGATATCACGCTGTTCGTCCTTGGCCGCGTCGTACTCAGCGTTCTCGGACAGATCTCCCTGCTCCCTAGCCTCTTTGATCTTCTGGGCTACCTCCTGCCGCTTCACCACCTTGAGTTCGTGAAGTTCTTCCTCATATCTGCGCAGCCCTTCATATGTCAGGATATTTTTCTTTTCTTCCATGATACTCATCCTTTCTTTTCCTGCCGGTTTTATATGCATCCGTTTCCGGTTGGTTATTTTCTCTGATACCCGCAGGTATTATACCCGTTTCTCACATATGTGTCAAGGACATTCAGAGCGCTCAGATAACGCACATCCTTCCTTTTCGCCCGCAGGAGCCTTTCCTTATCCGGTTCCGATGTCATATCCAAATATCGCGTTCCAGCAGGCAGTCCGCGGAAGGGGACCCGGTATCCCTTACGCATATCGATACAAAGGGTGCCCTTACGCGGCCCCATCCGCTTTCCCGGGCCACGCTGTGCAAAATCCCCAGCGCCTCCGGTCGACAAATGGATATCCTCCTGCATCCCGGGTAGCAGGCTTTCTTGCAGGCTGCCCGCACAGCCTGTCACCAGGCCGGTTTCCCGATAGATCCGTCGAAAATAGGGAACTCTTTCTTCCAGAAACAGACTCCGGCTCCCGTAGCTCTCCAACGCCCTGCTGATCAGGAGCAGACCGTTTAAGCCATCATAATCCGCCTCCAAAAAATCCTCCAGAAAATCCATCTCCGCTTCCAACTCCCGCTTCTCTGTGTCGTTTCCGAAATCCGGCAGGATGAGGATCATATGCGAACAGGTAGGCTGCCCTGCGCGGATTTCGCGCAGCCATCCCATACCGGGCAAGGGCATCTGCCATTTCAAAAGCCGCCTCAGTTCCTGCGACATCCACCGTTCACCTCCCCTTGTACACCCCGCAGCGACTTTTTCCATCCTCCCCGGCAGCTTATCCGGCCTCTTCATCCAGCCCTCCGGCAGGGAAAAAAAGGTAATGCCCGCACCCCCTGCTTCTCCATAATGCACCTGCGCCTTCCTCGGTAGAGGCGTCCACGGCCTTTTTTCTTTTTCCATAACCATAAATGCATCCAGATATATCATGTTTCAGGTTATGCGGCAGGGACAGGTTTCATTCACATAACATGCCTCTCCCAGGATTTCCATCAGTTCATCCATGGTCTCCATACCGTTGATTCTCCCCCTCAGCCTGGCGGAGTTCGGCCAACCCGCCGTATACCAGCCCATATGCTTGCGCATCTCCCGCACGGCGATATACTCTCCCTTATGCTCCACAAGCAGTTTGGCATGGTCGAGTATCAGCTTCCTGCGTTCTTCCATGGACGGCGCCTCAATCCTGCCTCCGTCCTCCAAGTATTGAATGATTTCCCGGAAAATCCAAGGGTTTCCTCTGGCTGCCCGCCCGATGGCAATCCCGTCGCATCCGGTCTCCTGCAACATTCTTTCGGCACTCTTGGGCCCGGTGACATCCCCGTTTCCGATCACCGGAATACGCACTGCGGCCTTCACCTGGGCTATTATATCCCAATCCGCCTCCCCTGCATAGAACTGTTGCCTCGTCCTGCCATGAACCGTAACGGCCGCCGCTCCGCTCTCCTGGGCGACATGGGCCAGCTCTGCAGCATTTACGTGCTCTTCGTCAAAACCCTTTCTAATTTTCACCGTTACCGGCTTTCTGATCGCTCCGGCCACCGCCGAGATGATCCGTCCGGCGAGCCGAGGGTCCTTCATCAGCGCAGAGCCCTCCCCGTTTCCCACCACCTTAGGAACCGGGCAGCCCATGTTGATATCCAGAACGGCAAAGGGTCGTTCCTCTATTGCCTTTGCCATATCCGCCATCAATTCCGGATCCGATCCGAACAGCTGCAGGGAAACTGGGCTTTCTTCCCCATGAATCTCCATCAGGCTTTCCGTATTTTTATTCTTATAAAAAATAGCCTTAGCGCTGATCATCTCACTGCACACCAACCCGGCTCCCATGCGGCTTGCAAGCAGACGAAATGGCAGGTCGCTCACGCCTGCCATTGGTGCCAAAAATACCTGATTTTTCAGAACCACATCCCCGATTTGTACCTTTGCCACGTCCTGTCACCTCCGGTTCTTTTTATACAGGATCCGCAGTCCGTCCAGGGTTAAGGAACTGTCATAAATATCGATCTGTTCCGTCTCGTCCGCGATGATCCGCCCCAGGCCGCCTGTGGCCACCACCTTCATATCCGAGATCCCCGTCTCTTTTTTTACCATGTTCACAATATATTCCGTCTGCCCAATCTGCCCGTATACAAGCCCGGCCTGCATGCTGGAGATCGTTTCCTGCGCAAGGATACTGGCCGGCTTGCGGATTTCAACCATGGGCAGCTTCGCCGTATCCTCCCACAGAGCTTTGGCAGAAATCCGGATACCCGGCGCAGTGATTCCCGCTGCGAAGCATCCGTCCGCCGTCACATAGTCGTAGGTGGTGGCCGTACCGAAATCCAGAACAAGCACAGGCCCGCCGTATTTCTCATAGGCCGCCACCGCATCCACAATGCGGTCCGGCCCGATCTCCTTTGGGTTCTCGGTAATAATGCGCAGCCCAGTCTTCATCCCTGCACCCACGATCAGCGGACGGGTTCCCAGATACCGAGAGATTCCTCCTGTAAGGGAATGCATCACATTGGGCACCACGCTGGCCACAATGGCTCCTTCAATCTGTTCCTTTGCAACGCCATTCAGCATCAAAAGCTGCCGGATGTCCATGCCGTATTCATCCGAAGTATGGGTCAATTTGGACATCAACCGGAAGGTTATCACCAGATCGTCCCCATCGTATACGCCAAAGGTGATGTTGGTATTTCCCACATCAATCACTAAGATCATCCGTTCCTCCCATCCAGCCGCCCGAAGCGGCGTCTACTCCCCTGCCTCCGGAAACAGTTTCACATCCTCTTTCAATACTGCCGCACGGTAATACAGGCTCAACGCCTCCAGCAGTTCCTGCCGTTTTCTCCTCACTTCCCCCAAAAAGAGGGCAGCGCTCACCTCATCGTAGAGGTAATCCTCCTGGGCTGCCACTGTCTCCAGCGACACGCCGCCGTCTTCTTCAAAGAGAACGGTGAAAATCCCTCCCACCTCTTCGGTGAAAAGCACGCAAAGGATATGCAGCTCATCCTGTATGGAGGACGGGAGTTTGTCAAAATCTTTGTTGAAATAATATTTCTGCTCATAGGAATTGGCCCCGCAGAGCACCACCCGCCCGTCCGGAGCCGTTTTTCCTTCCGAATTCTCCCTTCGCATCTCCTCAGACATATCCGTATATCCCCCTCACGGAAACTTCTCCCGCATAGACCGCTTCCAGCGTCCCGTCTTCCCGTTCCACTAACAGCTCCCCGCTTTCATTGATTCCCCGGGCTGTCCCTTGAAATTCTCCCCCTGGATCCAACACCCGTACGGGCCTGTCCTTGTTCAATAGCAGCTCCTGATAGGCAGGAAGAAGAGAACGAAGATCCCAGGAGGCGCTGAAAACCTCATACGCCCTTTCAAAATGACCTATGATGGAAGCCAAAAGCGTTGCCCTGGCAACCCCTTCCCCCTTTTCCCGTTTCAAGGAGGTGGCTGTTTTCCCGATCTCCTCCGGGAATTCCTCTTGGTTCACATTGATTCCCGTTCCAATGACCACATAATGGATGTAATCCGTTTCCGCGCTCATTTCAGTAAGGATACCGCATACTTTCTTTCCCGAAAGGACGATGTCGTTGGGCCATTTGATCCCCGCATCCAACCCCAGCTCCCGCACGGCTTTAGCAACAGCCAGAGCCATCACCAATGTGAGCATGCACGCCTGTTCGGGCCTACAGGGCGGACGCAGAAGCAGGGTAAAGTAAATATTGCATCCCGCAGGGGACGACCAGGCGCGCCCCCTGCGACCCCGGCCGGCTTCCTGGCAGTCCGTCACCACCAAAGTGCCCTCAGCCGCTCCCTCCTCAGCCGCCTTCTTCGCATCCACGTTGGTGGAGCCGGTGGACGGGAGGCAGATCAGGTTATTTCCCATCCGGCCTGTGCCAAGACGGCTTGCGATCTCACCCTCTTCCAGCAGATCCGGGGAAGACTGCAGACGGTAGCCCTTATTCTGAACCGCCTCGATTTCATACCCCTCATCCTTCAGCTGGTTTATGATTTTCCACACCGCTGTCCTGGACACCCCAAACCTGCTGCACAGCTCCTGTCCGGACAGATAATCCCCGCTTTCCCGCAGAAGTTTTAAAATCTCTGCCTTTTTCAATATGATTTACTCCCGTCCGCCTGCTATGACAGGCACTCTAGTTTGGATCTGCGTTTGCCTGCTATGACCTACCGTTTATATCCAAGCGTGGCTGCGATCACCGCTTTGATGGTATGCATTCTGTTTTCCGCCTCATCAAATACTAAGGATGCGTCTGATTCAAACACCTCGTCCGTTACTTCCATCTCGCTGATGCCGAACTTTTCTCCCATTTCCTTGCCGATCTTTGTTTTCAGATCATGGAAAGCAGGGAGACAATGCAGGAAAATGGCGCCCTTCGCATTCTCCATGATCCGGCTGTTCACCTGATACGGAGACAGAAGGCGGATCCGCTCTTCCCAGACGCTGTCCGGCTCTCCCATGGACACCCATACATCCGTACAGATCACGTCCGCTCCCTTTGTCCCTTCCATGGCATCCTCCGTCAATGTGATGGAACCGCCCGTCTCCTCAGCAATTCGCCTGCATTCCTCCACCAGCTTCTCATCGGGAAAATAGGCCTTCGGCGCACAGGCCGTAAAATGCATCCCCATTTTAGCGCAGGCAACCATATAAGAATTACCCATATTATAGCGGGCATCCCCCATATAGGCCAGCTTCACACCCTCTATCCTGCCCAGGTGCTCCCTGACGGTCAAAAGATCCGCCAGCATCTGGGTGGGATGGAATTCATTGGTCAGACCATTGTATACAGGAACGCCCGCATACTGCGCCAGCTCCTCCACAATCTCCTGACCGAATCCTCTGTATTCGATCCCCTCGTACATCCTCCCCAGCACCCGGGCCGTGTCCGCTATACTTTCCTTTTTTCCGATCTGAGAACCCGAAGGATCCAGATAGGTGGTTCCCAGCCCCAAATCATGGGCCGCCACTTCAAAGGAACACCGCGTTCTCGTACTCGTCTTTTCAAAAATCAGGGCAATATTTTTCCCCCTAAAACAATCCACCGCTATCCCTTTTTTCTTCTTCTCCTTCAGCTGCGCCGCAAGATCCAGCAAATAGGTAATCTCCTGCGGCGTATAATCCAAAAGCTTTAAAAAATGACGTCCTTTTAAATCCATATCCATTTCCGTATCCTCCTGCCATCTCTGACGGCGGTATCTTTCTATAGCTGCTTCACGGTAGATACCCGGCAGCGCGGCTGTTCCCTCTGTCCCAGCCGCAGACCTTCCCCATACCGACTGCCTGTGAGGAGCGGCCAAAGGCCGCCCCCGTTTCGTTCAAAGCAACAAGTTCCAACGGAAGGGAGGCCCGTCCAATCCTTTCCAGGCGCCTTTCATGCCGCGGCGAGAAGGCCTGCTTCCCAGGAGGCCGCCCCCCCCCCCCGGCCGGGAAACGTCCAGGGCGCATCGACATGTCCGGCATGAGTGCGTCTAAAAAGGATTGGGCGGGCCGCCCCCACCGGAGCCTGTTTTTTTGGGCTAAACGGGAGCGGCCCCGGCAGTTCCCAGCAGGCCGTCAGCATAGAGAAGGGCTGCGGCTGGGGCAGCAGGCAAAACATTTTCCCGCTTGCCGTAAAACAACCGCATCAAAATTTTACCAGCCGACATCCCTGTTTATGAATGCAGCACCTCTTTGGCCGAAGCGAGCATTCCGGCCAGCCCCTGTATCTCGGAGGGAATGATGATCTTGGTAGCCTTTCCGTCCGCAACCTTTTCAAAGGCTTCTAAACTCTTAATCTTCAGTACGGCCTCATCCGCCTCCGCTTCCTTCACGAAACGGATACCGTCTGCCGTGGCTTTCTGTACCTTCAGAATGGCTTCCGCCTCACCTTCCGCTTCTCGAATCATCTTTTCCTTTTCCGCTTCCGCGCGCAGGATGGCAGATTGTTTCTCTGCTTCCGCTTCCAGGATAGCAGACTGTTTTTTACCTTCCGCAACCAGGATGGTAGATTTCTTCTCGCCTTCCGCGCGTAGGATGGATTCTCTTCTTTCCCGCTCCGCCTTCATCTGTTTCTCCATGGCATCCTGAATAGCTGCCGGAGGAATGATGTTCTTCAGCTCCACCCGGGTTACCTTGATTCCCCAAGGATCCGTAGCCACATCCAGGGAAGAACGCATCTTGGTATTGATCGTCTCTCTGGATGTAAGGGTCTGGTCAAGCTCCAGGTCACCGATAATATTACGGAGAGTGGTAGCCGTCAGGTTTTCAATGGCCATGATGGGATTCTCCACCCCGTAGGTATACAGCTTAGGATCCGTGATCTGGAAAAATACCACGGTATCGATCCGCATGGTCACGTTGTCCTTCGTGATCACGGGCTGCGGCGCAAAATCCACCACCTGTTCCTTCAGATTTACCCTTTTTGCAATCTTATCGATAAAAGGCATCTTCACCTTCAGGCCCACGCTCCATGTTCCCTGATAAGCTCCCAACCGTTCCACCACATAGGCCTGCGCCTGGGGCACGATCTTGATACAGGACGCCAATACCAAGATGATTAAAACCAATATAACCAGTAATACAATTGCTCCATCCATATTAATAACCATACCTTTCTGTAGCCTGCAGGTTTACTTGCGTACGTAGTACGCCCTGCCTTTTCAACCTATTTCCTCATTTCTTTCTTCTACGATCAGTTTCACGCCGCTGATCCCGCAGATTGTAACCACACATCCCTTCGGGATACAAACCTCATCCATCGTACTTCTGGCCGTCCATTCCTGGCCGTCCACCACCACCTGCCCCTCTGCCTTCAGATTATCGATCTGCACAGCGACGACGGCAGACTTCCCCACCAAACTTTCCGCGTTCGTCTTGATCCGTTCATTATTAAAATACCTCACGGCCACAGGACGCGTAAACAGCAGCAGCACTACCGAAACCGTCAAAAACAGGGTGATCTGTATATATAGAGGAACGCCTAAAGCCGCAGCGATCAACGCCACAAAGGCCCCTCCCGCAAACCAGATCGTGGTAAGTCCCATGGTGGCGATCTCCACTCCGATTAACACCACCAACAAAACTAGCCAAATTACCAGCTCCCTCATCCGATACCTCCTTCATCCAAGTTTGGAAAATCCGTCATCCGGCGGATGCAGGCTCCGGCCTTATTCCTTTTCCCATCATACTATAAGAGGGTGGGGGATGCAACCGTTACTTTTCTGCCTCATGCCAAATACATGAAAGACGTTACGGCTCATGCCCCGTCAGGGTCCCGCCCGGATAGGAGCATCCCAGGGAAGGCGCGGCGGCCGTACCATGTTTTCGAACGCCGTCGTGCCAGACATTCCGATGAGCCCTGGACGCTTCCCTGGCGAGTAGCGGCTCTTCAGGGAAGCAGGTCTCATCTACATGGCACGAAA
>CANSTU010000088.1 GCA_947650005.1 uncultured Lachnospiraceae bacterium
GAGCCATAATACCAATGTTTCTGGTTCTCTCTAATGGATATTCTCTTCCAGCCAAAGGTTTTTCCTCCTTGTTTTTGTCTCCTGGGCCAAGCCTTTATAGCTTTCCTGCCCAGATTAGAATCTGTAGTGAGAGAAAGCCTTGTTGGCCTCTGCCATTTTGTGCATATCTTCTTTTCTCTTCACAGCGGAACCGGTATTGTTCGCCGCGTCGAGGATCTCGTTGGCCAGCCTTTCTTCCATGGTCTTCTCGCCTCTCTTACGGGAGAAGGTGACAAGCCATCTTAAGCCCAGCGCCTGGCGTCTGTCGGCTCTTACCTCGATCGGCACCTGATAGGTAGCGCCGCCGATACGTCTTGCCTTTACTTCAAGGACAGGCATGATATTGTTCATTGCCTCCTCGAACACTTCAATAGCCGGTTTTCCAGCTTTTGCTTCCACTCTGCTAAAAGCGCCATATACAATCTTCTGGGCAATACCCTTCTTACCATCCAACATGATGTTGTTGATAAGCTTGGTTACCACCTTATCATTGTATAAAGGATCCGCCAGCACATCTCTTTTCTGAATATGTCCTTTACGTGGCACGGTTCTTCCCTCCTTAATTAAATGGAATTAAATCATCGGTACTCACATGTGTCTGATACATGGCATCGTCGCCATGCAGGCATCTCCGGCCAAACCGGGAGCGCCACTAATTTCACGCAATGTGTTCGTGCTGTCTATCTGTTCGCAAAAAAATGAAAATCAGAATCCCAACACTTAAATTAGTTTCAGTTTGTGGTACTTTGAAAACAGGATTACTTTCCTGCTTTCGGCCTCTTCGCACCGTATTTAGAACGGGCCTGACGCCTGTTCGCAACACCTGCGGTATCCAACGTACCTCTGATGATGTGGTATCTGGTACCGGGAAGATCCTTTACACGGCCGCCCCTGATCAGGACAACGCTGTGCTCCTGCAGGTTGTGTCCTTCACCGGGAATGTAGCTTGTCACTTCGATCCCGTTGGAAAGACGAACCCTGGCGATCTTTCTGAGCGCGGAGTTAGGCTTCTTAGGAGTAGCTGTCTTCACAGCCGTGCAGACACCTCTCTTCTGAGGAGCGGAAGCATCCGTCGCTTTCTTATGAAGGGAATTGTACCCCTTCTGCAGAGCCGGTGCAGTAGACTTCTTTACAGATGTCTGGCGTCCTTTTCTGACTAACTGGTTAAATGTGGGCATTCTTTTTCACCTCCTGCGGTATGGGTTGATATTTCCCTGTCTATGTTTTCCATAAACAGCCATTTCATGCATTCCTTGGCATTTTTTCACTGCAATTTCAACACAATAAAAAAAGCATCCAAATGCACGCTTTAATAGTATACGTGCTTCCGAATGCCTTGTCAATACATTTTCCCGTTTTTTCCACACGTTTTGTGTACATCCGCTCCTTTCAGCCCCCTGCCCGGATAGTTAGTGCGCGGAAAGGGGCATCTCAGGAGGCGCCGTGAAAAGAAACGTTCATTCCCCGCCGAAAATCTGCCGCAGACTTTCCTGGGCCCTGCGCATACTTCCACCGATCGCGTTCCTTGCCTCTTCCAAACGATTGCCCGTCCCAGACGTCATTACAGACGCCACCGGGACTGCAGGCATCTGTTCCTGCATCCTGTCGAGCCTGGATAGAAGCACCTGCCAGGCTTCTTCATAGTTCTGGTATGCACGCTTCGTATGATCCATTTGTTCCGTCTGCTGCCTGCACAATTCCGTAGCCTCGCTGATACAGACCGCCGCCTGCTTCAACAGCACTTCCCTGTCAATCAACTGATTCTGCAGCCTAGCAACCTCATTTGCCCTGGCTGCCAGCATGGCCTGCAGGGAAGCGATCTGTCGTTTTGCCGACTCTATTTCATACATTAAATTATCTACTTCCGCCGTATTTTCAGGCTTTTCGCATCCAAGTTCCTTTTCCATTCTGCCCTATGCTCCCTGATGCCGCCATGTCTCTTGCCTCTTTTGCACATTCTAGCACACTTCCCGCCATCGCACAATACTTTGGATGAGCTGCACAGGGCAAACGCCTGAACCGTATCCCGTTTCACACCCTGCTAAAGGCGTCTGGAGAGGGGTGACCCAAGAATGTGAAAAGGAACCAAACCGTTACGTTGAGCCGCCTCCTCCTCGCGTTTTTTTATAGCTGTTACGAAATTCCTTTGCAATGCTCCCCGTCTGATCCATGAAATGCTCCGCAAACTTTTTATAAGAAGCGTATCCGACCCGTTCCGCGATCTCATAATGTTTCAGATCCGTCGTTAAGAGCAGTTCTTTTGCTGCCTCAATCCGGAAATAATGGAGCCAGCCGCCAAAACCGTATTCCGTTTTTTCATTCAGAATGCGCGACAGGTAGGACGGAGAAATGCACAGTTTTTCCGCCACAGTTTCCAGGGAGAGATTTTCCATGTAGTGGGAACGGATATACCACAATGCACGGCGGATAGGAATATCGTTGTACCTGGCATCAATGGAATTTAATCGAAAGCAGAGCGTATGGAAATATCTCCGGATTTCTTCCAGCCGGATACCATATTCATCCCAGGGCTCTTCATGTTCCACGCCGACTATCAGGGAAATTACTTCTTTTAAATGATTGAGCCTTCCCATCAGTTCCGTATTTTCCGGTTTCATCCGAATCAGCGTATCGAACAGGTCGTCCACACAGGCTGCAATCCGTACAGGAAATCCCTGGCGAACCGCCTTAATTAATTCCTCTTCCAGCGCAAACACGGTTTGGGGATTATACTCCGGGAGGCTTTCTCCGAAGACCTGATTGCGGCTTTTGTGGGGAAAATAGATGCTGCGCCGGCTCCACGCCAGACAGGCCTCATACCGGCCGCCAAGCTGTTTGGGATGTAAAACGGAGTCCGAGATAAAGAACCTGCCGCAGGCATACTCCATCAGCAAATTACAGAAAGAAGCCAGGAAGGATTCGGTCAACGGATGGGCCGAATTCAGGATCAGCACTGCGAGGAATTCCTCCTGCCTAAAGACAATTTCCGGCTGAAAGCAGGAAAAGGCAACCGCGCAATGCTGCGTTATCTGCCACCAGGATTCGGGTTCCCCACGAAACAGCAGCAGCGTATAATAAGGCCCCTTCAAGTTGAGGGATAGGGAGTCCCGGTACGAGGCCATCCGCTCCTGCGTTACTTGTCCAGTCAGCATCCGCATCAGCACCTTTTCTTTTAGCTCGGGCCTGTTCTCCGAAACGAAATTTCCCAGATCCCGCAGGCGGCCGATTTCTTTCTCCTCTTTCTCCAGAGTATCGCAGATTCTCAATACCGCGTCCAAAATCTGCTCCTGCGTCACCGGTTTTACCAGAAAGTCGTCCACATGATAGCGGATTGCGGAAAGCAGGTTTCTCTGATCCGCATATCCGGTCAGCAAAATAATGCGGGTAGAAGGCATAATAGAGCGCATATCCACTAAAAATCCGATCCCGTCCTTCACCGGCATCTTAATATCGCAGATTACGATATCTGGGTTCAACTGCATCGCTTTTTTCAGGGCTGATTGGCCGTTATCCGCCTCCCCGGCCAGTTCAATCCCATATTTTTCCCAATCGATTGCCGCTCTTAACCCGGTCCGCATCATCGGTTCATCGTCAACAATCAAAAGTTTTCTCATTATTATACCCCCGCATATTGCAAGCAAAGCTTGCGATACTGCTGCCAACGGAAAGCTCGGAAGCCTACTTCCAAACTTCATCTCATCCTGCCGCTGATGCGGCTTTTTGTTTAGGATATCCCGCTGGAATGCACAACAAGTGCATTGCGCTCACGTTTCCTCCATCTCTTTGCGTTTCATGATCGGCTGCTTAACGACGAACATCGTCCCCCCGTCTTCAGGGCTGCTGCAGGTAATCCCGTAGCCTTCCCCGAATTTCAGTTTCAGTCTGCTGTTCCTCTTTCGAATTATCCGAAATATCCCTGTAAATTGTCCTTTGTACGCATCAATTAACCCTATTTACGCCATACTGTTTTACGCTGTATTGAAGGCCGCATTTAGGCTGTCAGAAAAAGAATCCCCAGGACAAACGCGTGAATATGCCGGATGGCACAAGAGCCAAAGAGGCCGGGCGGTACATTCACGCATTTATTCTGGGGATTCCGTTATCCCACTCACCTTCTATATTGAGCTATGATATGATCTAATTAAAATGGCCACGGACAAAAGAATCGGTTTTGCAGAAGATTTCATCCAAACGGGGAAATTTCGTCTTGCATATCAAGAATTGAGGAAGTTTTTCATAAGGATATGGCACAAACCTTCAGGAATTGGACGGGTTTCTTAAATCAATCATCTCTAAATTCCCCAAACCAGGGAGGGGCTCTTCTTATCTATATCAGCTTTACATCCATGCTTCCCGACCGGAAACCCTCTAAATCCATTGTCACATAGGTGAAGCCCAGCTTTTTCAGACGCCGAACGATTTCATTGGCCCGTGAAAAGAGTTTCGTCATGTCCTGCGCGTCCACTTCTATGCGCGCGATGTCACCGTGAACCCTGATCCTCACATTATACATCCCCAGGCCGCGCAGATACCGTTCCCCCTCGTCCACCTTTTCCATCCATTCATAGGAGAGACGGGTTCCATAGGGAAAACGGGTGGCCAGGCAGGGAGCGGAGGGACGCTCGGAAACGGAAATCCCGTATTCTTTGGCCAGGCGCCTCACGCTTTCCTTACAGATTCCCAGCTCCGCCAGAGGGCTCCTAATCCCCAGCTCCCGGACGGCCCGGATCCCCGGCCGATAGGCCTGTAGGTCGTCTGCATTGGTGCCCTCAATAACGGCAGGGACTTTCCGCAGGCAAGCCTCCTCTTTGATCCGGCTAAACAGGAATTTTTTGCACAGGTAGCAGCGGTCGATGGGATTTTCCCCAATCCCTGCCCCATCCAGTTCATCCACGGACAGCAGGATGAATTCCGCACCCATTTCAGCCGCCACACGAGCCGCCAATTCCCGATCCCCTGCGGGATGCATCTTAGTGTGCACCATGACGGCATAGACCTTGTGACCGCTCTTTTCTGCCGACAGGCAGGCCGTTTTCAAAAGCAGGCTGCTGTCCACGCCTCCCGAAAAGGCTGCCATCACATCTTGTTGCGCCAGCCTTTCCATATATTCTTCCAATTTCCTCTTCACCGTTTCCAGATCCGTCATTTTTATACCCCCGCATATCGCAGGCTATGCCTGCGAACTGCCACCAAAAAAGAGTTTGAAACGTAGTGTCAAACTTATGCTCCCACATATCGCAAACAGAGCTTGCGATACTGCCTTCACTGAAATGTTTGAAACAAAGCTTTCATCCATCGACCAGGCCTGCAGCGTCCTTTCCACAGGCATCGTATACGATTCCTTGACCGCCAGAATGCGCATCAAGCGCATTCTGGGCGCCCACGAGTGAATAAAGGCCTCTTTTCAGGAGAAAGTTCATTCACACTTCCTCTTTCCTGCTTTCCCTTTTCACCAGCTCATAGACCTCACCAAAGGGAAGTCCGTGTTCCCTCGCCAGTTCCACCACGCTGTCATATTCCGGATAGTAACGATCTTCATCCGGCGCGACGCACACCTTCACGGACGCTTCTCCAAGGGAAGTGGAAACTCGAATTTCCCGGCGGGGGAGGACGGAGCGTTCCATCTCCACCCGCCGTATGCCGATGGTGGTCGTTTCCGAGAAAATAATCCGTTCCAGCTTTGCCGCATCCTCCCGCCCGCAGATCACATTGAGCTGGTATGCCGGACGGTTTTTCTTCATGAAAACAGGGCTGTAATGCACATCCTTCGCCCCTGCCTCCAACAGTCTGTCCATCACATATCCCAGCATTTCTCCGCTGCAATCATCAATATTGGTTTCCAGCTTGCAGATTTGATCCGATTGGGGCTGTGTGCCGTCAATCAGCATGGCGCGCAGGATGCTGGGACGCTCATAATTGCGTTTTCCCGCCCCCATCCCCACCTTCAGGATCTCAAATTCCTCGGGCAGATGATCCACGTTGCCGATCGCCGCCACAATGGCCGCTCCCGTGGGGGTGACCAGCTCTCCTTCCACATCCGTAATCTTCAGCTTCAGCCCATGGGCCTGCGCGATGTTCACCACGGCCGGAACCGGAACCGGAATGACGCCGTGCTGGCATCTCACGCTTCCCCGTCCTTCGCACAGTTTGGGAATCACCGTCCTGGTGATACCCAGGTCATCCAGGCACACGGCAACGGTGACGATGTCCACGATGGAATCCACCGCACCCACTTCATGGAAATGCACCTCTTCGATTCCCAGTCCATGGGCCTTAGCCTCAGCCTGGGCCAGGATACGGAAAATCCGCTCCGCCGTATCTCGGGCCCGTTCCGTCATGTCCGCTTTCCGAAGGATCGACAGGATTTCTTCGAGGCCTCTGTGGACATGGCCGGGATGATCATGTGCATGGGTGTGACCGGTCTTTGGATGGCTGTGGCCATGACCGGCCTCAGAGTGCACGTGGCCATCCCCTAAATGACCGGGAACATGATGACGGGCATCCTCCGAATGGTTGTGTCCGGACTCATGGACATGGGACTCCATCTGGTCGTGGAACCCATTGACATGCTCGTGCGAATGTGACCCGCCATGGCTATGGAGCTGAGCAGCCTCATGGGCATAAATATATGCGGAAGCATAGTCTTTATCATGAAGGTGCTCATAGGCCGGATCGTTTTCATCCATATTTCCGCGTACTGCTACAAGGGTATGCTCCCTTTTTTCCCCGGAACGCTCCTCCCCCAATCGTCCGCTTCCGCCCTGTCCCTCCGCCTCCATATTCTGGTGCAGGCCTTCCTTTCCGTGAAGAAATCCGCCATATAAATATTCCATGTCATGGTCGTGGTTTTCATGGGCTGCATCCAATTTTACGTTAAAATCGCATACATCGAGTCCGGATTTCTTCACCCGGCTGATCTCCACGGCAAAACCGTCCACACAAAGGGAATCCAGCGCTCTTCCCAGTACCTGCCTATTCGCTCCCAAATCCAGCAGAGCCGCAGCCATCATATCGCCGCTGATGCCTGACTGGCATTCCAAGTATAAACATTTGTCCATTTATGCTCCCATCTGCGCGCCATAGCGCGCGTACAAATCAGGGGGAGTGAAAGACTTTTCAACTCTTTCACTCTTGCTTCTAAACCCTTTCTCTTAATCATCGCCTCGGAGGGCATTCTTTCACACCCGCTGTTTCGACGCCAGCCTGTTAATCTGCGTGGCCATATATCCCGCTCCATAACCGTTATCAATGTTGAGCACCGCAATTCCGTTCGCACAGGAATTGATCATCGTCAAAAGAGCCGATAGCCCATGCATGCTTGCTCCATATCCCACCGATGTGGGAACCGCCAGCACCGGATTGCTCACCAACCCTCCGATCACGCTGGCCAATGCGCCCTCCATTCCCGCCACCGCCACCACGCAGTTGGCGCTTTGTATCACATCCAACCTGGAAAGCAGCCGATGCAGGCCGCTCACCCCCACATCATAGATCCGCTCCACCCTCGAACCAAAGAATTCTGCGGTCTGCGCCGCTTCCTCTGCCACCGGGATATCCGCAGTCCCAGCCGTACATACCGCAATTTCCCCGATTCTTTCTTTCCCTTCCTTCTCTATTTTCAGGATTTTGGAAATCCCATCATAACTCACCTGCGGGAAACGCTCTCGGACCAATTCATACTGGTGAGCCGTCGCACGGGTTCCCAATACCTCTCCCTCCGCCTCATACAGCCTTTCGTAAATGGAGAGCAGGTGGGCATCCGCCTTCCCGCTGCAGAATACCACCTCCGCAAATCCGGAGCGCAGCTTCCTGTGAGAATCCAGCTTTGCATACGCCAGCTCCTCAAAAGGCTCTTTTTTGAAAAAAGCTTCCGCCTCTTCCAACGTCATTTCGCCGCTCTTAAATCGCAGCAATACTTCCTGTGCATCCATTCTTCCTCTCATTCCGCCGCCTGCGGCGGCTCTCCAACTGACTGCGCAAGCTGCACCTGTCTGGTGCAGATATAATCCAATAGCTCTCTGCTGTGGCTTGCCACCACCATACCGATCTGCCTTTTGTACGTTTCTTCCATTAAAAAACGCCATATCTGCCCCTGGGTGATCAGATCCAGCATGGTACTGATCTCATCCGCCAGCAAATATCTGGTTCGCTGCCCCAGCGCCCTCGCAATACAGAAACGCTGCAGCTCTCCCCCGGATAATTCTCTGGGATATCGCTCTTTCCATCCCTCTTCGATTCCCAGCCTTTCCAAAAGCCCTTCCTCCAGCCGATCCCCTTCCTCCAGGATCTTTCTCAGACGCAGCCGGGGATTCACCGCTTTCTCTGGATGCTGCCAGATCATTTGTACCGGGCAATATCCACAGGAAGGAAGGGGTTGGCCGTCCACGGACACCCGACCCGCATCCGGCCGCAGGTATCCGCCCAGAATCTTCATCAGAGTCGTCTTACCCGTCCCGCTGGGCGCCAAAATTCCCACCCGTTCCCCTGGGGCAACCCGCAGGCTCACCCGATCCAAAACCGGACGGCCGGATCGCCGCCTTTCATATGAAAATGTCAGTTCTTCCGCTTCCAGCATATCCTTTTTTCACTCCTTATGCAAGCCCTTCCGGCAAATGGCGCACACAGCGCACCCGGCCGCCCCGGACTTTATTTAATGGGATGGCCTCCTGACACGCCGGGACGGCATGAGCGCATCTGGGCCGAAAAACGCATCCTTCTGAAATTTCCCCCGCATAGGGCTGGTTCCCCGCTATGGGTTGGAAGCCATTTCTCGGCATAGCCCGCCAAAGAGCCCTGGTGTAGGGATGGCGCAGCAGTGTTTCGGAGGCAAAATCCGCAGCCAAAGCCTCTTCCACCATGGTTCCCGCATAGAAAACCGTGATTCGGTCCGCTACCTCCAGGGCCAATTCGATATCATGGGTGATCAGCAAGACGCCCTTCCCTTTGTCGGCAAAGCTTCTGAAATCCTTCATTGCCTTTTTCGCCAGCGCAGGATCCAGCCCGGGGGTTGGTTCGTCCGCGATGATCAGGTCAGGATCCTCCATCAAAGCAGTCGCCAACAGGATCCTGCGGCACATGCCTCCGGAGCATTCAAAGGGATAGTATCCCTCCGCCTCCGAAAGCCCATACTGCCGCAGCAGCTCTCTCTGCCTGCCCCCTCGTCCGCTCACGCCCCGTACCTGCCTGCCGACCTTCATCAGCGGATCCAGGGATTCCACGTTCTGGGGAACCAGGGCAATTTTTTTCCCCCGCAGCTTTTCCAGCCTTTTTCCGTCCAGTCTCTCCCCACGGAAAGAAATCTCCCCGTTCCATACCGCATTGGATGGCAGAAGGCCCAGCACCGCGTGTGCCAGAAGGCTCTTTCCGGAACCGCTGGCGCCCACCACTGCCACAATCTCCCCTTCCGACACATCCACATCCAGGCCCGAAATTACAGGAAGGAAATCCTGACCGAATCCCTTCTTATATCGAAGAAAAGAAACGGACAGATGCTCGATTTCCAGGATCGGTTTTCCATTCTCATATTCCATAGAACACTCCTCTTTACGCCTGTCTACGGTTTTGATGCGCACCGCGTTCCGGATGGGCCCCCGGCGGCGGTGCGCGTCAAGACGATTGGCCGGTTAGCACCGCGTTGCGGACGGATCCTGCGCGCTGGCCGGATCCAATACGCTTCTTAAGGAATTGCCCGCCACGTCGAACAGCGCCACCACGGATATGAGCATCAGGCCGGGAAACAGCGCAAGCCACCACTTCCCGGTGATAAGATAACGCATACTTTCCGAAAGAATGATGCCGATGGCCGGCTGTTCCGGAGGCAGTCCGAAACCCAGGAAGGTAATGCCCGCCTCATGAAGCACCGCATGGGGAAACATCAGAATCAATCCCACCGCAAACTGAGGAAGCAGGTGGGGAAGAAGGTGCCGCAGGGCAATCCGCATTTTCCCTGCTCCCAGCTTCCCGGCGGCCAGGACGTATTCGCTTTCCTTTAATTGCAGCACCTCCGCGCGGATCAGGCGAGCCAGGGCCGGCCAATGGGTCAGGGACACCCCCAGCACCACCCCCTTAAATCCCTTCCCGCAGGCGTAGGATATCAGAATCAGCAGCAGGATGTGGGGAATCCCCAAAACGGCATCGATCACAAAGGAAATGCAGGCATCCACCCGTTTTCCCAACAGGGCCGCCCCGCTTCCCAGCGCCAAAGCCAGCAGTGCGCCGATTCCGGCAGTGCACAGCCCGAGCCGGATACTCATGGAAAGCCCGGCAAGCGACCGGGCCAACATATCCCGGCCCAGCCAGTCCGTCCCAAAGGGATACCGCAGGCAGGGCGGCCTGTCCTTTCTGGCAAAATCCGTGATCCGGGCCTCCTGTCCGCAAAGAACCCCTCCCACGGCCACCGCGGACAGCGCTAATAAACATAGCCCCAAAAGGAACGCTGCCTTTTTTCTCCGATTCAGGTGCACGAAATGAGCCTTCAAGCTTCTCCCCCCTTCCTCATACGGGGATCCACCACATGGGAAAGAACATCCGCCAAAAGATTTCCCGTAAAGACGATGGCTGCCGTGATCACCGTAATCCCCATCAGCAGCGGAACGTCGCTCCCAGTTCCGGCCGTCACGGCCGCCTGCCCCAGACCCGGATAGGAAAAGACCTGCTCCACCAACACCGATCCCCCGATAATTTCACTCACCGAAGAGAATTGAAGCGTGAGCGCGGGAAGCAGCAGATTCCGCAGCCCGTGCCTTCTCAGCATGCCCCACTTCCTCTCTCCCCGGGCTGCGGCGAACAGCATATAGTCGCTCTCCAGTACGTCTATTGTCTTTTCCCGGGTGTGCAGAGCGACGTTGGATATCCCCGTAATGCCCAGCGCCAGAGCCGGGAGAAATGCATGATGCAATCGGTCGGATGCCGTTACCGCTGCCGCCTCCATCCCAATGGGCACGCTCAGCCCGATGGGAAACAGCCCCAGCCACACCGCAAAGATCAGCAGGAGAAGCAGGGCAATCCAGAAAACCGGCGTGCTGGCCACCACCAGACAGTACCCCCCGATCAACCGGTCAGGCCATCGCCCACGGTACATGCCAGCCAAGATGCCGAGCGCCAGCCCCAAGATACCGGATAAAATCCACGCGGATACCATCAGGGACAGGGAATTCAAAAGGCGCACCCGGATCACCTCCTCCACCGGCTGACGATAGAGCAGGGAAATCCCCATATCTCCCCGCAGGAAATCACGCGCCCATCCCAGATATCTCGTAAGCGGAGGGTCATCCACTCCCCAATAGTCCTCCAGTTTCTCCCTCTGCTCCCTGCTCATGGCTCCCAGGGCGGCCTGCCCCACATTGACCTGGAGCGGGTCGATGGGAGAACGATCCACCAAAAGAAAGGCCGCCATGCTGACCGCTGCCATGAGAAGCAGAACCCGACCCATTTTTTTTATCAGAAACAGGATAAAATTCCTCACGTTTATTCGCTCCATTCCCACTGATCCACATTGTTCACGATGGACCAGCCGTGGCCATGGGGGTGGATCTTCTGCTCCGCCACCCGGAGGCCGTCTTTCACATAATAGAGATGATCCACATTGCAGAGCCATACCCACGGAATGTCCCCTTCCTGGGTCACTCCCGTGCTTCCGTCCCACTGAGCCATCTGCCACAAACCATAGGCGTCCTGCAGGTCCTTGGCCTGCAAAGCTTCCTCCATGTACCGATCCACGCTCCCATTGGCATAGGGAGAATACTCCGCACTCCCCGTTTCCGGATCCGTGTGATAGAGGTTGTACAACTCCATAGGCGTATGCGCTCCCCAGCCCCATACCAACGGCTGGGAAAGGGCATTTGTATAGGCCACGTCCCAGCCCGCTCCCTGTGTCGTGATCTCCAAGCCGAGCTGTCTGCACTGAGCGGCCAGATCCTCCGCCAACGCCTGACGCACGGAATCGCCCGGATTATACATGACCGTGAATGCAGCGCGCACGCCGTTCTTTTCCCGGATCCCGTCTTCTCCTGCCGCCCAGCCAGCTTCTTCCAGAATCCGGATCGCCTTTGGTCTGTCGAATGCCGCCTCAGACTGCGGATTATACCAAGGCAGCCGGTCGCATACGCTATAGGCCGGCGTCCCAAAACCGTTCAGCACATTTTGTATCATCTCTTCCCGGTCAATGCCGATATTGATGGCACGGCGGATCGCCACATCGCAGGTCACGTCGTTTCCCACCGTCACTCCATCCGCTTCCGATGCCGCCATTGCAGGAAGGTTGATTCCCCTGTTGTCCACGCTTCCGACCCGCAGCAGGCTATAACCGGAAATCTCCTGCCCCGCATAGGTGGCTGCCGTATGCGCCACGTCCACCTGCCCGGCCAGAGCCGCGGCATAGGCTGCATCCTCTTCCATGAATAGAATGGTAACCTGCCTGATCTTCGGTGCCTCCCCATAATAGCCAGGATTGGCCTCCAGGATTACCTGCTGTCCCCTGTCCCATTGCTTCAGAAGATAACGGCCCGAACCCACGGGGGCCGAACCGTAGTTTTCGTCATAGGCATGCTCCGGCAGGATTCCCACGACCGACATCGTGTATGGCCATACGGAAAACGGCGTATTCAAATGGAATTCCACGGTGGTCTCGTCCACAGCCACCGCCTCCTTTAACATCGTAAAATCGTTCACGCTGCTTTCCTTTGCGCACAAATTATAGGTAAACGCCACATCCCCGGCGGTCAGAGGTTCCCCATCCGTAAAGGAAACGTCCTCCCGTATGGTCACCGTCCATACAAGGCCGTCATCGCTCACCCCATAATCCGTGGCCAAATCCAGGCCGATTTCCAAATCCGCAGTGGTGGTAAGAAGGGTGCTTTGAATCAACGGCTCATGTACATGCTCCCCGGCCCCCCAGCCGTATACCGGGTTAAAGCCCGCCTCCGGCTCCGACGAAACCGGCATGGTCACCACCACGTTCTCTCCGCCCGTTTCCTGTGAGACACCGCTTTTTGCCGCCGTGCTATCGTGCTGTCCGTCGGGGGATGTCCTTCCGGCGCATCCTGCCAGCACACCTGCCGCAGCAGCGACAATACATAAAAACGGATAAATGCTCTTCCTTTTCGCCATCTTTCCTCTCATTCTGCCGCCTTATGGCGGCTTTCCCTTTGAGGGAACTTCCCATGCCCAAGTTGAAGGTATCCTTCTTTCAACCTTCTGCCCGCCACGCCTGCGGTATCCTTTCCGCAGGCATCGTATCCGATGCTTTAATCGCCAAAATGCGCGCCGGTCGCATCCATTCCACTATAGCGGATATTCGCCCAGAGCAATATAACATGGGAATTTCCTGCAACAAAAATGCCATGACAGCATTCTTTCCCCTAGGGAAAGCAATGCCTTCATGGCATAAATAAATAACGAATTACGCTGTCAGCCTGCACGCCTTAGGCGTTCTATGGATATCCCTGGGATACCCGGCTAAAAATAAAAGCAGCCAACGGAAATAATTATATATGCTTCTTTATAGAACTGTCAACCTTTTTCCCAAATCAGCTTGCAGTGGGTCAGTTGTTTCCCCCCTGCCAGGATCCCGCCTGGAGAGGAGCGGCCCAGACAAAGCTGCGGAAGC
>CANSTU010000089.1 GCA_947650005.1 uncultured Lachnospiraceae bacterium
GTGCAAGGCACGCTCTCAAATCAGGGCGGTTGAAAACGCACTTCTTTCAACCTTGTTCCCGTCCGCGTGCAAAGCACGCTCTCAAATCAAGGCGGTTGAAAACGCACTTCTTTCAACCTTGCTCCCGTCTGCGTGCAAGGCACGCTCTTAAATCAGGGCGGTTGAAAACGCACTTCTTTCAACCTTGCTCCCGTCCGCGTGCAAAGCACGCTCTCAAATCAAGGCGGTTGAAAACGCACTTCTTTCAACCTTGCTCCCGTCTGCGTGCAAGGCACGCTCTTAAATCAGGGCGGTTGAGGTTGAATGCGTTCTTCTTTCAACTTTGCTCTCATCCGACCCCCAAACACCATACACCGGTCATCAACACACTGCATACGCCAAAACAGCCGAGTATTCCCCAAGCTGTCCAATTCAGCCATCGGTTCTTCTGCTCCTGCAGCACGAATCCAAGGCCCAGGGCCGGGAACAGCAGGGTAATTTCTATATATCGAAAATGCATACTGCATTGTTGGGGAAATTTATAGGCAAAGATGAAATAGCCTATCATAGTCACCAAATATCCCGCCACACACAGCAGCCAGGATGGGGGATCCATCCGTTTCACTCTCACCGTTATTCCGAATGTCCAAACGAAGGATACCAATGCCGCTAGAGCCAGGATGCCTCCCAACAGCATCAGAAACACAGCCAGCAGCTTTACAGGCTTCCCCACTCCAGCCATATCCCACTCCCCCAGCACAGAGGTACGGATGATCTGCATCCACACATTATATCCACATCCGATCCGGAAATTTTTCAAATTATCCACCATTTCCTGGGGGATAGGCCATAAAAACCGGTTTACTACGCTGACATTCCCCGTATACTGCCAGGAATCCTCCGGCAGCTCATAAACCCATAAAAAGGAAACCTGATAGCGTAAAAGATTTCTCACATAAAACCACATCCCCAGCGGGACACTGATCAGTCCAAAAATGCCGAACTGCCGCGCCAGATCTTTTACCGATTTTCCCCACAGACCGCCTTCCCGAATACGCACCAAAAGTACATAAAGGAAAACTGCCCCGATGGGAAAAGCCATTTCGGCTACGCTCTGTTTCGTCATCATCCCCAACCCCAAAACTAGAGCCAGCTTCGCGATACATCCCATCGAAGGCGCCCGCCCCCATTCTATAGCATAGAAGACGCACAGCAGTGTAAAAAGCAACGCCAAACAGTCATTATTCACACTCCCAGATAAAAGCACAAGAGCAGGATGAAAAGCAAAAAGTGCCATCAGATAACGGACCGTCCTTTCCTGCAGGTCAAACTGCCTGACAATCCGAAGCAGCACCCACAGAATCAGCAGCGAACACACAAAAGGAATTGCCTGAATGGATTCCTCCACTACAGCCGTATTTTTAATAAATAAGGAAACAAATTTCATCCACACCGCGCATAGGAAATGATGCAAAGGCGGATGATGGAACTGATACACGCTGGTGGGATCAAAATCCGGCATCCTCCAGTTTTCATACAGATATTGGATATAGGCCAGATGGCCGCCCGTCACCGTATGGCCTGCGTCCAGATCGATCAGCCCAATATCATACTGCCTGTCATAGATCGTGGAAAAACACACATAAAACAGACGCAGCATCCCTCCCGCCGCAAAGATCAGCAAGGCCGCCGCTTTGGTATTCTCTTTGATTCGCCTCATTTGTACCCCCCTGCGTTTTGCAGGCATTGCCCGCAATCCCGCGTTATATTTTAGCTGGTTTGAAAGCCCGCCCCCTATATTTCCGGCCCGCCCTACCGGCTGATGATATACTTACAAATCGGATTTCCGGCTGATGAAAAGCGTTCTTCATATTCGGTCATTACATTCCCCTGCATCAGCCTCTCATCCCCATGCAGGTCAAAAGTCTTTTCCTCCAGTCTCCATCCCGCAGGTTCCAGTTCACCCAGGGCAAATTCAAATAGCTTTCTGTTATCCGTTTTAAATTCCACCCTGCCGTCCTTTTCCAGAATCTCATCATACCTTCCCAAAAACTGTCTGGAAGGAAGGCGCCGTTTCGCATGCCTGTCCTTGGGCCACGGGTCGGAAAAATTAAGATAGATCCGGCCGGCCTCACCCCTGCCAAATACTTTTGTGAGATCTTCCGCATCCATACGGATGAATTTCACATTGGGCAGCTCCACTTCTTCCATTTTCTGAATGGCCCGCAGGAGGACGCTAGAATACTTTTCGATCCCGACATAATTCACATCCGGATGGAGCTCAGCCATACCCATGATGAATTTTCCCTTCCCCATGCCGATTTCAATGTGCAACGGGTAATCGTTCCCAAACAGGTTCTTCCATTTCCCCCTGTATTCCTCCGGATCATGTATTACAAAACAGCTGTCGGCTATCACTTCTCTGGATCCCGGTATATTCTTTAGTCTCATATGCCCTCATTTTCCCCGCCTCAACGGCAGCTCTGTTTTCCGTTCTTTTCGTTCCAGTATAACGGAAGAAGGGATAAAAATCAATGGATAGCCGGCAATCCGTCAAACTTACTTCTGAATGCAGTTACGATTGCCATGCCCGTAAGGAGCCTGCCAGAAGAGGCGCGTTCCAGGCCCCAGGACAGACCGGGTGGCCACCCCCTGTTTTGGAGCGCATTTCGCGCCATGGAGATGAGACCTGCTTCCCTGGATGGCCATTGCCAGGCAGGGAAGCGTCCAGGGCTCATCGCAATGTCCGGCGCGACGGCGCTCCAAAACAGGGGGTGGCCACCCGGTCTGTCCTGGGGCCTGGAACGCGCCTCTTCTGGCAGGCTCCTTACGGGCATGGCAATCGTAACTGAACACTGCCTTGAAACTGCCGCTTCCCTATGATAGGATGGAACATAAGAAGACATACTAATTCCAATCGGTATTTGTGCCGCAAGCGTCAAATCGGACGGTAAAGGGAGATTTTCCTTCCAGCATTCCGCGTTGCTGCAAAGAACATGGCACGGAGGTTATTATGAACACAAAACACACTTTTCTGATAAAGGCGATTGCCCTTTTCCTAGCCGTCGCTGTTGCGGCCGTCCCTTGCATCCGGGTATCTGCCGAACCCGAGGATTACCAGGCAGAAGCGGATGCGCGCAGGGATATGCCTGTGGAATCCAATGAATGGGAGAACTGGCCCTATGGGCCCATCATCGGCGCTCAGTCCGCCATCCTGATGGAGGCGCAGACTGGGGCGATTCTGTATGCCAAAAACATTCATGACAAATTGTACCCTGCCAGCATTACGAAAATTCTCACTGGGCTGATCACCATAGAAAACTGCCCCTTGGATGATACGGTCTCTTTTTCCCACCGCGCTGTTGACAGCATTGACTGGCAGTCCGATTCCAACATCGGAATTAGGGCGGGAGAAGCGCTCACCGTGGAACAGTCGCTCTATGGCCTTTTGGTGGGATCGGCTAATGAGGCGGGAAATGCCCTCGGGGAACACATCAGCGGAAGTATGGAGGCTTTTGTGGCGCTGATGAACGAGCGCGCAAAAGAGCTCGGCTGCGTGGACTCCCATTTTGTTACCACGAATGGGATCTTCGACGAAAATCATTATACGTCAGCCTACGATATGGCTTTGATCGGAAGAGCTTTTTTCTCAAATGATCTGTTGTGCAAGATTTCCAGCACGCCTTCTTATATTTTCCCGCCTTCCTCCACCCTTTCCCGGGAGCTGTATGCCAATTCCAAAAACCAGCTTCTTCCCGGAAAGGATCTTGCTTATGAGTATTTAGTGGGCAGTAAAACGGGTTACACGTCACAAGCCCGACAGACCTTGGTTTCCTGTGCGCAGAAGGACGGGATGCGGCTGATCTGCGTCATTATGAAAGAGGAATCACCAGCCCAATTTACGGATACCATTGAGCTGTTCAACTATGGTTTCAATCATTTCCGCATGGTAAATGTGGCGGATGAGGACACCCGCTATACCTTCGGGAGCAATAGTTTTTTTGAATCTGACAGCGACGTGTTTGGAAATTCCGCTCCAATCCTGGCCATCCATTCTTCGGATATCATCGTCCTTCCCGATACTGCCGAGTATGAGGACACCTCCGCCGAATTATCCTATGACGGCCAGGGGGACGGCAATACCATAGCCCATCTGGAATATACTTATAACGGCGTATATCTGGGTAAGGCCACGGTGGAAATCGCACAGCAGGCTTCTGCTTCCGGAAAGGAAAGTTCTTCGGAGCCGAAGCAGCAGGACGGGCAGATCTACATCAACGTAAAAACCATCCTCATTGCCATGGCCGCCGGGGCCGCCCTCTTGTTCCTTCTTTTCAATCTGGCGTCTGTGCTCCACAACTATAGTTTCGGCCGAAAACGCAGAGCGCGTACCCAGCGCAGAAAACGTCGCAAAAAGGATATTGATTTCGACAGATATACACGGGGAGGCGGGGATTATTAAGAGCATTTCGAAACTCAGCACGAATGAAGCGTTTTAGAGCACGATTTACAATGTTGGCCTGAGTGAACGCATGCTATACTTTTAAAAAGGAGGGGATTTTTATGGAAATGCAAAAAAAGAAAAAGCTGCCCCATGTTTTTGTTATCCTGTTCTGCCTGGTGGCCGTGGCAAGCGTGCTTACCTGGATCATACCTGCAGGGGAATTTGACTATGAAGCCGTGGATGTGAACGGAACCGTACGGAATCTCGTCATTCCCGGTTCCTACCATTACGTGGAGGATTCCAAACCCACCAATCTGTTGGATTTCTTCGGTTCTTTCCACAGAGGTCTCATCTCCGGGGCGGATGTGATGATGCTCATTTTTATTGTAAACGGAGCGTTTTCCATGGTCATCAAGACCGGTTCCTTTAATGCGATGATGGGAGCCCTTCTCCGGAAATTTGACGGGAAGGAAAAAATACTGGTCCCCATCTTCTTCCTGTTCTTTGCCGTATGCGCCTCTTTGTTCGGTATGTGGAACGACTTCAACGGCCTGATCCCGATTATGGTAGGCATGGGAATTGCGTTGGGCTATGACGCCATGTTCGGTTTTTCCATCGTGCTTTTGGGTATCGGCGTGGGTTTTGCCGCAGCTTTGATGAATCCTTATACCATCGTAATTGCCCAATCCATAGCAGGCATACCCATTTATTCCGGCATGGGGATCCGTGTGGCAATTTTTGTTCTGTTCAGCCTAGCTGCCCTATGGTGGATCTTCCGATACGGGAAAAGGATCAAGGCAGACCCTTCCAAAAGCTTGATGGCCGGGGAAGAGAGCTTGTTTTCCTTCGATAAGGAAGAGCTAAAGAAGCTTCCCATGGGGAAACGGGAAGCAGCAACCCTACTCGTAATCTTGGCCTGTCTCGTATGGATTTTTTATGGTTTCCTGAAACAGGGCTGGGGCAATACCCAGCTTACCGGCGTCTTTTTGCTGATGGGCATTGTGGTGGCTCTGATATTTGGCTGGAGTCCGGACAAGATTGCGGTGGAATTCATCAACGGATGTAAGGATATCGTGTTCGGAGCCATGATCGTAGGCGTAGCCAAAGCCGTTCTCATTGTCATGCAGGACGGCAAAATCATCGACACTATTATTTATTTTCTATCCAGCCAGCTCGACGGGCTGCCGCCGCTGATTTCTGCCACTGGTATGCTGATCATCCAGACTTTGATCAATTTCGTGATCCCTTCCGGAAGCGGTCAGGCGGCCACCATCATTCCCCTGATGGCGCCTCTGGGCGATCTGATGGGACTAACCCGGGAAGTGACGGTATTATGTTTCCAGTTTGGAGACGGCTTCTCGAACCTCTTATGGCCCACGGCCAATATCGCCATTGGCTGTGGTATTGCAGGCGTGCCGCTGAACAAGTGGTGGAAATTCTTCCTTCCCTTGTTCGGGCTCTTTTTCCTGCTCCAGCTCGCCTTCGTCTGGGGAGCCGTGATAGTAGGATTCTAAATCCCTTTTTTAACTCGGTAAATATCAGACAATATACCGTTTGATAAAACGTGCCTGTATGGGGAAGGCTGAAAGGGGAATGACCCGGAAATCTGTGCTCAAGTAACACACGGGTGTTCCTTTGCGCACCAAATACCCTTGAACAGAAAGCCGCCTAGCGGCAGAATGGGAGGAAAGATGGAACTACTTTCGCAGGCAAATGCGTTAAAAGGAGAAATGATCGCCATACGGCGCCACCTCCATCAATATCCCGAGCTTTCCGGCAGGGAATATGAAACCGGCAAATATATCTGCCAAAAATTGGATGAGTACGGTATTCCCTATGCCTGCGGCATTGCGGATACCGGAATTGTTGCCATCATACGCGGAGGATTGGACGACGGACATGCTGTCGCCCTTCGGGCGGATATAGATGCCCTACCCCTGCAGGAGACCACGGGGCTTCCCTTTTCTTCCTGCCACGATGGGGTAGCCCATTCCTGCGGGCATGACGGCCACATTGCCATCGCCCTGGGAGCTGCCCGTATGCTCTATGACAGGAGAGAAACGCTGCGCGGCACCGTAAAAATTTTTTTCCAACCCGCAGAAGAAACCACAGGGGGCGCACAGCGCATGATCCTGGCTGGCTGCATGGAAAACCCTAAGGTCGAACACGTATTGGGGCTTCATATGGACGCCTCCCTTCCCTGCGGGGAAGCCTCTTTCAAGCATGGGAAAATGATGGCTGCCTCCGATGAATTTACCATCACGCTCACAGGAAAGGGCTGCCATGGAGCGCATCCGGAAAGGGGCTGTGACGCGATCCTCATGGCCGCTGCGATCATCAATTCCTTACAGTCCGTGGTAAGCCGCAATGTTTCCCCAGTCAATTCCGCGGTCGTTACCGTAGGCATGATCCATGCTGGAACCGCGGGAAACGTCATCGCCCAAACCGCGGAATTGACCGGCATCATACGCTGTCTGGATCCTCAGACCCGCACCTTTCTAGCGGAAAGGCTTGCCCGAATCGTTGAGCATACCGCTTCCGCCCTGGGCGGAAACGGTGAACTGATCCTGCATCCGTCTTATTCTGCGCTGATCAATGACGACAGGATAACGGATACCATGATCAGTGCCGCTTCCTCCATTTTGGGCCCTAATCGCGTACACCAGATGTCCTATCCCGACATGGGGACCGAGGATTTCTCCTTCTTTGCAGAACAATGTCCCTCCTGCTATTGGCACCTGGGCTGTGGCAATCCAGCAAAGGGCATTGTCTACGATATCCATAACCCTGCCTTCACGCTGGACGAAGACTGTCTTCCCCTTGGGGCCGCTATCCAGACCGCCGGGGTTCTGAAGCTGTTCGGCGCATAATCCTAAAGCAGGTGCAACAAGAGCCTCTGGAACATTTTCGTGTATGCCGCAAAAACAAAAGCCGCTGCAGTTTTGCAACGGCCCTGTCGGTCTATCCGAAAGAAATTTATTGGGATTTTTTCGCTTTCTTTCTGTTTTTTACCTTTCTGATCTCCCCGGCCCTTTCCCTCGCCCGCGTAAGTTCAACGGCCGCTTCCTCTGAAATGAGTTTCAGCGTCTTTACCGCATAGACTCCTTCTCCTTCTCCCTTTTTCACGCGGATTTTTCCCTTCATATATCCGTGTTCGCTGCATAGGGAAAGGCTGTAATAATGCTTTCCGTTCGGGGTGAACCATTTGACCTTGCGTTTCAGGTTTTTACAGCACAGATAGCAGCGGGTGCTTGCCACCTCCTTGTCGGTCAGCAGGGCCGCCTTATCCTTAAACTCCCTGGAGATATACTTGGCATAATCATCGAATACGATGTGTATTTCCTCTTCCTTGTCCCGGGGGAGCCAAAAGATGTCAAAGGATACCTTCTGCAGGATATGGGGATCCCGGATCCTCTCCAGAATCCGCGCCGTATAATAGGCATCGTCCAGGGCCCGATGAAAGGCATTTTCCTTCGGTATCTGCAGAAAGTCCACCGCATATTCCAGATTTCTCCTGCTTTTCCTATCCTCAAAGGCAAGGCTGAACAGCTTCTGTACATCATAAAATGGAATAGGGCCGTTTCCCAAGGCAGGCAGCTGATAGTAACGCATATTTCTCTGCAGCTCCGTAAGATCCTGCGGCCCCCAGGTAGCGAACATGTATCCGACGTGGTCACATTCCAAAGCCTCCCCGCGAAGGAGAGGGGCGGCCGGCCCACCTACGGGCTTTTCGCACCAGGCGAGGAAGCTTTCCAGCACTTCAGGAAAGGGCCGTCCTCCCTCCAGGTCTTCCATCTCCATATGAAGGATGTCTTTGGTTGCCCAATGCATCTCATGATAAACCTGGGGGCGGATGACCTCATGGAAGGTGTCATACTCCGGAAACGATTCGGCCACAGGGGCATCGCCGGACAAAGGTTTTCCGCCTTCTCCCGGCTCCTTCTTCCCCTCCCTGTCCGCGGGAATTTCCCAGTCCCCATCCGGCCGGCCCGCCATCTTAACGGCTCCGATCTCAATGATCTCAAAGGGAATATCCTTTCGCTGTTTTTCCACCTGTTCGTTTCCCTGGTTCCACTCCAGGTCCAGTACGATATAATTCATGGGCAGTCATGTTTCCTCTCATTCCGCCGGCTGATTGCCGTTTCATCCGGCGGACTATAGCGCCAGTCTCTTTTCCAGCTTCTGCGCGATCTCCTTCAGGCAGCCGTCCTCAAAGGGAAGCCTCAGCCCGCATGCAGGAATCATATTGTTGAAGAAGTCGGATGCGGACATCTGACACAGTTTTAAATAGCTCTTCCAGGCCGCTTCGTAATCCTCATCCATCCAAAGCTTATATTCAAAGGCAACTGTCTGGGCGATTACATAATCAATATAGTAAAAAGGGAAGCTGTATATATGGTGCTGCTGCTGCCAGTATCCGCCTTTCCCAAAGAAGGGATCCGTCCCGTAGTCGAGATGGGGCTTATACTCTTTTTCCAGCCTCGTCCAGACCGCTTTGCGCTCGGCCGGCGTCATGTCCGGATTCTCATAGACCTCGTGCTGGAACTCATCCACCATACAGCCATAGGGGATGAACATGCATGCATCCTCAAAATGCATTTCCAGATAATCTTTCGCCCGGTCGCCAAAGAACCATTCCATCCATTTTTCTGTAAAAAATTCCATGGACATGGAGTGGCATTCCG
The DNA here is from genome assembly GCA_947650005.1 of uncultured Lachnospiraceae bacterium. Taxonomy (GTDB): domain Bacteria; phylum Bacillota; class Clostridia; order Lachnospirales; family Lachnospiraceae; genus Eisenbergiella. Next base: position 9,109 of record CANSTU010000089.1, read on the forward strand.
CCGTTTCCATGGTGATATCGGCATGTTCCTTGATGGGATCCTTTCCGGCCAGATAGCCCTGGAACGCATGACCGCATTCATGGGTGATCACGTCCACATCTCCGCTTGTGCCGTTAAAATTGGCAAAGATAAACGGAGAACCGTACATAGGGAGATAGGTCATGTAGCCTCCCACCCGTTTATTCTTCCGGCCCAACACATCAAAGAGCCCGTTCTCCATCATAAAGTCAAAGAATTCCTTTGTCTCCGGCGACAGCTCCTCATACATCCTCTGGCCTGCCTTCAAAATCTCCTCCGGCGTGCCCACAGGATCCGGATTACCTTCTTTAAAGTGCACACCCTCATCGATATAGGAAAGTTTTTCCAGTCCAAGGGCCTTCCTTCTCTTTTCATGGAGTTTTTCCACAAAGGGCACGAAATCCTTCTTCACCTGCGCGCGGAAAGCCTCCACCTGCTTCCTGTCGTAACAATTGCGCGTCATGCGGTAGTAGCCCAGCTCCACATAGTTTTCATATCCCATTTCCTTTGCTTGACGGGTACGGTTTTTCACCAGCTTGTCATAGATTTCGTCCAACTTCTGTTCATTTTCCTGAAAATAGGCGGAAAACTTTTTCCAGGCCCGCTTTCTCACATTTCTGTCCGGATTCTTCAGATAGGGCTTTAACAGTGACAGATTGAGCGTTTCCCCGTCCCAGTCAATCTTCGCATTGGCGAGGATATCCTCATAAGAGGTGGCCAGAACGTTTTCTTCCTGTACCAAAGGAATCAATTTTTCTTCCATGGATTTTCTGGATAATTCCATATTTCGGAAGGCCACCGGGCCGATCTTCTTTTCCAACTCGGCTCTGTATGGTGAATCGTACAACAGTTTTTGGTATTCTATGACCATGTTGCTGTATCGAGGTCCCATCTGATCATAATAGTCCTGTTCTTCCTTGTAAAATCCGTCCGTAGTATCCACATCATGGCGGATCTGTGCCAACGTAATGCAAGTATCCGTCCGATCCCGGAGGGCATAATATTTCTGATGAACCGCGAATTGCTCCTCTCCGCTTCCGGCCGCCCTAAACTCCTCCATCAGGGCCGCAAATTCCTTTTCCACCTCATCAAAGTCCACCCGCCCATAAGGCATTTCCGTAAATTTCATATATGGCTCCCATCTGCGCGCTTTGGCGCGCGTATCAATCAGAGGGAGTAAAAGATTTGAAAAATCCTTCACTCTTCCTCCCATTTTGCCGTGGCATACGGCTTCCAAATGTGATTACTATTTTCACCTATTATAGTGTATTTATACCGGATTCTCAAGCTTCAGATTGTTAATCATGGAGGGATATGCTATACTTCGATTCACGTGCCGGGCAGGCTTTCGACCCGGATACAGCGCTTCAGGACAGGGCATGGCGGCTGTCCCATGTTTTGAATGTATATGCGCCATATAAGAATGGAGGAAGTATCTATGGATCATCAGGCTGACAATTGTATGATCTGCGAAAGGATCCGTTGGATTAAGGAAGGAAAGACTCCTTAAAGAGTCAGTCTTTTCCGTTTGAGCAGTTGGCAGCGTCTATGGCAATCACCAGCATCAGTCCCATCAGCTCATCTTTGGGATCCGCAAAGTCGATCACATAGGTATCCCCCCAATGGAGGAGTTCCTTGGAGATATGGATAATGGCCCTGCCCGCCTCATATACATCGTAATCCCAGCCAAACAAATCTCCCTCCACATACCAGCCGTTACAGTCGATCTCATACTTTGGCCGAAGAAGGGTAAGCTGTTTGCGGATTCTACCCTGAGTCCATCCGCCGATCTCTATTTCGAATTCAGGCATGAACGTCAGAAGCTTCTGTTTTATCACACCGATTTCACGCTGTCTTGCATCATAGACATGGAGCTGATGCCCCAAGGCAAAAAATTCCGCTTTCACAAAATATCTCGTGTTTCCGCTTTCATCATAAATATCGTAGGAATCTGTCCAGGAAAAAAACCTCTGTTTAATCAATAGTCGCATATTTGGCTCCCATATACTTGGAAAGAGGAGACACAGCCGGCCGTTTATTTGGCCTTCTGTGCCTCCCTCCATCTTGTATCCGATGTCCGAATCCTCACCGAAATGTGTCTTATCTTTGCACCCTCGCTCCGGCGCCGCCCATGATGGCTTCTACTTCCTTTTTGCTCGCCATCGTAGTATCCCCGGGCGTAGTCATGGCCAGCGCTCCGTGCGCCGCACCGTAGTTCACTGCCAGATTGGCGTCCTCGGTGGTCATCAATCCATAGATCAGCCCTGATGCGAAGGAATCTCCGCCGCCCACACGGTCCATGATCTCCAGCCCCTTGTAATCTTTGGCCTTATAGATTTCCCCGTCTGCCCAGCAAATGGCGCTCCAGTCGTTCACAGTGGCCGTTTTCACCGTCCGAAGCGTCGTGGCCACAGCCTTGAAGTTGGGATATGTTTTGGCGGCTTCGTTAATCATCTTCTTATAGCCGTCCAGGTTCAATTCCTTCAAGTTTTCGTCATTGCCTTCGATTTCAAAGCCCAGACACGCCGTGAAATCCTCTTCGTTCCCGATCATCACATCCACATACTTGGCGATTTCCCGATTCACCTCCTGCGCCTTGGCCTGTCCGCCGATGGCGCTCCACATGGACGGGCGATAGTTCAGGTCGTAGGAAATGATGGTGCCATACTTTTTCGCGGTCTTAATCGCCGCCAATACCGTTTCACAGGACTGTTCCGACAAAGCCGCATAAATGCCGCCTGTATGCAGCCAACGCGCGCCAAGCTCGCCAAAAATGTAGTCAAAGTCAAAATCCTCGGGCGTTGCCTTGGAGATTGCCGTATTGGCACGATCCGAACATCCTACCGCACCGCGAATGCCAAATCCCCGTTCCGTGAAGTTGATCCCGTTTCTACAGATACGGCCGATCCCGTCCGTCTTCATCCATTTTATCAAAGAGGTGTCCACGCCGCCCTGCAGGATAAAATCCTCCATCAACATGCCGACTTCATTATCGGCAAAAGCCGTAATCACCGCCGTATTCATCCCAAAACATCTGCGAAGGCCGCGAACCACATTATATTCTCCGCCGCCCTCCCATGCCTGGAAACGTCTTGCCGTACGGATCCTGCCCTCGCCTGGATCCAGACGCAGCATTACTTCCCCAAGAGATACCGCATCATACTTGCATTCCTTTGCCGGTCTCATATTTAGATTCATGTTTGGCTCCCATCTGCGCGCCCTGGCGCACGTACAAATCAAGGGAAATCTTCCCCGCATTCTACCGCCGTTATGCGGCTTTATCCTAAGGAACTTTTCCACAGAAAAATTCCCGTCTGTAAATCTTTTACTTGCCGCTATTGCCTTACCCGCGAATACTCTTGGCGAGCTCCACAGCCTCTTTGGTCAGTTCCCGGATCTTATCGAATTCCCCTGCCTTAACCAAGTCTCCCTTTACCATCCAGCTTCCGCCGCAGCAGAGAATCTTATCGCATTCCAGATAATCCTTCAGATTCTTTGTACTGACTCCGCCTGTGGGCATAAACTTCACCATAGTATAGGGAGCCGCTAGCGCCTTGATGGTGGATACGCCGCCGAACTGCTCTGCAGGGAAGAATTTGACCACCTTCAGGCCACGTTTCACCGCCTGGGCTACTTCCGAAGGGGTGATACATCCGGGGAACACCGGAATATCCTTGTCCAAACAATAATCTACAATTTCCGGGTCAAAACCAGGGCTTACGATGAATTTTGCCCCGGCCTTTACCGCGCGGTCCACCTGATCCGTCGTCAATACGGTGCCGGCCCCCACCAGCATATCAGGATACTTTTCCGCCATCAGGCGGATGGACTCTTCCGCCGCATCCGTACGGAATGTTACCTCCGCACAGGGCAGCCCGCCTTCCACCAGCGCCTGAGCCAGCGGCAGCGCATCTTTCACATCATTCAATACCACCACCGGCACAACGCCCAGGGCGGCAAAACGTTCCTCCATTGTTCCCATGATTAACCTCCATCCTTTTTTGGTTCAACCGGTCTTTTATTTGTACCATCGACACAGAATACGCCCGCGTAAATCGAAAACCGATTGATCCGTTCCGTCTTAGGCACAGCATATCCCAGCCATATACCATTATTTTATTGCAAAACTGTAGTTTTACGCAAGTATTATGTTTTCCTATATCTGTATTTTATTTGTCACATTTAAAAGCCCTACCCTTTTGCCTGCTAAAAAACAAAAAAACACGCTCAAAACGCCAAACGCAAGAATATCCCGGCAGGAACCCGTCCGGAGAGGAGCGCCCCAAGAGGCCTGGAGGCCGTCCCATGTTTCCGCGCGCCG
>CANSTU010000090.1 GCA_947650005.1 uncultured Lachnospiraceae bacterium
TCATATGGTCCGAATGCTATAATTTAACCAATCCATGATAAGTATCAAAAAGAAAGGAGGATTGATGCAGAATGAGTGATCCAGCAGTAAAAAAGAAACAAAAGGCCTTTTCAGAAAAAATAGCGCCTGTGGTTTTTCTGGCTCCAGCCGTGATCATGCTTGTGTGTATTTCCATCATACCGATCGGCTATTCTTTTTATCTCAGTTTTCAGTCTTACAATCTTGCCATGCCGGCTAGTACGATACATTTCGTGGGACTGAAAAATTATATTGAAATGCTGACCAATCAGAATTTCCTTGATTCGATCCAGTGGACGCTGGTTTTCGCGTTGGTTGTGGTAGTCATAGAGACGTCGTTGGGGCTTCTGATCGCATCCATGCTGAATAGTGAGTCCGCGTCCCGATTCGCGGGGCCGTTCAAGACGCTTCTGATCATTCCGATGATGATTGCGGCGGTGGTTTCCGCAACGGTCTGGAAACTGATGTTCTATCCGGTTTATGGTGTGGTGAATAATACATTTGCGCTCTTGAATCTTCCGCAGCCCAACTGGCTGGGAGAAACCTTTTACGCCAAGGTGGCCATCATCATCGTGGAGATCTGGATGGCGACGCCCTTCTGTGTACTGGTGTTCCAGGCGGCCCTCAAGACGGTTTCCATGGAAATGATTGAGGCGGCGCGGGTGGACGGAGCATCCGGACCGAAGATCTTCTTCAGTATCACGTTGCCCACCATCCGGAATTTCATCGCTCTGGTGGTTTCCATGCGGATCAGCGATGCGCTGAGGGCCTTTGACGCCGTCATGCAGTTGACGAACGGTGCGCCGGGGGCTTCCACGGAGACCATTGGCACCACGATCTACAAAACCGCATTCCGCTATAATAACGTGGGACAGGGATCGGCAGGCGCTTTTATCTTCTTTGTTGTGGTCTCAATTGTGGCTGTCACGACGATGATCCTTATGCGCAAACGGCCAGATTAGGAGGGAGGATATATGAAATCCGGATTTTTCCAAAAAAGACGGCTGGTTTCGGCGGGGATTTTTATCGGCTTGTGCCTGTGTGCCTTTTTCTTCATCTTTCCGATCTACTGGGCCGTGACCATGTCCTTTAAATATAACGAGGACATCCTTACTACCGTACCGGCCTATGTTCCGACCCGGGTGACGGTGGGGCACTACATTGAGATCTTCCGTAATTCCAGCTTTCCCAGTTTTCTGTTAAACAGCACCAAGGTGGCTTCTCTGACGACGCTTCTGTGCGTATTGGTTGCTTCCATGGCTGGCTTTGGCCTAACGCGGTTTTCCTTTAAAGGCAATAAAGCCGTTTCTTTGGGAATTTATGTAATCCGCATGATTCCGGGGCTGCTTTATACGATTCCTTTGTACATCATTTATCTGAATCTGGGTCTTCTGGACAACCATCTGGGCCTTATTGCAGCCTATTGTACGTTTTCACTTCCCATGTCAATCTGGCTGTTCCTCGGTTTTTATGAGGAGATACCGAGGGAAATTTATGAATCCGCCAGTATAGACGGCTGTTCCAACTACCGGATGTATTGGGAGATCGCCCTTCCTCTGGTGCTGCCCAGCATTTCGGTGGTTGCCATCCTGTGCTTCATAGGCGCATGGAACGAGTTTGGGCTTGCTCTGACACTGACCTTTAAGGATGCGTTTAAAACGTTGCCGATCGCCATTAACAGCATGATTCAGAGGGATCGTGATACGCCTTTCGGTTCCATCGCGGCAGCGGGTACACTGTCCATGGTCCCGGCGATCATTTTGTCCCTTACCATGCAGAAGTACATTGTCAAGGGCTTTACAGCAGGCGCAGTGAAGGGGTAAGACATAGGTCTTGCCTTTTACTGAGATAAACAATGTAACGATTTCGCTGCACTGATTTTGGCAGCGGTTTGGTTACACACAAAAAGGAGGTAGTTTTATGAAAAGAAAAATTCTTGCCGTTTTTCTGGCGCTGACACTTGTGGGCAGCATGGCGGCATGCGGCACATCGACTTCCGCCGGCCAGGATGGCAGCACATCCAATGCGTCTTCCGAAGAGCAGGCAGCCGATGACGGAGCGCAGGCAGAGGGCGACGGAGCGGAAACAGAAGCAGATGCTGCGACGGAAACGGAAGAGGAGGTATTTACTTCGGACGCAAAGGTAGCAGATTATCCTATGCTGGACAATTTGGATCTGGACGGAACCCTTCAGCCCGGTATGTATGAGGGAAAGAAAATCGTGGTTGCCTGTTCCGGTTCCAATTATGAGAAGGTGTTTAAGATCTTTGCATCCCTTTTCCATGAGATGACGGGCGGCGAGGTGGAGGTGCAGTCCTTCCCGGATCAGCTGTTTGAAAAGGGCCAGATGGGGCTTTCCAGTAATCAGTTCGATGTGGTATGTATGCCCATCGCCTACATCCATTCCTTCGCCCATGCGGGTCTTCTGAGCGATGTCACTGAAATGTTGGATACGGTGGCGAGCCCTGGCTTTGAGGAGGAAGATTTCCTCACCGGCATGTATGATACCTATTCCAGATACAATGGCATGCAGATTGCATTCCCCTTCAAACCCGATTCTATGGTTTTCTTCTATCGGAAGGATCTGTTTGAGGATGCCACGCAGCAGGCTGCATTTAAGGAAAAATACGGCCGTGATCTTACCGTTCCCGCAACGCCTGAAGAAATGCTGGAGGTGGCGGAGTTTTTCACCAAATCCGTCAATCCCGATTCTCCCGTGGAGTATGGTTATTCGGGCGTGCTGTCCAAAGGTTCCAGCCGGTTTACCTGGTTCAATCACCTGGGCTATTTCGGCGGCACAGAGGTAGGTGAAGATTATCAGCCTGGCTTTACGGATGGCAGCGGCGTGAAAGCGCTTCAGTTCATGTTGGATCTGGTAAAATTTGCTCCTCAGGAGAGCATTACCTTTGACTGGGATACGGGAAATACCTATTTCGCCCAGGGAAATGCGGCGATGATGGAGCAGTGGCCCGGCTTATATATGAACTGTGAAGCGGACGGTTCTCCCACGAAGGGCAACATCGGTTACGCGCTGATTCCGGGCAGCAGCCCTACCTTGGGCGGCTGGGCTATGTCCATCGCATCCAGCAGCGAGGAACAGGAAATGGCATTCAAGTTCTGCGAGTTGGTCACTTCTAAAGACGGCGAATACATCAAAGCTCCCATCGAAATGGATCCCTGCCGTGCTTCCAATTATGAACGTGACATCTTCTTGGAACTTGGCAATCCGGTTTATGATGCTTTGAAGGAAAATCTAGCTGCAGCGTCTCAGCTTGCCGATACGGATATCCCTTATGTTTCCGCACAGGTGGGTGATATCGAAGAGGTTGCGATCCAATCTGCCCTGGCGGGTGAGATCACAGCTGAAGAAGCTATTGCTCAGATCGCAGAGGAAATGACAAAGGTAATCGACAGTGTAAAGGATGACCTTTGAGTGAATCATGGGGCTGCGTGACTGCGCAGCCCCATGATTTATGTGTGATTAAGAAAGAGAGGAACTGGCTATGAAACAATATCAGAATCCGATTTGCCTGCCCGCTCCAGAATTTGGGGAAATGGATGGGATCGGATCAGGAATCGGGGATCCGTTTGTTTATCGATTCAACGGGCGGTATTATTTTTATCCCTCAGCCGGTCCGGAGGGCATCATTGCCTGGGAATCAGAGGACATGGTTAATTGGCGCTGCGTTGGAAGAGTGGCGGATGATCCGGATCTGGACAATGCCTATGCGCCTGAAATTTTCTATTTTAACGGTGTATTCTATCTGATCACTTCACCCCGGGGAGCAGGACATTACCTGTATACCTCTAATAGCCCAATAGGGCCCTTCAAACGGCTTACGGACAACTTCGGTCTGACGATCGACGGTTCCATCTTTGCGGATGACGATGGTTCTCTTTATTTTTACCATGCGGAAAATCCGTCCATTATGGGACACAAGATGGAGCGGGATGGCACCATGCATGAGGGACATGAGTTGGCCGGCACTTCCATGGGGCACTGGACGGAAGGGCCTGGCGTGTTCAAACGGGGCGGCCGTTATTATATCACTATGACCGGAAACCATCTGCTTTCCAGGGGATACCGCATCGACTATGCGGTCAGTGAGGACGGGCCGCTGGGGCCTTGGCAGGTTCCTGAAAAGAAGACGATTCTGGTCAATACGGATTATGAAACCGGCAGCCTGGGCCATTCGTCCAGTGTAATCGGGCCGGATCTGGACAGTTACTGGATTTTCTATCACAGTTTTCCGGTGGACCGGAAGGGACAGCGCCGCAGGCGGAATTCCAGGATGGATCGGATGCTGTTTCCAGGGAATGAACTGGTGGTCAGCGGTCCGTCGCAGGGCCCCTGCCCTGTGCCTCCCCGCGCCGATTTCTATGGATGGGCCGACCGGATGGAGGATGCGGACAAGTTCCGGCAGGAGGCGGGAAGAGTTCTTTCCGGAGATGCTATGGGCCGGACCGGGACCGCAGAAGTCAGCGTGATCCCGGGAGAAAAGGGCATGGCGCTGTTTTCCTGGCGTGGGGAGAATGACGGCATCCAGATATCCTGCAAGGATGGCCGGTTTATTGTAACGCTGACGGAGAACGGGCATAGGGAATGCCTGTTGGATAAGGCGCTGTTTGAAGGGTTTTGCAGGGATGTGCTGCATACGTTTCGGGTGGAGTTTGATCCAAAGGAGACTCGATTTTTCGTGGATCTTATGCTGCAGGGGACGGTAAGGGCGCTGGATGCATCGGGCTCCATCGGGGCTCAGGAGGCGGATGTCGTATCCTGGGTGGCCTTTCACGGACAGGTGGGGCAATCGGGAGACCGGCTGCATTATCATAATATCCCAGGCGCGCTGTATGCGTTGCTGGCCATGCCCGGCTCGGACGGGCAGGTGTTTACGTGTTCGGATGAAAAACAGTGTCTTCTGCTACATGCAGGGGAGACGATCCGCTTCCGCCTGAACGTGGAACACGGCGGCGCATACCATGTACAGGCGCTGATGCAGGCTTCCTGTGATGTCGAAATCGGTTTCCAGTTTGAAACAGGGGATTTCCAAACAAAAGCCGGCAGAATGGAGTCCATACAGCGCAGAGAGATTTCTGTGATCACGCTGGAGGCTGGAACGCAGGAATGCAGCCTGCGTGTGGAAGAAGGCGAGCTCCTTGTGCACAGTCTAGAGTTGTTTCCGGCGGCGGAGCCGGAGCGGGCGGAATACCGCGGACTGGAACTGTGTAAGAAGGCGGATCAGTTGGAGGGGGATATCAGTATCGAACGTATGGAGGGCATGCAGATGGACCGTAGAGGGGATGTGATCTCCCGGTTCGGAGACAAGTTCCATACGGACGGTTTTTTGGAAGCGGATATGCTTTTCTACGAGTTTGATCCAAAGGAACCCGCGGGGCTTTTCATGCGGGTCAGCGAGGATTCCAGCTATTCCGCCCAGGCGCCGGTCGGCCATAGGGGGTACTTTGTGGGCTTTGACGGCGCAGAGATGTTTCTGTGGCGAATGGACTTTGGGAAAAAAGAATTGTGGCGCCAGCGCTGTCCGCTGCTTCCCCTGAAGGATTACCGGTTCCGGATGGAAATATGCGGCGGCAAAATCACCTTGTGGGTGGATGGGGCGCGCATCGTCACCGTGACGGAAAAGGATCCGCTTCCCTTCGGACGGGTAGGCACAGGTTCCTTTGGAGCACGGATCCTCGTGAAAAGGCTGGAGTATGATTTGAAATAGCGTGAAATCTGCGATTTCTCATCGCGCTGCCGCACAGGATGCGGCATGAAAGGACTACTATGTATTATGATCATTTTACACAGGAAAGGCTTGACTCGGATCTTTGGCAGTTTGTCAATATGACATCACCCAGTCTGGCAATGCCGTATCATGTTGGAGACTCCTGTCTGGCGCTGCCTGAGCACGATATGTGGAACGAGGGGAACTGTTTGCTGAGCCGTGCTTTTCTGCGGGAACAAAGCACTGTGATGGCGGAATTTACCGGTTGGGATGAGGAATGTCCGGGGTGTGCCGTGGGATTTTACGCAGGGGATAGTTCCTTTGGAAATTATGTGCTTCTGGCTGCCACAAACGAACGGCTCGAGCTGCGGGTTCATTCGGGGAGTCAGAACGGGGAATCCTTTATGAGCGCCGGACAGCCGAAATGGCTGACGGTGGCGGAGACCTCCTGGAGAAAGACGCTTCCGGTCCGCCTCACACTGCACAGGGATGGGAACCATTATACCGCTATGCTGGGGGAGACATGTGTGTTGGAGGCGGACATTCCTGAAATTACTAACGATGCCCGAGCCATGATCAAGGCGCTTGCCTGGAAGGAGCGTTTTGAATCCTGTTACGCATACCTGGACCAGGCTATGGTGGACGGTCTGGCGCCGGTCTGTGTGCTGACGGGACAGGTGTTGGATGAGAACGGACGGCCAGTGGCAGGAGCGGGGGTTCATCTATCCGGTTTTGATCGGTTCGCTACACTCACAGATCGGGAGGGACGTTTTGTCCTGGAAAAAGTACCCAGGGGAAAATGGACGCTGGTGGCTGCAGCAGAGGGATATCTTTTCACACGTATGGAAATGGAATGTGTGCCCGGAGGAGATAATTCCTGCCGTATCGGCCTGCAGAAGCAGACGCTGGAAAATATACCGCGGCGGGAATATAACAGCCCTATCTTTGACCGCAGCGCGCATGGCTGGCTGTCTCTGAACGGAACCTGGCAGTTTCAGTTTGACCCGGAAGATGTGGGAGTGAAGGAGCATTGGTATGAGGAAAATGCGCCTCAGTATAACCGCCATATCCGTGTGCCCTTTTCCTGGACATCCCTGATGGGATTTGGGGAAGAGCATCTTGCCTGCGGCAGCAGGCTGCATGAGGCAAATACCCAGTTTAATAATTATCATCTGACGGGAGAACGTGCATGGTACCGGCGCTGCTTTACCGTACCGGATACCTTTCCGCGAGGAGAGCGCGTGATTCTGCATATCGGCGCCTGTTCCAATGTGACATATGTCTGGCTGGACGGCCATTATCTGGGCATGCGGGTGGATGAATACAGCGATTTGGAATTTGACCTGGGCCTTCTGGAGCCCGGTTCTTCCCATGTATTGGCAGTGAAGGTACAGTTTCCTCAAGATATCCTTTCCCATAATATGGGAAAACAGATCTTCTGGTTTTCCAGCGCGCCGGGGATTTGGCAGAGCGTATGGATCGAACCCCGCGCCGCATCCCATTTGGTGCGGGTTCACCTGACGCCGCAGCTGGATTTTGCGGACGGAAAATGTGTGCGGGCATCTGTGTTGGCAGAGGTAGCGGCCGAGCAGGCGCCGGAAGGAACGGTGGCGCTTACGCTTACGGCACCGGAATCCGGAAAGAAATACCAAGGGGAAATTCCCCTCCATGCGGGGAAAGGGACGGCGGAGCTGGTGATTGATGAGCCGATCCTCTGGGAATACCGGAAGGGGAGGCTGTATGAGGCGGAGGCAGAGCTTCTCGTGGACGGAATGAGGAGTGACAGTGTCAGAAGCCATGTGGGCCTGCGCAAGGTGGAAACCCGATGGCTGGCCGGGCACAGCCCGGAAGAGACGGATGATCCAAAGGAACAGTATCAGTACCTGTATCTCAATGACAGGCCCTTCTATGTAATCGGAGTTTTGGATCAGTGTTATAATGCCTTTGGCATTTATACATACCGAAGCCTGGATGAAGAAGGAGAAGAGGGTTGCCGGGGCTCCATCCGGTATGATATCGACCGTACGCTGGCCTATGGCTATAACCTGTCCAGGGTGCATATCAAGGAAAATGAACCCCTTTGGTACGACGAGTGCGACCGCCGGGGACTGCTGGTATGGACGGAGCACCCGGGAAACTTCTATGCCACACCGGAGGACCCCCGCTGGCAGGAGGCCTATTATAGGGAGCTATCTGGGCTGCAGGAGCGGCTTCATAACTATCCCAGCATCGTGATCCTTTCCACGATTAACGAATCTTGGGGTGTGGAGGGCCGTCATGTGAGTACGCCCTGGGAAAACGAACTGCGATACCAGTTCCTGCGGGACGCGGCCCTGCGGGCGAAAGCGTCCTGGCGGCATGTACTGATCTGCGATAATTCGGGCTTCGGGAAAACGGAGGCCTGTGAGATCAACGATTTCCATTATTATCCTGCCGATCATTGGGAGGCTAAAAAACGTTGGGAAACGCTGATGCAGGATTGCTATCCGGGCTCTATTTACAACTATATCAACCATGCCAGGGCTCCCCATTGCGTGGGAGAGGCAGTTCAGACGGGAAGGCCCATTTTTATCAGCGAATTTTTGCATATCAACGGAATCGACATGCAGCTTCGTATGTTCCAGAAAATAGCAGGTTATCTGCGTATGAACGTGGCGTCTCATGAAATGGAAGATTCCGGGCCGCTGACGGCGGAACGTTATCAGCGAGATTATGGCTATGTGGATCATCATATGCAGCCTTTGGGATATGATATGGTCAACAATATGGATATGGTGGTGCCGGACTGCAACCGGATCGAACATGTCCGCCCCGGGCAGACGATAAAGATCGACCTTTATACCTCGCATTTCGCATGGCGGGATGTGAAAGAACCCGTGCTGTGCGCCACCGTTACCGGCATCGACAGGCTGGGCCGATATGTGGAGGATATTGCCCACATGAGGCGGGCAATCGATTTTCTGCCTTTTGCGGTGGAACGTCAGGAACCTTTTGTATATAGCGTTCCTCAGGATATGCGCGGCGCTTATGTGTTCTTCTATGTGGAGGACGGCGGGGAAATCCTATGCCGTAATTATACCCAGCTCTACATCGAGGATGCCTGTACTGGAAACCGGAAGGGCGAGATCACTGTTGCGCCGGGAGGGTTCGAAGCTGCCGCAGGCGACTATGTTCAGGTATTCCAAGAGGCAGAAGGCGTCTGCGCTGTAGGTATCTGTGGAAAAGGGGAACTACGCTACAGGGTGAGGCTTCCCGAATCCTTATCTGCGGCGGCGCTTTGTCTGGAGGCTGGCGCGCGGGAAGGGAAAAATGCCGTGAAGGTGACAGATGAGGTTCTGTTCGGGACACGGATCGAGGTGTGTTGGGACGATATGCTTGTGGGCAGGATGGAGCCTGCAGATGATCCTTCGGATGAACGTGCCCTGTTTTCCAACGGCGCGCAGGGAGGGAATCCCTATAACTATCGCAATACGGGACGATTGGGCTATGGGGAGCGGTTTGAACTGCCGCTTCCGGACAACAAGCTTGCAGCAGGAGAGCACATTTTGACGCTGCGCTGCGGCAGCGGCGGCATGACGATATACGGGCGATATACGGGACGGTACGGGATGGATCCGACGATCGTGGAGAAGCTGCCGGAATGAACTGAATTTTGAAAAGGATGAACCCTTCCGTGACGGTTCCGTTTGCCGGGGCTGTTACGGAAGGGTTTTAATCATGGTGTGCGTGATGGAGGGAAGATACTTTAGGGTGCAGACGATTGCCCGCTTGCTGAATCTGTCAAAATGGTAAATTGGGACCTTTGATCAGATAACGCAGACTATCCGGCTGTGTTGGCAGTGTATCCATATAAATAAAGGATGTGGGGACCCGGGTGTGGACGACGGAAAAATCCCCATGAATCTGTGCAAGCAGCAGATCCATGGCATTTAGCACCATGGCGCGCAGATCCTGATGGATAAAATGAACACCGGGAAGGCGGGGAGAATCGAAACTTACAATTTCAAAATCAACACCCGGTTTACGGTTCATCTGGATTACGGCATAATAGGCAATCTGGGCAATTTCCACATTGACACAGAAAAGTCCGCGCAGCTCGCTGTATCTGGCCAGATGAGCCTGAATGGAAGCCATGATGTGTTCGATCCGGTTCTCATTGCTCTTGTCCAGCAGATGCAGGTCGTCAATCAGGCAGTCGTTTTTAGCGCTGAAGGGGAATCCTGCATCGGCAAAGGCGGTCCGAAAGCTGTCGTAACGCTCAGTGATGGTACTGTTACACAGCGGGAAGTGAAGGATGGCTGCCTGTTTTCCCACTGCGTTTAACAGATAGTCCGCAGCCAGATGGGCGCCCTGCCAGTTGTCTGCGATCACATAGGAACCCCCTGTATTTTCCAGGTAACGGTCAATGAACACCAGAGGATAGTGGCCTGTTTTCTCGCTGCCGTCGATCAGATGGGCGATGGTTGGAGAATTCATTTCGGTGACGACAGGAAAAAGGATCGTTCCCTGGATGCCGCTTTTGATGAATTGTTCCAGCAGCTTCCTTTCGATCCTGGAATCCTCCTGGGAGCAGCAGGGCCAGAGGCGATAATTGTTTTTCTGACAAAGCTCACTCAAATACATCAAATAAGTCTGGTCAATGAACGAGGAGATACTAGGGAAGATGGCTCCGATAGAAATGGAGCGGGCATCGTTGTCCAGCCGTGAAACAGAGTAAGGGCTTTTACTTACGAAAGAGCCTTTCCCCCGGATACGCGTGATCAGGCCTCGGTCCGCCAGTTCGTTCAGGGCATTTTTGGCCGTGATGGCGCTGACATAATACTGCCGGACCAGCTCTGATTCAGAAGGGATCCGATCCCCTTCGCGCAGCTGGCCGGAGGCGATCATATGAAACAAGTCTTGCTGGATCTTTTTATACATGGGAATGGACATAATCCCTCTCATTCTGCCGCCCGCGGCCCTTTGGTACGAATCAAAACAGGAACTGCAGATTCATCAGATCGTATTTTTTTATTATATCAAACGGGGAATGTTTTGGCTAGCCTCATCTTTTCCTTGGGCAGGACAAACGCAAGAATGATCCATCGTCTTCTCACGCCTCCCCCGCCAGGTTGCTGCCTCCCGTACCCGATAGGGGCTTGCCAAGAGAGGCACGCTTCGGAAGGGGCGTAGCGGCCATACCATATTTTGAAACACCATCGTGCCGGACATTCCGATGAGCCCTGGACGCTTCCCTGTCGGGCAACGGCCCTCCAGGGAAGCAGGTCTCATCTCCATGGCGCGAAATGTGTTTCAAAACATGGTATGGCCGCCACGCCCCTTCCGAAACGCGCCTCTTTTGGCAGGCCCCTATTGGGTACGGGAGGCAGCGGCCTGGCGGGGGAGGCGTGAGAAGACGATGGATCATTCTTGCGTTTGCCCGATTTCTTTGCGTTTCTTTATCCAGAAATCCTCAAACTGGAACGCAGGCTTTCTGTGGATAAAACTGTGTCCACACACTGCAGAAACTTTAGTAAGATGGCGCTTGACAGGATACTCTATATGTTGTAGAGTGAAATTACTCTACAGGTTATAGAGTGATGGGCTCTAAAGAGGATGAGAAGAGGAGTCTCGGAAAAAGGAGGGAATCAGTCATGGCAGAATACAGGCTTGCGGAAGCGGAATCCAGATTTGCGGATCTGATCTGGGAAAATGAGCCGATCCGCTCCGGGGAACTGGCAGCCCTGGCGGCCCAGAAATTTTCCTGGAAAAGCACCACCAGTTATACGGTATTGAGAAGGCTGTGCGACCGAGGGATCTTTAAAAATACGGATTGCGTGGTCACATCCCTGATCAGCCGGGAGCAGTTTGAAACCCATAAAAGCAGGCAGTTTGTGGAAGACTCCTTTGGAGGTTCCCTTCCCCGGTTCTTAACAGCGTTTGCGGGACGAAAGGGACTGGATGCAAAGCAGGTTCAGGAGATTAGAAGGTTGATAGATGACTACGAAAAGGAGGAGCGGTTTTGATCCGATTGAGAGACGTGAAGGCAGTCATAGGAAAAATCTCATCTTTAAGGCATGAGACGAATTAAAAATACGAGGAAATCCTTCACCTGCATCTTGTCATTAGAAAGGAAGTGGTAAGAATTCTCTTGATTGGAGCGCTGTCTATCGACGGCAGAATAGTGGCTGATATGAGTAAAATATTTTTAAATGTTGTGAATATGAGTATCGTATCGTCCTGGGTGATTCTGTGCATCCTGGCGGTACGTTTGGTTCTGCCTTGGGCGCCAAGGCGTTATGTCTGCATTCTATGGTATGCCGCCCTTTTCCGGCTGCTCAGCAACTGGTCAATTCCTATAGGAATCGGTACTTTTCCGGTTGCACGGCCTGTTGTCCAGGAAATTTCAGGCAGGCTGGGGGTGGGGATTGAGGGAAGCGTTTTGGCCATGAACGCCATACGTGCCGCATCGTCGTCCATCTATCCGGCATCCGGTTCATCCGTTTGGCAGTCGCTGATGCAAGGGGCTTTTCTGGTCTGGATTTTGGGTATGGCAGGAATGCTCATTTATGCAGGACTTTCCTATAAGCGGCTGGCGCATAAGTTATCCGAAGCCGAAAAATGGGAAGGGAATGTATACTTGGTTCAAAACCTGCATACGCCCTTTGTGCTGGGAATTATTCGGCCGCGCATTTATCTGCCGAAGGAGCTGAACCGGGAGAGGCGTTATGTCCTCCTTCACGAGAGAATGCATATTAGGAGAAGGGATCCTCTATTGAAAGCGACTGCCTGTCTGGCCCTCGTCCTGCATTGGTTTAATCCGTTGGTATGGCTGGCTTTTTGGGTGTTAGAGAGGGATATGGAATGTGCCTGTGACGAAGCCGTGTTGGACGAGTTGGATTCTGGAATGAAAAAAGAATATGCAGAAGCGCTTTTGACGGTGGCTATGGCTCAAACGGGATTTCAGGGCATTCCCTTGGCATTCGGGGAAGGGGAGATAAAGGGCAGGATCCGGCATATCCTGCGCTACCGAAAACCAACAGCATGGATCTGCGTCGTTATGTTCCTGATGGCTGGGGCTGCCTGTCTGGGATTCCTATTGAAACCGCAAAGTGCCGCCCTGTCTGAAGAGGTACCAAGTTGGCTGGAGCGTGCATGGGAATGGAGAACGCCTTACACGGGAAATGCGTCTGCTGTGGGGAATATCACGGATGCTTGGTATACGATGGCCGATGCTTCTAAGGACGGATTTGAACTTTATACGGACGAACAGCCCTATGGAGTCCGGATCCGATTTCAGATTGCGGAAGGTTCGGAACTGGACGCAGAGGGAATCTGCGAAAATTATGATTCACTTATTGAGGAAAACGTGGGGATTCTTTTTGCACTTGTGGAGAACTTAGGCTATGTGGAGCTTTCCTTTGACGGGATGGCTGCCTGCCGTTTCCTGCGGGAGGATTATGAAGCGCGGTATGGAAACCTCTGGGAACAGACGGAGACGTTAGAGGGGCTTGTGGAGCTGTATGAAAAGATGGGTGAATAATTGTTTTGGCATTCCCACCCCAGCCAGGATCCCGCCCGGAGAGGCGCATGCCAGGAGGAGCCGCGGAAGCGCCCCATGTTTCCAACCGCCGTCGCGCCGGACATTCCGATGAGCCCTGGACGCTTCCCTCTCGAGCAGAGGCTCTCCAGGGAAGCAGGTCT
>CANSTU010000091.1 GCA_947650005.1 uncultured Lachnospiraceae bacterium
GTGGGACTTGAACCCACACGTGGTTGCCCACAACAGATTTTGAGTCTGCCTCGTCTGCCATTCCGACATGCCGGCCTGCTATTTCTATACCTAACAGCCATTTTAGATCATACCATATCTTTCCGATTCTGGCAAGGGGTTTTTCGCAATTTTAGGATAATTGATGATTTCCGGGGCTGGATCAAGCATCCGATCGCCCAAACAGCGGCAGGCAGCCAAAACCCTGCCGCCTGCTGCGAAAATTCTTAAAGAATAGGGCGTTTATAAGCTCTAAGAGGTATTATCGTCCGGATGGCTTGCACTTCCGGCTTCTTTGCCCAAACATCTTAGCCGGTTTAATCGTCGATGTATTCCACGCTTCCATCCGAATAGATGATCTCCCAGTAGCCGCTGTCTTCTCCACAGTCTTCTATATAGGTACGGCTCACCTCAGTAACACCGCCCGCATTCTGGGTTGACGCCGCCTCTGCAGCCTGGGCTGCTGCAGCTGCTGCCTCTGCCTGGGCCGCCGCTTCGGCTTCCGCCTGGCTTTCCGTATTCGCCGGTTTCTTTTCCGGAGTATTGGCCTGAACTGCCCCGGCCTCTTTATCCGCCGGCGCCTGCTCATCCGATTCAGTATTAGAATCAGCAGCCATGGTTTCTTCCGTCACAGGAGTTTGAGCGTCCGTTTCCTGCGGCTTGGTTTCTACATTTTCAGTTTCTTCCTTGGATTCGGGTTCCAAAGCCCGATCAGTCTCTTCCGGAGCTTCTTTCGTTTGAGCTTCCGGAGCCTGGGCCGGCTCCGTCTCGTTCTGCGTTTCTTCCAATTTTTCTGCTGTCGTATCCGGCGCTGTTCCCGTTTCGGCGCCATCGGTCTCACTTTCCAGAATCGAAATCGCCCCTTGAGGCCGTTTTTCCGTTCCCACATAGGTACATCCCAAAACCAACATCGCCGCCAGCAGAATCATAACTCCTTTTTTCATTTGCATTCCTCCCGCGTATCACAGGCATACCCTGCGATACTGCTCCAATTTATCCCGTCTGCACGTTTCCGTACGCGCCCGAATCAGGAAAAAACTTCTCTGGCCTGTATCTCTTCGTCGTATAGGATCAGCATCTGATCGTCCTTTTCCGTCATCACCCGGATGTGGAAGGTATCTCCTTCCAGCAGGATTTCGGAGAGGTACATCAGATATCCATAGTCTTCGGTCCCATCATCAGACAGGCCGACGCAGAAAGCTTCGTAGGTCTTTGGCCCTGCGGCATCTTCCACTTCCAGATAGATACGGCTGTCCGTCTCCATATAAGCCGCGTCGGCCAGCCCTTCCATTTTCCAGTAGCTTCCCTGTTTAGAAAAATGAAGCGTGGCCGCGCTTTCCACGGCGCTTTTTTCTCCTTCCGGGAAGCGGGCTAAGCCGCTCATCAGGGGCGGTACTCTGCCCAAGGTGGGCAGGTGCCTTTCCACCCGCTCTACGATTACCAAATCCGGATCGCAGGTTACCAAATCCGTCATCGGGTATGGAACCTGTTTGGAAAAGGTGGCTGTCTGAAATTCTTCTGCCAGGTAGGGAATCATAGAATTTCCAAAGGAATCCCGATATAAAAGCAGCCTTCCCTTTCCGTTTTCACATGTGGTCTGGATGAAGTTATCCTCCACATCGTCTCCTTGGCTGTATTCCCAGGTAAATTCCTTCTGATAGCGGATCTGTTCCTCCGGACTGGCCAATACGGGAAAGAGCATCAGGTTCAGATCTCCCAGATAGTCCGTCGTTCTCTGAAGGGCGATCTCTTCATAGGCTTCATGCTCCCTTCCCGCTGTATCCAGAAGCGCGTCGCAGACCAGCATCGCTCCCTTCTGGTTCCAGTGGGAGTCCCGGGCATAGTAGAGCACTTCGTCCTGGCTTCGGAAGAGCTCGTAGAGATCCACATAGTTGACTTTCTCCCGTTCCAGCCAGGGTTCCAAACGTTCTATATCGCTGTTCTCTGCGAACCGGTAATTCAAACGATTTGGCATGTTATCGCCGTACAGAGAGTTTTTATTCGGCGCCACCGTGAAAAGGAAAGTCTTTCCCAGCAGCTGCGTATATTCCTGCATCAAGGCCAGATTATGGGCCATGTTGAACAACATTCTCTCCGAAACACTGTCTTTATGCTGGTAATCGTCAAGGGTTGCCGCATAATACAACCACCCGTTTTTTCCCACAATTACGCTGTCCACCGGGGATACCGCAAACAGCTCTGTCCGGATCCTGGCGTCCGCGGATACCAGTTCCTGGCGGAATGCGAAATGATCCGTAAAATAGTCTCCCGCTTCCTGTAGATATTCCCAATTAAACCCATCCTCTTTATACAGGGAAGGCCACGGCGCAGGCGTCCTATTTTCCCGGTTTCCCACATCCGGCCGAAGTCCCATCGCCAAAAAGGGCAACAGACAGATTCCCAGTACGATCATGATATAAACAAGATAGCCAATCCTCTTCTTTTGCATGCTGTTCCTCTTTAAAACCTGAAGTAGATGAAGGGATTATAGGTTCCTCCTGCCAGACTCATCATACAGGCAAGAAGGAGGAACAAAGAACCCACATAGGACATTCCTCCCAAGACCGCGCCACATTTCCATTTTTGCTGTATCTTGCATACCCATTCCTTTAGGGGCATCGCACATATGGCGGCGGCAAAGAACGTCACCACAAAAAGCCGGTCGCAGATGGCAGCCGTTGCCGCTGCCATCTCCCTGGTCTGATGGAATCCGGTAAACATGGTTCGCAGCATCACGCCTGCTTGCATTACATTATCCGCCCGGAACAGGACGAATCCCACGCACACCACCAGAAGCACATAGAAATGCCTCAGCCAGCCCAGTTTTTTAACTATTTTGGGAAAAACGGTTTCAAACGTCAGAAACGCGCCATGAAAAAGTCCCCAGAGGACAAACGTCCAGTTCGCCCCATGCCAAAGGCCCGTCGCAAAAAACACAATCAGGCGATTCAGCCACGTCCTGGTCTTTCCCTTTCGATTTCCCCCGAGCGGAATGTATAAATATTCCCGGAACCAGTCGGTCAAGGAAATATGCCACCTACGCCAAAAATCTTGTATACTCCCCGCGATATAAGGATAACGGAAATTCTCTAAGAAGCAGAACCCAAACATACGCCCGAGGCCAATGGCCATATCGCTATATCCGCTGAAATCAAAATAAATCTGGAGCATATAAGCTGCCGCACCGATCCAGGCAGACGGAGCGCTAAGCTCCCCGAAAGGAAGCGCGTAGACATAATCGGCAGCGGCTCCCATGGTATTGGACAAAAGCACCTTCTTAGAGAGGCCCACGATAAAGCGGCGGAGACCTGACGCACATCCCGTCAGCGTGACCTGACGCTCCTCCAGCTGCTTGGCAATATCATTGTATTTTACGATCGGCCCCGCGATCAGCTGGGGAAAGAAAGAAATATACAGCAGAATTCTGGAAAAGTGCCGTTCCGCCTTATTCTTTCCCCGATACACATCCACCGTATAGGATAGCGCCTGAAATGTGAAAAAAGAAATACCGATGGGAAGCCGTACGGAAGGCACCGGCCAGTCCAGACCTGCAATCCGGTTCAGAGTTTCCACAGCCATCCCCGCATATTTGTACATTCCCAGCATCCCAAGATTCAGCATGACCACAAAAACAAGGAGAAATTTCCCCATTTTTGCCCCACAACGCTCGTTTGCCAACGCAAAGAGATAATTAAGGAAAGCACAGCCAATCATCAGGCATACATAAATTCCCTCTCCGTAGGCATAAAACATCAGGCTAACCAGAATCAGAAGGAAATTTCGCACCTTCATCGACGGAAGCATACAGTATATCAGAAATACCACCGGCAGGAAAGCACACAGAAATGGAATCGAACTAAAGGCCATTTTAACCTCCCAGCCCGCTTTAGCGGGCGTAAATTCACAGTTGAAAAATGGTTGGATGCCTTTTTTCAACCTAATCTCCATTCTTGCAAAAACCTGTATATCGGTATAAAATACCCGATTCGTATGAAAAAAAAGCGAAAATCAAAGGCTTTTGCACTTTCCAATCTTCAGAAATACACTTCCCATTCCGCCTCTTTGATCAACGGTTTTGTCGGGTAATTCGCGTATGTTTTCTTATAATAATTCCCACCCAGCGCATCCTGCAGCTCTGTATCAAAAACATACCAAGTATCCCCCATCTTCACTTCCGTCCAGCCATGGGGTGTGGTACCGCCTCTGCGGGCCTTCACCTGTCCGGTGATCACCTTCGTTTCAAAACCGAGCCTTTTGGCCAGACAAGCAAACCCCGCGGCATACCGATAACAATTTCCCTGGCCAGTGGTTAAAATCTCCACGGCATAGGTCCAGGTCCAATCCCCTGAAGGCTTATCGTACGTTCTCTTATAACTGCAGGCATTGATCATATAGTTATAGCATGCAGCCAGTTTCTGTTCCTCCGTCATCTGCGGCGTGGTGACGGATGCGATAATGGAATCCAGGATGGGCGCAAGGGTCGTATTCCCCATCTGCGGCCCCATCAGCTTCCCATCCGCTCCAAACTGGTTACCATCGATCGTCACATTCACCGCCATGGTCCCATCTGCCTGGAAAAAGTAGGTATCCTCTCCGATTGTGATCAGGCCGACTCCCAATGTCCCGTCCGAATTGAGATAATAGATCTTCCCGTCCACTTCCGTCAGGCCCACCTGGATATATCCGCGCCTGTCCGTATGGTATTTCCTGCCCAGCACATCAATCCAACAGTCCACGGCCCAGGTGCCGTCCAGATTTCTCCATCTGACCCCTTTTTCCTCCTGTACGAATCCGCAAACCGCCTTTTCCTTTGCCTGCGCAGGAATGCACAAGCCTATGAACACACCCAGTATGACGGCCGCACTGACCGCCCCTATCCTTAGTTTTCCCACTCCCGTCTCCTCCTCATGTTCCTTTTATTCCGCCTCATCCATTCCGCCGGTCAAGTACCCCGCTTCATCAAAGGTACAGCTTCTGCCCTCCACTGTAACGGTTGTATTTTGATAATATCCGCCGTCAGATAGCCGATATTTCCACCCCTTCTCATCCTTCTTCCAGCCTTCCACCGAGACTCCCTTGTCGAGGTAGGCGTTCAGACCGATGGCGTTGCGTGTCTCGTCATCCTGGAAATGCCACCACTCCGAAGAAAGATCGTTAAATCCTACGCCCTTCATATACTTGGCTAACAGATTCGCATTTTCATTATTCTGGGCCAGGGCGGAATACCAGCTTAAATCGTGCATGGCGGACTGCATTTGCAATTCCTCATCCGTCTCCAATCTGGCCAACGTAAGATCCAGGGCAATCCCCCGGTTATGGGCAGATGTGACTGCTGCCAGGAAGCTACCCAGTCTATAACGGTTGTCCGTCATCACTTCCCGATAGGTGACCATGCTTTCCGACAAATAGAGTTTGGCCACGGAAAGCTCTCCCAAACTCAAAGTCTGCAGCGCAGCGATTTCCTCTATTGTAAAACCGCGCAGGACTTCCTGCTCTTCCGGCGTCAAAGCCATATAAGCCGCGGCCTGCTCAGGGGTTAGCAGCTCCTGTCCCGTGGTGCTCTGGACGAACTGCCACGCTCCTATGATCCCCTCCGCGCCCGGTGCGATCAGCTGGTCCCCTCCCGTTTCACTCACTGAAGGATCCGCGCCCATTAGAGTTAAATAGCCCGTCCATGTCAGAAACTCCGGTGGAAGACCGACGAGCGCGGGAAACACTTCTTCCCTCATTCCCCTCAGGGTCATACATACTTCCGGACGAAGACCTTCCAAAACAGACAGACACGTTTTCGTCAGCCCCTTGGCAGCCCATTCCTGCGCCCTCTCTTCCGATCCCGGAACCTGCTCGTCCAGCATGACCTCTACCGTATCATACAGATATCTGGTTGACTCATTTGGGCGAAATGCATCGTAAATGCGCAGACAATAGCCATCTTCCCTCACCCGCAAGGCAGCTTCATAAAGCTTACGCGTACAAGGATATAGATAGGGTACCAGGAAATCATCCTCTGCCAAACGGATCTTCTCATAACCCTTGACCACCCCGTCCGTAATCTTCGGGATGTCATACTCATGAATCCGGAATATGGAACTAAAACTGTTGGTAATATCGTATTCACATAGATTTCCCAAATACTCAGGCAGATTGATCATGCAAAACCGGGCATCCACATAACCATAGGCGCCTTCATGACATACCCGGAATTTGTCGTTTTCCTCTCCAAGCACACAGAGGGCCGTGCCTGCCGGAATCGTTCCCACCTTAACGGTTCCCTGTGCGTCTTCCAGAAAATCAAGGGCTACAATCGGCCATATGGTACAATACAATGCCCGGGGCTGCGTACGGAAGACGGCTTCCTCGGAAACAGCCAGATACTCTTCTTTCTCCTGCTGCACATCCGTTTCATAGCCGACCACGCGGAAACGGACTTGGGTACAGGAAGGCAACATTCCGGTATCATAGCTCAATTCATCTTTCCAATTGTAAGACTTCTGTAAAACCCATTGTCCCTCCCGGTCAGACCATTGCTGAAGCTCATACCTGTCTGCACTGCTCTCTTCCCAGCGCAGCAAATACTGCTCATCCCCGTTCTCTTCCCAGGTCAACGTAAGAGAATCCTCCAACATATCCCTGCGTTCCACCACAGATACAGCGGATAAGACGCTGTAGAGGATGCAATCCCTTTCCCGCACTCTGGCGCGCACGGCTATTCTAACAGGTCTTTCCCTGTCCGGAAGCCCTTCCTCTCCGTCAAAACGCAGCTGTGTCGCATTTTCTTGGGTTTCCGCAATCTTCTGCGATTCCCCGACCTCGTCGATCTGATAAATCTCATAAACGGCATCCTGTCTTTTCTGCCAGCTGATGACCATCATGCTGTTTTCCACATCCGGCCTTTTTGCCAAAACAGGACAAGCTATCTCCCTTGGGGTGACCGTAATATCCCGCTGATATCCAGCCAGTTCATACGTCTTTCCGAACAGCTCCACCAGCCGCCT
Source organism: uncultured Lachnospiraceae bacterium (assembly GCA_947650005.1). GTDB lineage: Bacteria > Bacillota > Clostridia > Lachnospirales > Lachnospiraceae > Eisenbergiella. Next base: position 7,014 of record CANSTU010000091.1, read on the forward strand.
TGCCTCCAGCCGCAGACGCAATTCCACGCCCGCCTCTATATCGGAGAGCACGGCATGTCCATCATATTCCCCTTCCAGGACGTAATCCTCTATCTCTTCATCATATAGATAAAGCCGGCACACGTCCATATGTTCCGCCCGCGGCCAGGAAATGGACATTTCGTCCCCTTCCAGACAGATTCCCACAGCGCCGCTGCCCGCTTCCGGACGCAGCCTCTGGATTCCCTGAAAAATCAGGAAGCCCATTCCCCCGATCAGAAACAAAATCAGAAGGATGAAAAGAGCCCATTTCCATCTGCCCAACCCCGAGCTTGCTCCCCGCGATCTGTGCGGCCGACGTCTTTTCTCCGGTTTCCATACGCTGCCCGAGCTTCTCCTCTTTTCAGGAGCCCAGCTTTTCTCAGGTACCCAGTTCGGATTGACCTCCAGTCCTCTGTACGCTCTGTTTTTTTTATTTTGTTTCAAATTTCCATGCCTCTATCATCAAAATCCTTAAGCCCCATGATTTTTCCAAATCACAGGGAACAGAAAGGGATCATTGATGCGAATAATAATAAACCAGTTCCGAGGCGATCCTTTCAGCCAGAAGCAAATGCCCCTCCGCATTGGGATGAACGATGTCGATCAGCCATCTTTCCCTCGCCTCCTCCTCCCGACAGTCCAGGAATCCCATTTCATGAAGATCGATCACCTGGAACCCCATCCATTTTGCATACAGCCTCTGTACATCCATGAAGTCCTGCAGCCTGTAAGGCTCCACGGACTGGTATAGCGTTTCTAAATAGCTGCGGCTGGCCATCACCACAAAAACCTCTGCATTTGGATACGAATCCTTGATTCCTCGATAAAGCGTATACGCATCACCGCAATAGGTTTCAGGCTCCCGGTTCGTAATATCGCCAAAGCCATTCCACAATCCCTGGGCAAATACCTGATAATCGTTCAGCCCACCTTCCAGGATGATAACATCCGTATCTTCCGGAATTTGTTCATATCGGTTTACGAAAGCATTCTCTATAAAATAGTCGCCGATGGTCGTTCCACCCATGCCCAGATTGACTACCTCGCATCCCAGGATCCGGGATAAATGATTACAATAACCGATCAATCGGCCGTTCTCATCCACCCCTCCCCCAGCTCCCACCGTAATGGAATCACCCAGACAGGTGATCTTATAACCCGCCAGGATTCCAGGTGCAAGATCGATGATCTGCCGATCCTTTCCGTTCATATCCAGAGTTCTTTGCACGGCATCAGGCATATAAGATAACTTCTGAAGCCGCTTTCTTACCCGTTCCATCTGGCGAAGGGAGGATTCCATATGAGACGCCGCAACATCTGCATATGCCGCGGCGTCCACCGATATCCTGACAGTCAGAAGCAATGCCAAACACACTGCCCCCAGTACTCTTCCAACTATATCATGATATTTTCTCATTCCGTGTCTGCTACGGCATTCCGCCGCCTCTTTTCCGGCCGTTCCTTCACCCTTCATCCTGTCAGAGTCAATCCTCTTCTATGTATACATTAACATTCTACTCTTACCGAATCAATTCTGTCAATATTTCTTCACAACTTTACAAGAATTTCTTAATATTTTGTGTTATGTTTTGCTCCACCAGGTCCCCTTCACGAAATCGGGCCGCTCAGCTGCCTATGGATATCAAAACAGTCAAATGTGGCAAAATAGTCCGCCGGCGTCTCTGCCCGCCTGATCAGCTGCACGCTTTTGTCCTTCCTTAAGAGCAGTTCGGCGCTCCGCAGCTTTCCATTGTAATTATATCCCATGGAAAAACCATGGGCTCCCGTATCATGGATGGCGAGATAATCCCCTATCTCCACTTCAGGAAGCACCCTGTCAACGGCAAATTTATCGTTGTTTTCACACAGGGAGCCAGTCACATCATATTGATGGTCACAGGGAGCATTTTCTTTTCCCAGCACCGTAATATGATGATAAGCTCCGTACATGGCGGGGCGCATCAGATTGACAGCGCAAGCGTCGCAGCCCACATATTCCTTATGGGTATGTTTTTCATGGATCACCCGGGTGATCAGATGGCCATAGGGAGCCAGCATGAACCGCCCTAGCTCCGTATAGATGGCCACATCTCCCATACCTGCTGGAATCAGGATTTCTTCATACACACGACGCACGCCTTCCCCGATAGCCAGTATATCGTTTCCTTCTTCCTCAGGCCGGTACGGGATTCCCACACCTCCGGAAAGGTTAATAAAACGGATCTTTGCACCCGTCTCTTTCTGCAGGCGCACCGCCAGCTCAAAGAGCTTCCGCGCCAGCAAAGGGTAATATTCGTTTGTCACCGTATTACTCGCCAGAAACGCATGGATGCCGAAATACTTGACTCCTTTTTCCTTCAGGATGCGGAAGCCTTCAAACATCTGCTGCGTGGTAAAACCATACTTGGATTCGCCCGGATTGTCCATGATGCTGTTGCTGATTTGAAATACGCCGCCCGGATTGTACCGGCAGCTCATTGTATCGGGCAGTTTTCCCACGATTTCTTCCAAAAAATCGATATGGGTAATATCGTCCAGGTTAATAATTGCGCCGAGCTTTGCCGCATAGGCATATTCTTCCCTGGGCGTATCGTTGGAAGAAAACATGATATCCTCCCCCTTCATGCCCAAAGCATCCGCCAGCATCAATTCCGTCTGGGAAGAGCAGTCGCAGCCACACCCGTATTCCCGCAAAATATCGATGAGAAAAGGGTTTGGCGTGGCCTTGACGGCAAAGTACTCCCGAAACCCTTTATTCCAGGCAAAAGCCTGTCTGAGCTTCTCCGCATTTTCCCGAATCCCCTTTTCATCATAAATATGAAAAGGGGTAGGATACTCCTTAACGATCTTCTCAATCTGTTCCTTTGTCACAAATGGCTGTTTGCTCATTCCTGTTATTCTCCTTCTGTTTTCTCTGCCATCCACCCGATATTTTCAATCTGCCAGTCTATGGGCTCTCCCCCCCTGCTCTTCAGAAAATCATTGGCCCGGCTGAAGTGCCTGCACCCAAAAAATCCCCTGGCGGCGGAAAAGGGGCTGGGATGGGGCGCCTTGAGCACCAGATGCTCCGGATTAGTGAGCATAGGGATTTTCCCCTGTGCCGGACGTCCCCACAACATATAGACGATCGGCCGGTCCTGGCGGCTCACTGCCTCTATTACCGCATCCGTAAACTGTTCCCAACCCCTCCCCTGATGAGAGGCAGGCTGATGGGCCCGGACGGTCAAAACCGTGTTGAGCATCAGCACCCCCTGATCCGCCCACTTTTTCAGATATCCGTTATCCGGGATATCGCACCCCAGATCATCGTGCAGCTCCTGATAAATGTTTTGAAGGGACGGCGGGATGTTTCGCTGCTGCGGTTTCACAGAAAAACTCAGGCCATGGGCCTGATTCACATTGTGATAGGGATCCTGCCCCAGAATAACCACTTTCACCTTGCTAAGGGGCGTAAAATGAAACGCATTATAAATTTCATCCGCCGGCGGATAAACCACACGGGTCGTATATTCCTTCTGAACGAACTCGAAGAGCTTTTTATAATAAGGCTTCCGGAATTCCCCGCTGATTTCATCCAGCCAATCATTTTCTATCATTCCCATAACGATACCTTCCTCTGATAAAAAGTCTATAAACGTATCGGAAGGCCACGTCCCTTCAAATAACGCTTCACTTCCGCAATTTCCAACTCCTTATAATGGAACAGAGAGGCTGCCAGAGCGGCGTCCGCTCCTCCCTCACTCAGGACATCATAAAAATGTTCCAGCCGGCCTGCCCCGCCGGAAGCAATCACCGGAATGGAAACCAAATCCGCCACTTTGCGGGTCAATTCCATATCATAGCCGGATTTCGTTCCGTCACAATCCATACTGGTAAGCAGAATTTCTCCTGCACCAAGCCGTGTCACCTCTTCGGCCCAACGCAGCGCATCCATTCCTGTATCGACCCTTCCGCCGTTTTTATAAATATTCCATCCGCTTCCGTCCGCCCTGCGCCTGGCGTCGATTGCCACCACCACACATTGGCTTCCAAACTTATCCGCAGCTTCCCGGATCAGTTCCGGCCTGTTTATGGCGGAAGAATTGATGGATATTTTATCCGCTCCTTCCCGAAGCAACATCCTGAAATCTTCCACGGTCCGGATACCGCCGCCCACCGTAAAAGGAATAAAAACATGCTCCGCCACCCGGCGTACCATATCCACCACGGTCTTTCTATCGTCGCTCGAGGCCGTGATGTCCAAAAACACCAGCTCGTCCGCGCCTGCCCGATCATAAGCGGCCCCGATCTCCACCGGATCCCCTGCATCTTGCAGGTTGACAAAATTCACGCCCTTCACCACCCGTCCGTCATTCACATCCAGACAAGGTATGATCCTTTTTGTATGCATCTTTGCTCCCATCTGCGCGCCTTAGCGCGCATACAAATCAGGGAGATTGAAAAATCTTTTTCAATTTCATCCCTGCTGGCGTGCTTGCGCACGCGCGCAAATCAAGGGGATGGAAAGCGTCCTTCTTCCATCCTTCCGCCTGCCTGCGCACCCATCCCGCTTCCTGCCGGACAAAAAAACCATCTCTATGTAAAGGAGACAAAATTTTCCAGCAACTTCAGTCCCACCGATGAACTCTTCTCCGGATGGAACTGGCATGCAAATACATTTCCCCTTTCCACAGAAGCATGGATCTGTGTTCCATACTCCGTAACGGCCGTGACGATGTCCTCTTCCCTTGCCCTCAAGTAATAGGAATGGACAAAATATACATAAGCCCCCTCCGGAATTTCCCGAAAAAGCTTCCCTTTTCTGGGGTATTCCAGAGAATTCCAGCCAACATGAGGAATTTTTAGGCCGCAAGCATCCGGTATACGAAGGATTTCACCGGGAAGGATTCCCAAACCAGCCACTCCTTCGCTTTCCTCGCTTCTCTCAAAAAGAAGCTGAAGACCTAGACATATCCCTAAAAAGGGCATACCTTGTTCAGCAATCCGACGGATCACTTCTGTCAGACCACTGTCGTTTAACCTCTTCATCGCATCCCCAAACGCTCCCACTCCCGGAAGAATCACCCGATCCGCAGCTTCGATTTCTTCCCTCCGGTCTGTAATCAACGTCTCTTCTCCCAGCGTATGTAATGCCTTTTCCACACTATTGATGTTCCCGGCATCATAATCTATGATCGCTGTCACTGCCTTTTCCTCCTCGCCTGATTTACACTAAAAACCGTACCGGATCGGACTTGATAGACGCACCGCGGCCTTTCAGTTCCTCCGCCATCTGATAAAGCCTGCTATGTACTCTGAAAAGGAAAGCGTTTTGATTAAAAAACACAATTTTTTCGACGGGAAAGCGGATAACCATCGGATATTCCATCCCCACCCCCAGTTCCAAAACACATAATTTCCTGTTTAGAGTGCCTTGAAGCCATTGTTTATATTTTGCCCACTGCGAAAGATAACCCTCTTCCCTGTATCCCGGCGTTTCTATCTGATTAAAAGCGAGAATATGGCTGCATTCTGCGCAGACAGGAAAATCCACCCTGTCTAGCTCCCCATCACAACAATCCAAATCGTCCATCACCTGTTTCCAGACCTCCTCCTGAACTACCAAAGATTCTTGATCTGTCCGGCACAACGGCTGGGACTGCTGATCCGTTTCCATGCATTGAAGGGCCCGATAACCACCGCAGGGCGCAACGATCTTGGACTCATCCAAGCCGGAAGAAAAAATGAGATCATCCGTACAAAGAGAGACCACAAAATAATTTTTACCTTTCAGAAGTTCGGCAAGGCTTTTATACGCGTCCAACCTATTACGATCTGCATGATGACGTAAATAATGCAGTTTGATATATTGCTGCAGGGCAAGGCGTTCTTTTTCATTCTGTGCCGCTTTTTCCGCCTGGCACATCAACCTTTGATAAAAGGGATCGTTCGATAATCCTAAAAAGGATTCCTCCATCTCTTTTCCTATCCCAACCAATACCATCTGCGCCTTAGCAATATGCTCCCTTAATTCCTCTGTCATCTTTTCTCCTATTCCAACCAACTCCCTAACCTCTGGATAATCGTATCACAGGAATGATATGCAATCAAGAAAAAACCTCATCTGTCTCTCAGATGAGGTAAATTAATCTATTCTGCCATACCCTCAAAACCGAACATTGACTCCAATCTTCTCTCCTTCACCTAAACAA
>CANSTU010000092.1 GCA_947650005.1 uncultured Lachnospiraceae bacterium
TAGCAGGATTTCAAGAAGTTATTTATATGAGATTGGAATTATGATAAACATATAAGTTCCAGTTTATCGGTCTAATAAAACTCCAAAACAGGGCGGTGGGGCAGATGTTGACAATCCCGCCGCCCTGTCTGTTATCGCTCCCGCTGTTCCTGCCACAAGATACTGTAAACGCTCTTTCTGATTTTCTCGGCTTCTTTCACTTCCTCTTTCAATGCAAGATACTGCTGGTTGAGTGTTTTCCTCTCGGCGGTCAGTTTGGCATACTCTGTTTTCCATGCCTTTGTCGGGATTGTGGTCTTGCCGTTCATCACGTCTTTGAGATAACCTTGCGTAGTTCCGATGATAGGCGCGGCTCTTTTCCTTTTTCGCTTCTTCGATTTCCTCCCGCATTTGTCTGATTTCCTGTTCTGTTGGCTCTGCAAACTCCGTTTTCAGCGTATAGTATTCTTCCGAATACTTCTGCGACATCTGCTCGTAACGGTCTTGCTCAATCGCGCCCAGGGCGTTGTCCTCGTATAGCTTATCCAGAACTTTTTCGATTTGTCCAAGCCGCGTTGTGATGGGTTTATGTAACCGTATATAACGACAAAAGCCGGAGCAGTCGCGCCATGCGCGGCCGTTCCGGCTTAACCGTCCACCAGAAGCCACAGCCGTCCCGGCCAGAGGCCGGAAACGGCGTTATGCAGCCTGATTAGTAATTGTCGTGGCAGTTAGAAGAACTGTTCTGGCTCTTGTTCTGGCTGGAGTTCTCAGACTTGTTCTTCTGATTCTGGTTGCTGCTGTTCTGGCTGTTGTTCTGGTTGTTGCTGTTCTGGCTCTTGTTCTGATTGTTGTTCTGGTTGTAATCATTCTTAGACATCATTCATTCCTCCTGATTCTTTTTGGTTACAGGAGTATTATTTGATTTATTTCTTTTTTTATACATGGAAAAAAGATTGTTTTTGTTATTCCAAGGTGATACAATCAGTGACTAGAAAATGCGGACCGACGCTAAAGCGGGCAGATGGGAACAAGTTTGAAACTACGTTTCAAACTCTTTATTGATGGCAGTATCGCAGGCTATGCCTGCGATATGCAGGGATATAAGATTGAAAATTTAAATTTTCAATCTCCCTGATTTGTATGCCCGCTAAAGCGGGCAGATGGGAGCAAGTTTGAAACTACGTTTCAAACTCTTTATTGATGGCAGTATCGCAGGCTATGCCTGCGATATGCAGGGATATAAGATTGAAAATTTAAATTTTCAATCTCCCTGATTTGTATGCCCGCTAAAGCGGGCAGATGGGAGCAAGTTTGAAACTACGTTTCAAACTCTTTATTGGTGGCAGTATCGCAGGCATAGCCTGCGATATGCAGGGGTATAAATATGAAAGAAATTATCTATTATCAGGATTCAGAAATCCTTATCCGCAACATGAGGGATAAGGATATATCCATCATCGTTGAAGAGGAGATTGCCCAAGGCTGGCATGCTTCCTCTGAAAAGTATGAACAAAGGCTTCTCGACCAACAGGCCGAGAGGGCCGTCAGCCTGGTGGCCGAAAAACACGGCAGCCCGGCAGGATACATCAATGTATACTGGGATCCGCAAACCGGAGCCTATGCCAAAAAGGGCATTCCGGAGATCGTGGACTTCGGCGTACTGGAAAAATACCGCAATCAAGGCATTGGAACGCGCCTGATGGATACGGCAGAACGGATTGCCTCCACCCGCTGCTCCCGGGTCTGGCTGGGAGTCGGTCTGCACAGCGGTTATGGCAGCGCACAGCGCATGTATGTGAAACGGGGCTATATCCCGGACGGATCCGGGGTATGGTATGGGGATGAAATTTGCACACCCTATGGAGAGTGCCGCAACGACGACGATCTGGTTCTGTATCTATCGAAGGCGCTATAGCCTTGTAATCATTCAGGCCTGTCTGAGATGTTGCCAAACCTTCTGGTGGATTCAGTCAAAAGTTCATGGCCATATCAGCGTCTCTGTATCAACCGGACAATATAAACCACTGCGATCACTGGAAGCGCATAAGGAAGCAGCACCCAGATCAGTGTCCCCACCACCCTGGTCACCACCATCAAAACCAGCACCACCAAAAGCAAGACCAGCCAGCCCGGGATCCGCATCACCTGGGGACGTCCGCTCCCCTCATGGCCCGTATCCTGGTAAGCATCCCGGGCAGAAGCATCTGCCGTCCGGTACTGGGTCTCATTGGCCTCCTGCGCATAGGCATCGCCGCTGCGCTCAGCCGCATCTATCAACGTTCTGGCAAGGATTCTCGGATCTCCCAGTTCCTGCGCGATCTTTGCTTCGCTCCTGCCTTTCGCTGCTTCCGAAGAAAAATAACTGTCGTAATACCGGATATTATCCTCCACGGATGCCGCCGCCATGTTCCCGTTTAACGCGCGCCGCAGAGTCTCTAAAAATTCCTGTTTCATCATTATCGTTCCCATCTGCCCGTTTTAGCGGGCACTCAAATCAAGGAAGGTAAAGGTGCCATATTAAAAATTTGAAATAAACTTTTAAACTTCCTCACATTCCGCCCCGCCAAGCGGCATTCTCGCTTTCCTCTGAGTACTAATCGTATCATACCCTACACTGTGCCTCAATACAAGCAAACGAATGATTAAAATGATAAAAAATTTATTAAATATTCACTGTTTCCCCGCCCGCTAGGCTTCAGCCCGGCCGAAATCTCCGGTCGGGCTGAAATTAGTCCATCTCTCATCGTCCCTTCTAGCCGATCATTACCGTTACTTCCCTCGTATCCTTCTCCACCGTCAGTACGGCAGATCCATCCTTTTCTTCCACCGATGCATTTTCCGCCCGTATGCTGTCAGCACGCATGCCGCAAAGCTCCAGCTTCAGCCCCTGCATATCGGCATCCGCCGTAAACCGGATCCTGTTTTGGCTCCTTTCCGCCTCCACCCGGCAGATATGCCCTCCCTTCTGATTCACCAGGCGGCAGGAACAGGATGCGCCCTCCGACAGCTCGTATAAGTGAAGGGTAGCGCCGTCGCGATAATCATAATCCGGGCGCCAGGAAACCGCTCCAGTGGCGAGCAGCGTATTCGGCCGCACGAAGAGGGGAAGAGAAAAATAGTCAAAGCTCCCCTCATAATACCGCCCTCCTTCTTTACCTTCTCCCGTAAAGTAATCCGTCCATCTTCCCTCTGGCAAATAGTACTGGGCCTTTTTATCCTCCCGCAGTATTGGAGCCACCAGAAGGGCATCTCCCAGCATGTATTGAGTTTCCAGCCAGGCCGCCGCTGGGTCATCTGGATATTCAAAGACCATAGGCCGCATCATAGGCGTACCCTCTTCGTGGGCCTCCACCGCTTTGGAATACAGATAGGGCATCAGCGTATATTTCAGCCTGGTAAAATGGCGCAGCACTTCGCACGCTTCCTCGTCAAAAAGCCACGGCACCCTGTAGCTGCCGGAACCATGCAGCCTGCTATGGGAAGAAAGCAGCCCGAACGCCGCCCAACGTTTATACAGATCCGGCGTGGCCGTGCTTTCAAAGCCAGACATGTCATGGCTCCAGAAGGAAAATCCAGACATGGCAAAGGAAAGCCCACCTCGAAGCGTCTCCGCCATGGACGGATAGTTCGCGGAACAATCCCCTCCCCAATGCACCGGAAACTGCTGTCCTCCCGCGGTCGCGCTCCTGGCGAACAGCACGGCTTCGCTCTCTCCCTTCACTTCCTTCAACAGGCCGAATACGCATCTATTATATAAGTAGGTATAATAATTATGCATACTGCGCGGATCACTTCCATCATTCCAGACCACGTCCACCGGAATCCGCTCCCCAAAATCGGTTTTAAAGCAATCCACCCCCATATCCAGCAAAGTTTTTAGCTTATCCGTATACCACCTGCAGGCATCCGGATTGGTAAAGTCCACCAGCCCCATACCTGCCTGCCAGTTGTCCGTCTGCCACACCCCTTTGCCGTCCGCTCTTTTCACCAGATAGCCCTTCACAGCCCCTTCCTTGAAAAACGGCGTTCCCTGAGCAATGTAGGGATTGATCCACACGCAGATTTTCAATCCTTTTTCATGGTACCGCTTCAGCATCCCTGCCGTGTCCGGGAAAACCCGGTCATCCCAGGTAAAATCGCACCACTGGAATTCCCGCATCCAAAAGCAGTCAAAATGGAATACAGAGAAAGGAATCTCCCGGTCCATCATTCCCTGAATGAAGGAACTGGTGGTCTTCTCATCATAGTCCGTGGTAAATGAGGTGGACAGCCACAGCCCAAAGCTCCAGGCGGGGGGCAGGGCGGGCTTCCCCGTATAAGAAGTATAGGTTTTTAGAATTTCTTTCGGCGTAGGGCCATAGATCACACAGTAGCGCAGCTCCTCTCCGGGAACGGAAAAGCCCACATACTCCACTTTCTCGCTCGCCACTTCAAACGAAACATTGTCCGTATGATCCACATATACGCCGTAACCCTTATTGGTCATATAGAAAGGCACGCTCTTATAAGCCACCTGGGATGCGGTCCCTCCGTCTTCATTCCACGTTTCCACCACCTGGCCGTTTTTCACAAAGGCGGTGAAACGCTCCCCAAAACCGTATACGTTTTCTCCCACCTGCAAAGAAAGCTCATTCACCATGTAGGGCTTTCCGTCCTCCGACAAATAATGTTCCTCTGGAAACATGGTGGAGGGCGTCCTTCCCCATCTAGCATAACCCAGGTTATGGAAACCGCATCTGGTCAGCACCCGTCCGTCCGCTTCGAATTGATAGCTCCAGTCTTCCCGGTCAACCCGTACCCGCATCCGTCCGGCACTCATCACCGCTTCTTTCTCTGTGATTTCCACGCTCACTGGCTGGGGAGATGACGCCTTTCTGCACGTGGGTTCCTTTTTCTCATATCCTTCATGATGCCATGCGCGCACCGCGATCACATTCTCCATGGGCGAAGTGAATTCCACCGTAATGGTGGGCATATTCAACGTTGCTCCCCTGGATGTAACCGGCATTACCGGCGCCAAAACCCGCATCCCTCCGTCAATGGGACGCACATCATAGGCCTGTGACGCATACAACAGATTGGCCCTCTCACTGCGCAGCCAATATCCTTCCGTAAACTTCATTAGATATCCTCCTTCCCGATTCTTCCTCTTGCCAGCCCTTTTTCATTATATTCCTTTTTTCAACCCGATTCTTTCCTAAATCAATGATCGTTTTTTTGCTAATCTTCTTGAATAGAATATTTTGACATATTTCCTGCATTTTTTTGTATTTTTTTCATACAATCCCAAATTTTGCATAATTTCCTTCATTTTCTTCCAACTTCACCATTCTATTCCTTCCCCAGGGGGCCCATACAATGCCCATTTGATATCCCTATCCAACGTTCCTTCAACCAAAAGAAACGGCCCAGCGCATTTCTGGCAGACCAAAACGCGCCGGACCGCTTCTCCCGGGAAATTTCTCAATGCCCTGATTTGGCTATACGCCCCGGTCTTGATTAGGCTAGATTTAGAAACAAGTAAACGCTCCGTCAATAATGAAGTCAGACCCTGTGGTAAAGGAACTGGCATCCCCTGCCAGATAGACACAGATCGCCTGCAGTTCCTCCGGCTTTCCCATCCTTCCCATCGGCGCCATTTCATTCCATTTTTCGATCAGCGGAACCAGGGTGGGGGAATTCAACGTCAATTCCGTCCCGATATATCCAGGGCTGATGCTGTTGACGCGCACACCCCGTTTTGCCCACTCTATGGCCAGGGACTTGGTCAGCTGAATTACGCCCGCCTTGGAAGCATTGTACGCGCACTGCGGCTGCGGCACGTTCACAATGTGGGCGGACATGGAAGCAGTATTGATGATAGAGCCTCCTTTGTTTTTCAGCATATATCTTCCTGCCGCAATATCCGTGAGGAAAATTCCGTTCAGGTTGATGTTGATCACCTTGTACCATTGCTCATAGGTCATTTCCTCCGCTGGTACATTCATGCAGATACCTGCGTTATTATGGCAGAAATCCAGCCCGCCCAATTCACGCACCACCTGCTCCACCATTGCGTCCACCTGCTCTTCCTGCGTGCAGTCGGTACGGATCGCAATCACCTTACGACCTGTTTCCCTGGCAAGTTCTTCAGCTGTTTTTTTCGCCTCCTCATAGTCCAGATCCACAATCGCCACGTCCGCTCCCGCTTCTGCAAATGCTGTGGCCGTACTCTTTCCGATCCCTCTTGCGCCTCCTGTCACGAACCCTTTCTTGCCGTCAAGCCTCATTTTCTCAATGATCCCCATGATTTTCTCCTTTCCCGAGACGCGCCGTCCGGTTATGTTTGATACTTGCATCATATTCCTTCGGCTATTTCCCGTCAAGAGCTTCCTGATTACTTTTCACATCCCTGTTTCCATTTACGACAAATGCAACTTCTGTATTGATACTTCCATCTCTTTCCTATATAATTTCTATATACGCAACTTGCCAAAGACCCACGCCGCCTCCCGCAGGCCGGCGCCAAAACAGGATAAGGAAGGGACAAACGAAATATGGTTTTACAGGAATTATACTCCTCCATAGATCTGCAGCCGGAAATCGTCCGGAAGCTGGAGGAAATCCAGGGCAGCTTTCGCCTGGATCCCGTCAGTCAATATCTGGAGCAGCTCACATGCCCGGATACGACCGCGCAGGCTTATCGTTCTCTGGATGCCGATCTGTCTGACGACCCGGATCATCTGAAGATGCTTTATTGCCAACTGGAATGCGCCCGGCGCGCTTTCTCCCGCTATGAAGAAATGAAGATCGGGAAGTGGGTCTTTACGGACACCATGAAATGTTTTACCCGTTTCATAGACGAATGCGGCCAAAGAAATGGAAGGCTCTTCTTCGACCGGGGATGGTGGACCTATAGACAGATCAGCATGAGCGAGTTCCGTCTCGGAGCATTGGAATACGAATTCACGAAGCACGAAGGAAAGCGGACCATCAGCATACATATCCCTTCGGACGCGGATTTCTCCGAAGGAAGCGTGAGTCATTCCCTGGCGCTTGCAGAGACATTTTTTCAGGAGCATTATCCCGATTATCCGCAGGATACCTGGATCTGCGATTCCTGGCTGCTGTCTTCCTCACTGCGGCCGTTCCTGTCTGAAAATTCTAATATCCTGTCGTTCCAAAAGCGCTTCTCCATTCTCCAAGAGGAACAGGAAGGAGACTGGCTGGAATGGCTGTTCCGGGCGCCAAAAAATACGCCAATAGAACAGCTGCCCGAACGCACTGCCCTACAGCGCAGCGTCAAGCAGTACCTTCTTGACGGCGGAAAAACGGGTACTGCTTTGGGGATTTTAAACGGAAAAAGAAACTGATTCGCTAAAAACAAAGGGGGATCCAAATGGATACGAAAACAATGTACAAGTTAACCTACGGCCTTTTTGTCCTCACCTCCGGTATGGACGGAAAAGACAGCGGATGCATTATCAACACGGCAGGGCAGGTGGCCTCCGAGCCCAACCGGATCAGTATTTCGGTGAACAAATCTAATTTCACCCACGATCTGGTCAAAAGCAGCGGCAAATTCAACCTCTCCATCCTGAGCGAAGAAGCCTCCTTTGACACCTTCCGTCATTTCGGCTTCCAGTCCGGACGCACAGTGGATAAGTTTGCCGGCTATGACGCCTGCGTCCGCAGCGCCAACGGCCTCTTCTATGTGACCGCCGGCACCAACGGCTATATCAGCGCCACGGTGGAGCAGTCCCTCGACCTGGGAAGCCATACTCTGTTCATCGCTTCCGTGGACGATATGGAGGTTCTCTCCCAAGCTCCGTCCGTCAGCTATGCCTACTATCAGTCCAACATCAAACCCAAACCGGAGAAAACCCAAAATACCGGAAAGACAATATGGCGCTGCAGGATCTGCGGATACGTCTACGAAGGCGAAGAACTGCCCGCGGATTTCATCTGCCCCATCTGCAAGCATCCCGCTTCTGATTTTGAAAAAGGAAACGCCCAATAAAATCCGGTTCTTTCCATGACGCCGCAATGGAATAAAACGTCGACGCCGCTCCAGAAACGCCTATGTTCAGCATGCGTGCGCCAGAAAAGTATCCCGTGTCCTTCTTTCAAGGCCGTGGGCGAAAACGTCATCCCGTGTCCTTCCTTTAAAGGCCATGGGATGACGTTTTCGCTTACAGCCCTGGTGAGGGACGCGGCCCTAGCCCCAAGTTGGCCGCATCGGCCCCTGGCCCATCGCTCTTCACCACTTTCCATAGGGACAACGGTTCACATCGATGGCAGCCCGCAGCTCCACAAAGCAGCCGCAGGCCCTGCACATCCCGTCCACAAGAAGGTCGCATTGCCGGCAGCAAGCAAGCCTGTCCTGATAGATGGTCTCCGCTGCCCGAACATCCTCCTCCAGCCCGTCGATATAGGCATAGAGGTTTTTAAAATATTCTCCCTGGTCCATCTCCCGCAACAAGCATCTGCGGCAACGCCTCTGCCCGGATCCGTCTGGATCGGACACGGCGTCGTGTACAGGGGAATGCGTTTCCCCGTTCGTTCGGAGAAACGCATCCTGTGCCCTTTTCTCTTCCTTTCTATCCATTCACACAAATTACCTTCCCGTAATCCGCAGCAACACCACACTACAAGCCGGAACAGTGAATTTCAGCCCTTTTTCCGTGATTTCAAAGTCGGTAAATTCTTCTTCCTGCACCCGGTTCGGCTCATCAAAAGTATTGTAGGCATCCATCTGTTGGGTAAGGATGGATGCGCTCACCTGGCCAGGCTTTAGCTCAGCGAAAACCACCTCCATCTCCTGTACGCCTGTAACGGACAGATTGTTCAACGTCAGGTTGATCACTCCGTCCTCGGAGCTAGAAACGGATTCCTGAAGGGTAGGAACTCGATACTCTTCCTCCTCTCCGATCATCTCCACGCCTTCGATATAGCTGTCCAGCAGCTGCGCGCCCTGATGATATCGATACATGTGGAACACATGATATGTGGGGGTTTTCACCATCCTGGGCCCTTCTGTGAGGATCACCGACTGGAGCACGTTCACCATCTGGGCAATGCATGCCATCTTCACCCTGTCGCAGTGCCGGTTGAAAATATTCAATGTGATACCTGCCACCAGGGCGTCCCGCATGGTATTCTGCTGGTAGAGAAAACCCGGGTTGGTGCCCGGCTCCACCGTAAACCAATCGCCCCATTCATCCACGATCATGCCGATCTTTTTCTCCGGATCATACTTGTCCATGATCGCGCCATGGCGCGTTACCAGTTCTTCCATGTACATTGCCTTGGAAAGGGTCTTGTACCAGGTTTTAGCGTCAAAATCCGTGGCGCTGCCCTTTACCTCCCATCCCTCTGGATGAACATAATAATGCAGGGACAGCCCGTCCATGAAACGGTACGCGTCAGGCGAACATCCCGCCAATACCTTTTCGGTCCAGTCATAGTCCGCCACATTGGCTCCGCCGCAGATTTTATAAACCGGAGCGTCCCGATGGTACTGCCTCACGTAGGTTTGATATCTGCGGTATTCATCCGCATAGTACTCCGGCCGCATATTTCCGCCGCAGCCCCAGTTTTCATTTCCCACTCCAAAATAATCGAGTTTCCAGGAATCTTCATGGCCGTTTTTCTTTCGTAAATCCGCCATGGGGGACACCCCATCAAAGGTGATATATTCCACCCATTCCGACATCTCCTGCACCGTGCCGCTGCCCACATTACCGTTCACGTAGGTCTTACATCCCAACTGCCTGCACAGCTCGAAGAACTCGTGGGTTCCGAAACTATTGTCCTCCACTACTCCGCCCCAATGGGTGTTGATCATTTTTTTCCGGCCCTCTTTCGGCCCGATTCCGTCCTTCCAGTGGTATTCATCCGCAAAGCAGCCGCCCGGCCAGCGCAATACCGGAATCTTCATCTCCCGCAGCGCCTCCACCACATCCGTCCTCATGCCGTTCTCGTTGGGAATGTCTGAATTCTCTCCCACGTACAGCCCTTCATAGATGCATCTGCCCAGATGTTCGCTGAAATGTCCGTAAATCTCGGGATTAATCTGCCCCTTTTTGTTCTTTTCGTTAATGTAGATTTTAGCCATTTTTGCTCCCCTCTGCCCGCTTTAGCGGGCGCTCAAATCGTGTCAAGGAAACTATCGTTTCCTGTAAGCGCTTTCCTTCACCCCTGCTTCCATTTGCGCGCAAGGCACGCGCTCAAGCCAGAAAGATTGAAAACTTAGATCCTGTTCCCTATTTCCTTACCGCTCTTTTTCGCCGACCGGTCGCTGCGGCGCTGACGCAGCTTTGTCGCCTTTCCTGTCCAAAGAGCCCATTGCTGTCAATCCTTATAGGAGAAAACCGGCCGTCCCTGCTCATCCCAGCGTACCTTCATCAGCATCGCATGGCGGTTCGGATTGTACAGCGGATCCCCCTCGATTACCGCCTCTTTCCTCGCATGGTAAACACAGATATCATTCCCTTCCTCATCCACCGTAAAGGAATTGTGCCCTGGCCCGTAGATTTCCAGTTCTTCATCCGTCGCAAGAACCGGCCATCGCTCTTTTTCCCAGGAACGGGGATCCAAAAGGTCCGCATCCTCATCCGCCGTCAGCATCCCCATGCAGTAACAGGCTCCTGTGGCGCTGGCAGAAAAGGTTAGGAAAATTTTTCCGTTCCTTCGAATTACCGCTGGTCCCTCGTTTACCCAGAAGTCCACCCGCTCCCAGTCATAATCCGGCGTGGTCAGAAGCACCTGTATCGTATCAAGCTGGTAAGGAGAGCGCATCCTGGCGATATAGAGATTGGAAATCTGCTTACCCACCCCCACCTTTTCCGCCCAAACGTAATAATACTTCCCCCTGTTTTCAAATACGGTGGCGTCCAGGGAAAAGGCGCGGAAGGAAAATTCATCCTCTTCGGCACAGCGCATCTTTCCCTTCTCCACCCAGCTTCCCGACAGGGGATCCTCTTCCGCACATTCCAGTACGTAAGGACGAATCGCCCAGATATCCTCTTCCTCGCCGCCAGCAAAATAGATGTACCATTTCCCATCCAACCAGTGAAGCTCAGGCGCCCAGATATGTTTACTCATGATTCCGGAAGCGTGTTTCTTCCACACCGTAACCTCATCCGCGTCCGCCAACCCGGCCAGACTGTCTGCCCGCCGCAGGACGATCCGGTCGTACGCCGGAACCGACGCGGTAAAATAATACATCCCATCCGTATGCCGATACACATAGGGATCTGCCCGCTGCAAAATCCAGGGTTCATTGTACCTCAATTCCTTGCCCATTCTGCCTCTCATTCCGCCGCCGTAAGCGGCTTTTCTGCCGGGAGAAAACCTCCCCCTCTTCCTGTCTTGTCCCAGGCTGCCCACCCTTTCCATAAGTTGACGTCCTGTTTCCCCTTCATTATATACCCTTTCCCTCCAAAAATATATAGTCTGGATATCAAACGATACCATAAAAAAGGGGCGATTCCATGCCCGTCATGACCCAGCCCAAGAAGGAAGGCCCTAAGCCGGATGGGCTCCTAACAGGCTCATGAACACAAAAAGAGACCCCACTTCACCACAGAAATGGGGTCCCACTTTATTCTCAATCCATTAAGCCAGTTTGCTCTTAGCCAGATTCGCCAATGTGGCGAAACCTTCTGCATCGTTTACAGCCATCTCAGCCAACATCTTCCTGTTGATATCCACATCTGCCTGCTTTAAGCCGTACATAAACTTGCTGTAGGAAAGGCCGTTCATTCTGGATGCCGCATTGATACGGGCGATCCACAGTTTGCGGAACTGACGCTTTCTTTCCTTACGTCCAGCATAGGAAGAGGTGAGAGCTCTCATAACGGACTGTTTCGCAACCCTGTACTGTTTGGATCTCGCTCCTCTGTAGCCCTTTGCAAGCTTCAAAACTTTATTATGCTTTCTTCTGGCATTCATGCCGCCTTTAATTCTTGCCATCTCTTAATTCCTCCTTACCAAATTATAAATAGGGTAAAATCTTCTTCATGTTCTTAACGTTTGTCGCATCCGTAACTGCCGGCTGCCTGAGATTCCTCTTCCTCTTGGTGGATTTCTTAGTTAAGATATGGCTCTTATAGGCCTTTGACCTCATCAATTTTCCTGTTCCTGTAACCTTAAAACGTTTTGCAGCAGATTTGCTTGTCTTCATTTTCGGCATGACTGTTTCCTCCTCTTTCTCCAATTTCTTCAAAATCTATTTTAACTGTACGTTTTAACGTTTTTCAGTTAAAAACATTGTCATTGTACGTCCTTCCACCTTAGGAGCCTTCTCCACCACCGCAATATCGGAAAGCATCTGGGCAAAATCATCCAAAATGTGCCTGCTGGTCTGCATATGGGCCATCTCGCGCCCACGGAAACGGAGGGTAACCTTCACCTTGTTCCCCTTGGTGATAAATTTCTTCGCGGCGCCCACCTTCGTGTTCAGATCGTTGGTATCAATATTGGGAGACATGCGGATTTCCTTGATCTCAATGATCCTCTGCTTCTTCTTCGCTTCTTTCTCCTTACGCGCAAGCTCATACCGGTACTTGCCGTAATCCACGATCTTACAGACCGGAGGCTTCGCACCAGGTGCGATTTTCACCAGATCCAGTCCGGCCTCTTCCGCAAGCCGCAGGGCTTCCCTCGTCGGCATTACGCCCATCTGGGAACCATCCTCCCCAATCAAACGTATCTCTCTGTCTCTGATCTGTTCATTAATAAATAAGTCGCTAATTGTCTTGCCCTCCTGAGAAATAAATGAATCACCTGTCCGCTGCGGCAAAATCAGACGCTCCGCTTCCGCAGCAGCTTCCCGCACCTTCGTGCATGTCAAACTTCAGCTCCCTGCTCATACCCTGTACGACGCACAAAAAAAGCGGATAGCATATCTATCCACTCTGCCTCTCCCACAACTAACGGACTGTTCCAGGAATTATTGACACCTATCAGCCCGATTGCCATAGGGTGAGAGCGGATCCTCTGCTTTGTTTTCCTGTACTCACGTACTTAATTACTATACCATAGGTTATGTGCTGCGTCAAGCTCTCTCGTTATTTTTTCAAGACAAACGCATGAACGTCCAGGAGAGGAGCGCCCAGACAGGAGCCGCGCAATCCGTCCATGTTTCCACACGCCGTCGCGCCGGACATTCCGATGAGCCCTGGACGCTTCCCAGTCGGGCAATGG
>CANSTU010000093.1 GCA_947650005.1 uncultured Lachnospiraceae bacterium
GCGCCATGTAGATGAGACCTGCTTCCCTGGAGAGCCTCTGCTCGACTGGGAAGCGTCCAGGGCTCATCGGAATGTTTGGCGCGATGGCGGGTGGAAACATGGGACGGCTGCCACGCCCTGCCCCGGGACGCTCCTCCTCGGTCAAGCCCCCATCGGGTATATGGGCCGCAGCGGTTTAAATTCCGCTTCCTTGGGGAAGGCTCCTGATCCATTTCCTGCTGCGGAAGACAAGGAGAGTCAATAGAAAACGAACCAGTTCCTCCTGGGAGAGGATGAAATACACCCATCCGATGGGCAGACGAAATACGAACGCGGTGATCAGTCCCAGAGGCGCGCCCACCAGCCAGGTGCCGATGATATCGATGATCATGATGTAAGTAGTCTTGCCTCCGGTTCGAACAATTCCGCCGCCTAGAATCATGTTGGCGACTTTGACCGGAGCCAGGATTGCGAATACGGACAACAGGCCGGCGGCCGTGTTTCGTACGGAAGGCTCCACCCGATAGAGCGCCGTATAGGGTTCCCTCATCCACAGCAGGAGAGCGGAGAGCACCAGGGAGAGCGCAAATCCATACCCGATCAGTTTTTTTGAATCTTGATAGGCCTCTTCGTATTCTTTAGCCCCGAGGCGCTTGCCGATCAGGATGCCAGCCGCTTGAGAAACCCCGCTGAGTGCGCCCATGAAAAGTCCCTGGATGGGGCCGGTCATGGACATGGAAGCCAGATCTCCCTTTTCCAGGTGGCCGTAAATGAAAGTATTCACGTTTTGTCCCAAACTCCAGAGGAATTCGTTAATCAGAACCGGAAGAAGCATTGCGAGGAAGTTGCGGAAGCCGTCTGCGCCTAGGGAGAGAGAGAAATACAGCTTTCCCCGGCTGCGCACCCGGATTCGGTAAAACATAGCCAGGATCAACAGTAAGTGAACCAGCTGGGAAATGATGCTGGCTATGGCCGCGCCGGTTACGCCCAGGGCCGGAAAACTGAAGTGTCCAAAAATAAACACGTAGTTCAGCGCCGTATTCACCACCGCTGCCGAGATTCCTGCATAGAGAGGGCAAACGGCCCGATCCATGCAGCGGATCATAACGGAAAGTACCGAGGATATCCCCATGGGAAGATAGGTCCAGACGATGTGCACCAGATAGTCCGTACCGGCTTTCAGCACTTCGGGATCGTCCCCTATATAGGCGCCAACGATCCGCTCCGGGAAAACGAGACAGAGAATCGTGAACAGGGCGGCGAGCAGGGCTGCCACAGCTAGATTGACGGACAGGCTCCGATCCGCCATATCTTGCTCCTTCATGCCGAGATACTGGGAGATCATGATGCCGGCAATGGAAGATACGGCGCCAACCAGCACGGAATAGATGAATGCCGGCCGTCCCGCCACTTCCACAGCGGCCACTGCGACGCTTCCCAGTTGTCCCACCATCAACTGATCGATCATGGCAAAGGAGGACTGCAGCATGGACTGGAGACCGACCGGAACAGCGATGGCGATTACTGCGTGTAAAAAACGCTTTCTTTTCATAGAAACCCTCCGCATATCGCAGGCTATGTCTGCGATACTGCCTCGATGAAAATTTGTTAATCTGCTTTCCAATCAATCATAAGCACAGAAACAGGAGGCTTCAAGGGTTAATGGCGTAACCTCAAGGGTTAATGGCATAACCTTCCGGTACTGTCCCGGGGAATGAGCTGAACCGATGTTAAGATGTTTTGGGAAAATCCGGGTTCTTGTTTCATACGCTTGAGCAGCGCTACCGCCATCCGGGCGCGGTATGCCCAGTCCTGCCTCACGGATGTGAGGGTCGGCGTAACCTGTCCGCAGACTGCGCTGTCATCAAATCCAGCAACGGAAATATCCTCCGGCAGCCTGATGCCGGATTTTTGCAGAAACCGCATCAGATCCACTGCATAGTGGTCAGACACGGCAAAAATGGCGCTGTATTGGCGAAGCTGTGGGAAATGGCTTTGATAAAACCGTTCCCGCTCTTCCTTTTGCATGGGGATTTGTAGGAAATCCGCCCGGAATCCCAAGCCCTCGCACAGTCCCTCATAGCGTTCCAGATCCATACAGATGCGATTGTCCGCCACACAAAGAACTTTTCGGTGTCCCAGTTCCCGGAAGTGCCATCCGACCTGCCGCCCTCCGTCGCGGTCATCAATTTGGATATTGCATATCCGGCCTCTATTTTCAAAATATCCGTCGTAGACCACGAGGGGGATACGGATTTTATCGCGAAGCTTCTGATATTCATCCGCACAAAAGGACAGGACGATCATGCCGTCCATGTTCCACATAGAGGCGAATTTCACTGCTTCCATGATGTTATGCGCTCTCTTGACCATCAAAAAATAGTTATTTTTCTCGATCTCCCTTGAAAGATCGTTTAAAGAAGAGCAGATAAAAGGATCCGTCAGCAGTCGCCCTTCATACTTTTCGTGTTCTTTGATGACCACGCCGATAATGCGTGAATCGTTCTGGGCCAGAAGCGTTGCCGCCATATTGGGGATATAGCCCGTCTCTTCCAGCTTTTCCAATACCCTTGCCACGGTATGATCGGAGATCTTCTTCGTCTTTCCATGAATCACGTTGGATACGGTAGCCGTGCTCACGCCCAGCTCGTTGGCAATATCAATAATCCTCACTTTATCCTCTGCCCACATGTGAATAACCGCGCCTTTCTGAATCCTGCGAATTTCTAGCGTACACGATGCTGGGGACAAGTATAGCATCTGAACGCAGGCCTTTCAAGCCTGGAGCCCTCCCCCTATCAGGATAAACGAAAGGATGGTCCTGCGTCCCTTTGTATGGATCCGGGAAGAGGCGCCTCAGGGGAACTGAGGGACGCAGGAAGATTTATCCATTTACGATACGCTCAGTGGACGAGGAGATATGCGGCCAAGTGCCATATTTTGCTGGGCGGCGTGTACTGCCTGCCCACTGAAGGGATATAAGGCCATGCACAACGTAGGGAAGCAATCAAAAACAGCGGTTAATTTATTTGTTCCGGAATTTAACGACAATTCAATTGGAAAGAGAAGTTTCTTCTGTTATGATGGAATCAAAAGATGGGCAGGAGGGCGGGATGCCGTAAAAGGGAGAGATTTCAGATGCAGTTAGGAAAAGTGATCCGAAAATATCGTAAGCAAAAAAATATGACCCAGGAGGAGATGGCAGTCCGGTTGGGCGTGACGGCCCCGGCGGTCAACAAATGGGAGCATGGAAATACCTGCCCGGACATCGCATTGTTAGCCCCCATCGCCAGGCTGCTGGGCATCACGCTGGATACGCTGTTGTCCTTTCAAGAGGAATTGACGGAAAAGGAGATTGAAGAAATCGTATATGAACTGGATGCCATGCTGAAGGAAAAGCCCTTCGGGGAAGCATTTGCATGGGCGAAAGGAAAGCTGGAGCAGAATCCCGAATGTGTGCAGCTATGCTGGCAGTTGGGGGTAATGCTGGATGCACAGCGCATGATGCATGGGATCCCGGACGCGGAGGTTTACGATGATTATATCTGTTCCCTATATACCCGGGCGCTGGAGGGCGGTGAGGAGGGCATGCGAAACGCTGCGGCGGACTCCCTGTTTGGATTTCATCTGAGGAAGGGCGAGTATGGGAAGGCAGAAGAATATCTGTCCTATTTCTCACAGCGGGATCCGGAACGAAAACGCAAGCAGGCCCAGCTTTATGGCGAAATGGGGCGGACGAAGGAGGCCTATTGCATATACGAGGAGCTTTTTTTCGCGGATTATCAGATGGCAAATCTGGCTCTCGCCGGGATGTATAGGCTGGCGCTCTTTGAGGAAGACCGGGAAAAGGCGCGTTATCTTGCGGGCAAGCAGGAGGAATTGGCCAGATGTTTTGAAATGGGAAGGTATTACGAGATTTCTTATGGTCTTGAAATTGCGGCCATGGAGAAGGATGCGGATTCCGTGATAGAGACGGCGCAAGAAATGCTTTCCTGCATAGGGCAGATGGGAAGCTTCCGCAATTCTCCGCTCTATGCGCATATGAAATTCAGAGAGCCAAGGGATCAGTTTTTAGAGGGTTTTAGAGCCGAGCTCTTGAAGGGTTTTCAAGAGGACGCCTGCTTGGAATTCTTAAGAGAGGATCGGCGATGGCAGAAATTGATCAAAACTGGAGAGGAAGATTGAATCTTCGTTTCAATTTCCTGATTTGAGTGCATGCTTTGCACGCGGATGGGATCACCCTGATCTGTACGCGCGCTAAAGCGCGCAGATGGGAGCAAGCATATGACAGAAATACATAGACTGATCTGCGGAAACGTGAATTGTTATATTGTAACCGACCATGGTAATGCCATACTGGTGGATACGGGAAGGGTAAGGCATAGAGACATGGTTTTGGAGAAGTGCCGGAAATTTGGCGTAGGGCTGATCGTCCTAACCCATGGACATTTGGATCATTGCCAGAACGCGGCATACCTAGCCGGACGACTGCGTATTCCGATCGCTATGAGTGAAAGAGATGAAAATCTAATCCCGGATAACCGGAATCAGCCTTTGTCGGCTAAGACTCTGCCGGGAAAGCTCGTTTTGGCTGCTTCTCTGGCCAGCTTTGAAAAGGACAGGCTGGACGCGTTCGTGCCCACCATAGCCCTCAGGGAGGGGGAAAGTCTGGCCAGTTACGGCGTGGATGCCAAGGTGATAGAACTGCCCGGCCATACGGATGGTTCCATCGGCCTGGAGACGGAAACGGGCCTGCTGGTGGGAGACGCTTTGATGAACCTGTTTTATCCGACGGTATCCATGCTTTATACGGACGAAGAGGCCATGAGGAAGAGCGTGGCGCGGATTGGTAAATTGGGAGATCGGAAAATTTATTTCGGACATGGCAGACCGACCGATAACCGATGGAAGGAGAAAGGATGATGATAGTCAAAGTGAAAAATGCCGAACAGGTGGAGAGTCTGTTTGCGGGATGGGAAGAGACCATGATTTGGTCTTGCCTCCAGGGAGTGATGGGCGAAATCTATGCGCCGGAGGGAGAAAAGCCGCCATGCGCCATGGCAATCCTGGGGGATTTTAGTTTCTATGCGGGAGAAGTGGAGGATGAATTGATCCGCTTCAGGCCGAAAAACCGAGAGGGACAGGATTTTCTGATTATGACCCCGCGGAATGAAAGATGGGCAGAAAGGATAGAACAGTGCTATGGAGAAAAGGTGCGGAAAGTAAACCGATATGCCATCCAAAAGGAGCCTGACTGCTTTGACAGGGAGAAGTTGAGGGAAATGGCGGAGAGGCTTCCGGAAGGATACACCCTGCAGCGGATAGATGAAAGGATCTATGACTTCTGCGGGAAGCGGGATTGGTGCAGGGATTTGGTTTCCCAGTATCCGGATTATGAAACCTATCAGAAATATGGTCTGGGTGTCGTGGCGATAAAGGATGGCGAACCAATTTCCGGAGCCTCATCCTATACCAGCTATCGGGGAGGGATTGAAATTGAAATCGATACGCATGTACAGCACCGCAGGAAAGGCCTGGCCTTAGCCTGCGGTGCCAGGCTGATCCAGGAATGTCTGGATAGAGGACTCTATCCCAGCTGGGATGCCCAGAATCTATGGTCGGTCGCTCTGGCGGAAAAGCTAGGATATCATTACAGCCATACTTATACGGCATATGAGACGGTATGAAAGGCCTTCAAGCGATGGGAGTAGGAACCGTGAATCCGAATGATATGATTCAGATCTGGGTTTTCCAAAATCCGTGGAGGTTGCAATAGGCATAGGCGGCCTTGGGAGAATCGCCCTCTTCCAGGGTGAAACGGGCCACAGGTTCTCCCTTCGGGGAAAGGTCGGCGCGCAGGGTATAGCCTTTTTGGGTACGCAGGCTCACCCAGGCGATATAATGTTCTTCTCCCATGGGGTGAAAGGCACTGCCCACCTTTACGGTGATCTGCCTGCCGTTTATCTCAACCACGGGCACATGCTTTTCCGCAGCCCCGTCCGTGGTGTTGGGGGATAGGATCTCAAAGGGTTTGCAGGTATCAGGAAGCGCGCCGTTCGGAACGCCGCCCAGGGCTTCCAGAATGACGGTATGGTTTTGGTCTGTCAAGTAAATCGGTTCGTTCATAGTAATCCTCCATTTTCAGCGGCAGAATATGCCGGATTGTGTCTGTGCGTTTTGGCGCATATACAGATTCTGTGAGGATCAGTATGTCCGAAAAAGGGAAAATCATGCATGGCGTTCCATCTTTTTTCAAGAAATGCACAGGCTTGGCCGCTGCTGGCTTTCTGTCGGAAAGGTATGATTTATTATATTTAACATTCCATACGCGGTTGAAAAGTAAAGGGGAGGAGCCAGACGTACCCATCAGAGGAAAGAAACGGAAGAAAAGCGGAAAGGAGGATGAAAAAGAAAAGGGATTGACTGTTTACGCCTGCGGTGTTAGTATAAATCAAAATAAAGTAGGGAATCGTATCTCATGCCTGCGGAGAGACGTCGCGGATAGGGGCGGAAGTTTGGTTTTTTCAACCTCCCTGATTCGAGCGCCCGTTAAAGCGGACAGATAGGAGTAAAACGAATGAAATCCATAATTGCTGTACAAGCGCACAGGGACGATGATCCTCAGCGTTTGTGCCTGCAGTGTTAGAACGTGTTCAGCAGCCTATTTTGGCGAGTGCGCGTAAACACAACAGGTACAGGCGCTTTTCGTGTCGTACCTGTGTGAGAGGAGAGTTTCAGTGGCCGAATCCACACAGAAGAGTGGAGGAGGTCTTTTTTGTTGCAGAAAACCTGCTGCAGGCCTCATGGGCCGCGGCGTCCGGGAAAGGATGTGATAGCATGCGACATACAGACGATGTCCATATGGATTTTCCATTTTTTTCATAGAACCTGAAAATTTGCCGCCAAAAGCGAAAAAGAGCTGTGCAGAGGCAAAATGCTTTGCATCGCCAGAAGGGCACATAGGCAGTCTGATCCCTTTCCGGCCAAAAAAAACGGCGGATCGTGAACGCTAACAACCCTTTCTATAGTTTGTCTTGCTTTTTCGTCCGGCAGCCTTGAAAAAAACGGAGTAATTATATATGATGAAAGAAAACTGTTCCGCAACATCCTCTTTTGGTTCCATCCCAGTATCTGAATTTCCGACGATCCCGGGAAGAGAGGAACCGGGCGCACATATCGGTGAAGAGATCACTTTGCATGGCAGTATTCATAAGATCAGAAAGATGAGCGACTTTGCCTTCGTGATCCTGCGTACTTCCCACGAATTGTTCCAGTGTATCCTGTCTCCGGAATTTAGCAGTTTTTCAGTGGACGGGCTAAAGGAAGAGATGTGCGTGCGCATCCGTGCCCTGGTGGTTGAAGAGGCATGTGCCCGAACCGGATGGGAGCTGCGGCTGACCGACGTGGAGGTTCTGTCCCGGCCGGCTGCAAAGATGCCTGTGGTAATAAATCAAAAGAAGATGACTGCGTCTTTGGAAACCATGCTGGATCATCGTCCGCTGGCTTTGAGAAATGAAAAGGAGCGTGCCATTTTCCGCCTGCAGCATGGGATCTGCCGCGCCTTTCGCGCCTTTCTGGAGGGACAGGGGTTTACGGAAATCCATACGCCCAAGCTGGTGAGCCAGGGAGCAGAGGGCGGGGCCAATATTTTCCGCTTGGATTATTTTGGAAAGGAAGCATATTTGGCGCAGAGCCCACAGTTCTATAAACAGATGATGACGGGCGTTTATGAGCGGGTATTTGAAATAGGGCCGGTCTTCCGTGCGGAAAAACACGATACGGCGAGGCACTTGAACGAGTATACCAGCGTGGACTTTGAAATGGGATACATCAGCAGTTTTGAAGAGATCTGCCGGATGGAGACGGCCATGATTCGGTACGCTCTGGATGAGCTGGAAGCGGAATATGCAAAGGAGCTGGCATTGCTTTGCGTAAAACTGCCCAAGGTGGAGGAGATCCCGTCCATCCGTTTCCATGCGGCAAAAGAACTGGTGGCAGCGCGTTTCGGCAGGCCGGTCTGTGAAAAGGAAGATCTGGAGCCCGAGGAGGAAAAGCTTCTGTCCGAGCTGGTGAAAGAGAAAACAGACAGCGATTTTGTCTTTGTCACCCATTATCCTTCTTCTAAAAGGCCTTTTTATGCCATGGAGGATCCGAATCAGGCGGAGGTAACTTTGAGCTTTGATTTGTTGTTCCGGGGGCTGGAGGTAACCACCGGAGGGCAGCGGATCCATGATTATGACATGCAGCTTGCGAAGATGGAACGAAGGGGAATGGATCCTGGCCTGTTTGCTGGTTACCTGGAAATCCACCGGGCGGGAATGCCGCCCCATGGCGGTCTGGGCCTGGGGCTGGAGCGGTTTACGGCTAGGCTGTTGGAATTGGATAACGTGCGCCGCGCATGTCTCTTTCCCAGGGATATCCACAGGATCATGCCCTAGTTTGGCTGCATGAATTTACGGACACACTGCGCATTAGCTTGTGATATGTAAGGGTAAAAGATTGAAAATTAGCATTTTCAATCCACCTGATTGGAGCGCGTGCTAAAGCACGCAGATGGGTATAAACTATGAAAATAACCTGGATGGGAACGGCTTCAATCCGGATTGAGGCCGATGGGGAGCGTCTTTTGTTCGATCCGTTTGTGGAATTGGCGGGAGGGAGCAATCCCAATAGAGTGGAGGATTTCTTTTCAGATTCGGATGTATGCATTACCCACGGGCATGTGGATCATCTGTTTTTTGTTCCGGAATTGGTAGAACAGGCAGACGCTACCGTGCATTGTACCCGTTCTGCTGCCGGTACGTTGGAAAAATATCTGCAAGACGGCGGGAACCTCGTGCTCGTTGCGCCCGGCGACAGCTGGCGGATGGGGCGGATGAAAATTACCGTGCACCGGGGAAAACATCTTCCGTTTTCCCTGCGTCTGGCAGGAGAGAGGGCTTTGAGGTGGAAGCGTCCGGGACGTCATCCACTCATTTGCCTGAGAAACCTTCTGTTTTTAGCCTGGATGCATCCTGGGTTTCCGGAAAAGGGAGAGACGGTGGCCTATGAGATAGATGCGGAAGGAAAACGCATTCTGCTTTTGGGAAGCATGGCCCTAGATGGGAAAACCGCATATCCGGATCAAGCGGATCTGCTGATCCTCCCTTTCCAGGGAGGGAGGGACGCTGTGGAAAGGGCCTGTGATATCATCGGACGGCTTCGTCCGAAGAACATTCTTTTGAGCCATTTTGACGATGCGTTCCCTCCGGTTTCCGCAGAAATGGATACAAAGCAACTGCGGGCGCGGATGAAGGAGCAATATCCCGGGATCCGGGTGGTTCGGCCAAGGGCTGGAAAACCGGTGCATTTCTAATAGCCCGTTTTCGCATTTTTATTGGGAAGGGCATTTGCCCGGGGTAGGTTTGGACAAACGCAGGAATGTCCCGATAGTCCTTTCGGCCCCTGCGATATCCGATTCCGGCGGCAGTAGGGATGTACGGATATGGAAACAGGACAGCGGCGCGGAAGCGATTCTTGTATCTTGGCCGCCCCTCTGCGATGTGGAAAGGAGAAGCATGTGATGGCAAAAAAACGGGTTCAATACTTGGATATCATCAAGGTGGTTTCCATATTTCTCATCGTATTCGTCCATTTTGTCCTGCTTTCAGAGACAATTCCTGCTAATTTCTGCATGATGGCCTGCCTGGCCGGCGTTCCTATGTTTTTCATGGTAAACGGAGCGCTCCTTTTTTCGAGACCTTTGGATTTGAGAAAACATATCAGAAAGACGATTATGGTCTATCTGGTTCTGGTCATTTGGCGTCTGCTTTATCTGCCCATTGTCGGTCCGGCCTGCCAGGTGGATGTATTATCCTTTGGAAAGGGAAGGCTTCTGTCCTATTTGTTCGCTTTCGGAAATCTGGAGGGGCTTCAGATCGGACATCTGTGGTTCATGGAAGCGCTTCTGGCGGTATACGTGGTATTTCCGCTTTTTCGGATTGCTTTCGACCTAAAATACGGGGGCAGGATTACCCTTTTCTTCGCCGTCTATAGCCTGGTTATGACCAATGGAATGACGGGGATGCAGATGGCCTTGGACGCCTTGGCCAGAGCAGGAATAGCGCTCGGATGCGATATAACGGGGCTGGAGGTGCTCAACCCCTTCGGATTGTATGCCAATATGTTGGGCTTTTTCCTGCTCGGGGCCTGGATCCATTTGTCCTGGGATGACGGAAAGAATCGGAAGAAATGGGGGTTGCCCGGATTGGCAGCCGGCCTTTTGGGCCTTGCAGGGATGTGGGCCGTAAAATGGTACACCAGCGGCAGCCCGGCTTGGGACGGGAGTTATCTGGATCAAGGTTACCGCCATATTCCCGTCGTTTTTATGGCCGTGGGCTTTTTCCTTTTTTTCAGAAGTCTGACGATCCGCAATTCGATTGCGGCCAGGATATTGGAAGCGGTCGCTTCACGAACGCTGGGAATCTATTATCTGCACTGGATCTTCGGCTGGCTCTTTGTTCCGCACCTTGCCCTGGTATTTTCCGGTTATAATGTGGGGACTAATATCTTAAGAACCTTTGCACAGCTGATCCCGGCCTTAGCGCTCACCCTTCTGCTGGAGCGGATCCCTATGATAAAACATTTGGTGACAGGATAAATCTGGGGATCATGGTTTGATTATCCAAAGGGCTTGTGATATAATGAGCATTAGAAAAATGGGTGGGCGTGCTCATATGGAAAGGTGAAATTTACAGTCTAGGAATTTATGATGCTGCGCGTCCCAAGGTTCCCACAGATTAAAAAGCCGCTTACGCGGCGGAATGAGAGGAAAAATGGAAAAACCGGTATTGGTGATCCTGGCTGCAGGAATGGGAAGCCGCTATGGCGGCCTGAAGCAGATCGACCCTGTGGACGATCAGGGACAGAAAATCATTGATTTTTCTATGTATGATGCACATAGGGCGGGCTTTGAAAAAGTGGTTTTCATTATTAAGAAGGAGAACGAGAAGGACTTCCGGGAATGTGTGGGCGACAAGGTCAGTAAACACATGGAGGTGGAATATGTATTTCAGGAGCTGGGAAACGTTCCGGCTGGATTTCAGATTCCAGAGGGCAGAGTGAAACCCTGGGGGACTGCCCATGCTATCCTGTGCTGTAAGGAGGCAGTGAAAGGGCCTTTTGCTGTGATCAACGCGGACGATTATTACGGGAAGAGCGCCTTTTCCACTCTATATGAATTCTTAACTACCCATGAGGACGATGAGAAGTATCGTTATGCGATGATTGGATATGAACTGAAGAATACGCTGACGGAGAACGGTTCTGTGGCCAGGGGATGCTGTGTGACGGATGAAAAGGGTTTCCTTCAGTCCATTGCGGAACGTACGAAGATCGTAAAGACCGAGGATGGTGCGGCCTATACGCAGGACGATGGGGCAACTTGGATTCCTCTGCCCTTGGAGACGCCTGTGTCCATGAATATGTGGGGGTTTTCCGCTAGTATCCTGGACGAACTGGAAACGGCCGTGAGATGTTTCTTTGAAGAGGAAGTGGAGAAGAATCCGCTGAAGGCGGAATGCTTCCTTCCCATCGAGGTGGGAAGGCTGCTGGAACAGGGAAAAGCCACCGTGGAAGTACTTTCTTCCCGGGATAAGTGGTTTGGAGTAACCTATAGAGAAGATAAGCCCTTTGTGATGGAATCCATTGCCCGTCTGAAGGCGGAGGGCGTCTATCCGGATGTTTTGTGGTAACTTATGTTGTTGCATCGGGGTGTGAAATGCCGCTGGCAGCGGCAGGATTAGGAGGCAGTTATGGCGATTTTGGTGACAGGCGGGGCCGGATATATCGGCAGCCATACGGTGGTGGAACTGCAGGACGCAGGATATGATGTGGTAGTGGTGGATAACCTATCTAATTCCAGCGAGAAGTCTTTGAAACGGGTGGAAGCGATAACAGGAAAGGCGGTCCCCTTCTACCGGGCGGATATTCTGGACCGCGATGCGCTTCAGGCGATTTTCGACAAGGAAAAGATCGATTCCTGTATCCATTTCGCTGGGCTAAAGGCGGTGGGAGAATCCGTGTCCAAGCCTTGGGAATATTATGAGAACAATATTGCGGGAACCCTGACCCTGGTGGATGTGATGCGTAAAAACGGGGTGAAGAATATCATATTCTCCTCCTCTGCCACTGTATATGGCGATCCTGCGATCATCCCCATTACGGAGGAATGTCCGAAGGGGCAGTGCACCAATCCCTATGGCTGGACCAAATCCATGCTGGAGCAGATCCTTTCCGATATTCAGAAGGCGGATCCGGAATGGAACGTGGTGCTGCTGCGTTATTTTAATCCCATTGGCGCCCATAAGAGCGGCACAATCGGGGAAAATCCCAACGGAATTCCCAACAATCTGATGCCCTATATTACGCAGGTTGCAGTGGGAAAGCTGAAACAGCTCAACGTATTCGGAAACGATTACGATACGCCTGACGGAACGGGCGTGAGAGATTACATCCATGTGGTGGATCTGGCGAAGGGTCACGTGAAGGCATTGAAGAAAATAGAGGATCAGTCTGGCCTGAGCATCTATAACCTGGGAACCGGGAAGGGTTACAGCGTGTTGGATATCATGAACAATTTTGAAGATGCGACCGGGGTGAAGATCCCTTACGAAATCAAGGAGCGTCGTCCAGGGGATATCGCGACCTGTTATTCCGATGCGAAAAAGGCGGAAGAGGAACTGGGCTGGAAGGCGGAATACGGCATCAAGGAAATGTGTGCTGACTCCTGGAGGTGGCAGTCCCAGAATCCCAACGGATACGCGGACTGACAGAAGAGTCGCTTTAAAACACCTCATTGACGCGGTATCGCAGGCCTGCCTGGGATATACAGGAGTATCAGGAATAAAAAGGCTGTT
>CANSTU010000094.1 GCA_947650005.1 uncultured Lachnospiraceae bacterium
AAATTATACAGAATTCCTGATTGGTATACAAGTTGCATTTTTAGGATTTCTTGTACAAATTCATCATAATATGATGTATTGATTGATTATGTCCTCTGTAGCAGGCTTTGTCGGCTCCAAGCAATCCGATTGTGCCTGCATTCCTGCGGTTTCGCTTTTTCCCTGACAAGGCTGTTATCGGAATACAGTTTCAATATTTCAATCCGTTCACAATTCCCGCATGTTTTGTGTTATACTATGTTTGATTTTATTTCCCTTATAGAGAGGAAGCAGAATGGATATAACTTTACATTATCAAGAAAAAGGAAACAAAGAGCCGTTCATCCTTTTACACGGGAATGGAGAGGACGGCTCCTATTTTAAGAACCAAATAGATTATTTTAGTGACAGATATAGAGTGATTGCTTTAGACACACGAGGCCACGGTAAATCACCAAGGGGTACCCAGCCCTTTACGATTGAGCAATTTTCCCATGACTTATACGATTTTATGACAGGCTTTGATATTTCAAATGCAATTATTTTGGGATTTTCAGACGGAGCAAATATAGCCATGAAATTTGCAATGAACTATCCAAGCAAGGTTAAGGCATTGATATTAAATGGGGGAAATCTGAATCCAAAAGGAGCAAAAAGAACGACTCAAATTCCAATTGAAATAGGATACAAAATAGCAAAACGATTTGCTTCGAAATCGCCTGATGCCAAAAGGAATGCTGAAATGCTTCGTTTAATGGTTAGCGAGCCGAATATTGAGCTAAATGAATTATCTAAAATAACAGCCCCCACACTCGTGATCTGTGGAAGAAACGATATGATTAAGGAATCCCATACAAAAAAGATTGCGGAAAATATACCTCATGCAAAATTGTCGATTATTCATGGTAATCACTTTATTGCAAATAAGAGATACATTACATTCAATAAAACGGTTGAAGACTTCTTACGAACAATTCATTGAATTCCAGTTTATATGCTTTTCCATAAGTTCCCCTATTTTCAAGGCTTTTCACAATGCCAGACTCAAAAATGTATCCTTTTCCCTTGTTTTTGCCTCAAGGAAAAGACGGAAGGGCGAGATAATCGCCCTTTTTGCATGCTATCTGCAATGCCTTCGTGGCTTATCTAAAATCCTTGAAATCGTAAAGTAGCACAAATCTTTTTGCCATAGTTATTCGCTACAGTTCATTATTCCTTTTGAATATGTCTGTCCAGTAACTATCAGCAGCTTATATAGAACATATTATTTGAGCGGAAAGAAAAATCTATTTTAAAATCATTGACAAATCAAATAAACAATTATATAATTCGTTTATAAATTCAATAAACAACAAAGGCGGTGCGATATGGACTATAGTAAAGTTACTTTAGATGAGTTGAAAAAAGGATATCAGTATGATAAAGAGCATGATACTTATATTTGTAACTATTGTGCGCAGAATTTTAAAGTGGGACAAATATATTCAATCAGCAATAATTTTTATACAGCTGAACATGCTGTTTCAAAACATATTGAAATTACACACGGTAGTAACTTGTCGCAATTAATTTCTGCTGACACAAAATATAATACTCTGACACAAAATCAGAAAGATTTAATTTTGCTTTTTGCTTCTGGTATATCAGATATAGAAATGGCAAGCAAATTAGGTGTTACGAAAGCTACAATTCGACGGCACCGTTTTACATTTCGTGAGAAAGCAAAGCAAGCAAAATATTACCTGGCTATATATGAACAATCATTAGGATTAAAAGAAGTTTCCGAAAATGCAATTATGCCAATTCACAACCATGCCGGCTATGTTGATGACCGCTGTTTAATTACCGAGCCGGAGAGACAGCGTATATTAGAAAACTTTTTTAGTAGTTTTGATCCTCTTGTTTTAAAAACGTTTTCAACAAAAGAAAAGAATAAAGTGGTTATTCTCACTAAAATAGCAGAGCAATTTGAAAAGGGTAAAACATATAGCGAAAAAGAAATAAATCAAATTTTAAAACCGATTTATGAAGATTACATGACGCTTAGACGCTATTTGATTATGTACGGATTTATGGAGCGTACCAAAGACGGTTCAAAGTATTGGTTGACAGATTAAAAGGGAAAGATCATTCAACCGTTTCTAGATCATATACAAATAACAGTAAAAGATAGATCACAAGCAGATTTTTTTATGATTGCTTTCTAGCTATTATGGGATTTGATATTTCCCAAAAGATTTGTGTCTGATAAAAGAACATGTTTTATATGTTCTTGAAAATACAAACGAAAATTTCAACGTAGAAAATTATTACGGAAAAATGGTATGACGAGGAATAGGTATGGGAAATTGAAGTTTTTTTCGGGGAAATTTTTTAATTAATTTCCAGTGTATTGAATTATTAAGTACATGCAATGCAGGAATTGTAAGTTTCCATGGTGTGATATACGTCTATAATCATAGAAATTAAGGAAGGTATCCCATGAAAGTGACAGGAATTGTTGCCGAATACAACCCTTTTCATTTAGGACACGCCTACCACATCCGTAAGGCCCGGGAGGTTACGGAGGCGGATTCTATCGTCGTTGTCCTCGGCGGTGACTTCACCCAGCGAGGGACACCTGCCATGCTGGATAAGTATACCAGGGCTAAAATGGCCCTTTCGTGCGGGGCGGATCTGGTTTTAGAGCTTCCGGTACGTTACGCCTGTGCCAGCGCGGAGGCTTTCGCTTCCGGTGCGGTTTCCGTCCTCAATGCCCTTGGCTGTGTGGATTTCCTGAGTTTTGGCAGCGAAGGTGGCGATACGGGTCTGCTTCAGGAAACAGCCGCCCTCCTAGATGGGGCGGCCCAGGACACCATTTATCAATCGGCCCTCCAGGATGCTTTGAAATCCGGCCAGCCTTTTCCAGCTGCGCGCGCAAAGGCGCTCCAAGCCGCAGACAGGATGCAGGACGCAGGACGGCCCGAAGAGAAGGGGCAGTCCGTTTCCCCTCTTCGCCTCCCCGACCAGCCCAACGATATTCTGGGAATCGAGTATTGCCGCGCCCTGTCCCGTTCTCACAGCCAGATCCGGCCGACTACCGTCAAGAGGAAGGGCGCCGGGTATCATGATTCTTCCCTGCATTCCGGCTTTGCCTCCGCTTCCGCTCTGCGAAAGCAGCTCCTTAACGGAGCGCTTCCCAGACAGCTTTCCGACGCCTTTCCCACACAAGCCCTGGAAATTTGGGATACCTTTCTCTCCCGTTCCGGCATCCTGGAAGAAGCGGATTTCTCCGCCATGCTCCACTATCGTCTGCTCCTTCTTGCGCAGGATGACTTTATGACTCAGGGCTCTAACCCATCCCCTCTGCGGGGCTATGCTGATATGACGCCCGATCTGGCTGACAGGATGATAAACTGCCTGGACGCCTTCACGGATTGGAACGGTTTCTGTCTGAACCTGAAATCCCGTAACTACACCTATACGCGAATCAGCCGGTGCCTGGCCCATATCCTCCTCGACATCCGCCAGGAGGATATGATCCACAGCCGGATCCAAGGTTTTCCCGCTTATCTGCGCATGTTGGGCTTTTCCGAAAAAGCTGCGCCGCTCTTATCCGCCATCAAGAGAAAAGCTGCTCTCCCTCTCCTGTCCAGCCTGTCCGGCGCAGGCAAGAAGCTGCCTCCCGCTCTCCTGCCTCTGCTTTCGGAAGAAATAAGGGCCTCCCATATCTACCAGGCCGCAGTCAGCCAAAAATACGGGAAACCCTTTGTAAACGAATATCGCAGACAGATTATAACGCCTGCTAGTTTTTAAAGCTGTGGATCGGAGCAGGGATCCTTCCTCTCCGGTTTACGAACTGTTCACATCCGAAGCTGTTCACCGGCATAATCGGCGCATGGCCCAGGAGGCCACCAAACTGCGCATGGTCACCCACATCTTTCCCGATCACTGGAATTAGGCGCACCGCCGTGGTCTTCTGATTCACCATGCCGATGGCCATTTCGTCCGCGATGATGCCGGAAATGGTGGAAGCCTTCGTATCCCCGGGAATGGCGATCATATCCAGCCCCACCGAACAGACGCAGGTCATAGCCTCCAACTTCTCCAGGGTAAG
Organism: uncultured Lachnospiraceae bacterium; assembly: GCA_947650005.1. Lineage (GTDB taxonomy): Bacteria > Bacillota > Clostridia > Lachnospirales > Lachnospiraceae > Eisenbergiella. Next base: position 4,076 of record CANSTU010000094.1, read on the forward strand.
CGCTCCTGCGGAAACCGCATCGATCATCCCCTGATCCTCGCTCACCGGGATAAAGGCCCCGCTCAGGCCTCCAACGTAAGAGGAAGCCATCACACCGCCCTTTTTCACCTGATCGTTCAGAAGCGCCAGCGCCGCGGTGGTGCCCGGCGCACCCGCATGCTCCAATCCGATCTCGCACAGGATGTCCGCCACACTGTCACCGATGGCCGGCGTGGGCGCCAGAGAAAGGTCTACAATGCCGAAGGGTACGCCCAGCCTTGCCGAAGCCTCCCTTGCCACAAGCTGTCCCACCCTGGTCACCTTGAAAGCAGTCTTCTTAATGGTCTCGCAAAGCACTTCAAAGCTTTCTCCCCGCACCTTTTCCAGAGCCGTTTTCACCACCCCCGGCCCGCTGACTCCCACGTTGATGATCCGATCCGCCTCCGTCACTCCATGGAAAGCTCCAGCCATAAACGGATTGTCGTCCGGTGCATTACAGAATACCACTAATTTGGTACAAGCCGACGAATCGGTATCCTTCGTACAATGGGCCGCCTCCAGAATGATTTCCCCCATCAGGCGCACCGCATCCATATTGATCCCGGTTCTGGTGGAACCTAGATTCACGGAGCTGCATACCCGCTCCGTCCCCGATAACGCCATAGGAATGGAACGGATTAAAAGCTCGTCCGCATGGGTCATTCCCTTAGATACCAACGCCGAATAACCGCCGATGAAATTCACCCCCACCTCATGGGCAGCGTCATCGAGAGTCTTTGCAATATCGGCAAAATCCTCCGCCGTCCTGCAGGCCGAGCCGCCCACCAGGGCGATCGGCGTTACCGAAATTCTTTTATTTACAATAGGAATGCCGAACTCCCTAGATATATCTTCCCCCGTACGCACCAAATCCTTTGCAGAAATGGTAATCTTCTCATAGATCTTTTCCCGAAGCCTGTTCAGATCAAAGTCCACACAGTCCAAAAGGCTGATACCCATGGTGATGGTCCGCACGTCTAGGTTTTCCTTCTCGATCATCTTGTTGGTCTCATTCACTTCAAAAATATTTATCATTCCGACCTCCGTTTCAGATCCTGTGCATCTGGCTGAAAATTTCTTCGCTCTGGCACTTGATGATCACTCCGATCCCCTCGCCCAGCTTCGACAATTCATCCGCAATATCCCCGAAACGCTTTTCCGCCCGGTCCATATCCACAATCATCATCATATTGAAGTACTCCTGGACGATCGTCTGGCTGATATCCAAAATATTGATGTTATTGTCTGCCAAATAAGTACATACCCGGGCAATGATCCCCACCGTATCATGTCCCACCACCGTTATAATCGCTCTCTTCATTTTTACTCCTATCTGCCCGCTTTTGCAGACATTTCAATCAGGGAAGTTGCATACGTCCTTCTTTCTTCTTTGTTCCCGATCGCCCGCTTAAGCGGGCATTCCTATCAGAGCGGTTGCATGCGCCCTTCTTTCTTCCTTGCTTCCGGTCGCCCTACGTCATCCCGGCAGCTCGATCACCTCCGACGGTCCGCTGCGCTTTGCAACCTGGATAGGCAGATTTCCCGCTACATATCTTCCTCCCGCCCGCATCAGTTCCAGCTTCACCGTTTCATAGGCCAATTCCGGCAGATTGTTTTCCTGGCTCAAATGCCCCAAAACGATATGCCGCATTCCGTCATGCAAAAGCCTGCATAGAAGCCGCCCAGAGTTTTCATTGGAAAGATGCCCCCGATTCCCCAGGATACGCTGCTTGAGGGGATAGGGATACGGCCCTACCTGGAGCATGTTCACATCATGGTTTGCCTCCAGCAAAAGAACATCCATTCCCCGCAGAGCCTCCACGGTATAATCGTTATAAGTACCCAGATCCGTTACCACGCCAATCCGCGCTCTGCCATAGGAAAACCGGTAAGCCACCGGATCCGCCGCATCATGGGAGATAGCCATGGGGTTGATGGTCATATCTTTGATTCGAAAGCTTTCGTCCGCACGAAGCGTCTCGAACAACTCCCGGTCGATCTCTCCCAGGCTCCGGCTGCGCCGTATGGCGGTTACCGTACCCTGCGTGGCATAGATAGGGATATGATACTTCCTGGAAAAGACTCCCAATCCGCCGATGTGATCGCTATGCTCATGGGTTATGAAAATCGCATCCAATTCTCTGGGATCCACTCCCAGCCTATGTAAACCTTCCTCTGTTCTCTTTCGACTGATCCCCACGTCCACCAGCACATGGGTGGTATCCGTACCCACATAAATGCAGTTTCCGCTGCTTCCGCTTGCGATGCTGCACAACCTCATCCTAACTCCCATCTGCCTGCTTTAGCAGGCATTCAAATCAAGACACAGGAAACCTCTGGTTTCCTGTTACTCCCATCTGCCTGCTTTAGCAGCGCTTCTTCTATCTGACGATACGTCTCCTGCACGTCTCCATTATTGACGATCACCTGACAACAATGCGCATAGAACGCTTCCTCCGGAAGCTGGCTTGCAAAAATCTGATCTATTTTCTCGTCGGAGTATCCCCTATTTTCCTTCAGCCGCGTTCTCCTAATTTCACGGTCTGCATGTACATACCAGAGTTCATCCAGAACGGCTTCATAGCCACATTCAATCAGAAGCGCCGCCTCCAGAAAAAAGAAATCCGCTTCTCCTCGTTCGCGTTCTCTTTCCACTTCCTGCAGAATCCGACGCCGAACTTCTGGATGGATGATTTCGTTCACCGCCCCCAGAAGTCTGGGATCCGAGAAGATGGCCGCAGCCATCTTTCTCCGGTCGATCGAACCGTCCGCGGCCAGAATTCCATCGCCCAGCAGTTCCACCAGCTTTCCGTAACAGACTTCCCCAGGCTGCTTCACCTCGTTGCCCACCTCGTCCGCCAGCAGGATCCGGCAACGGCAACGCTCCGCCAGCCGGGCAAGAACCAGTGACTTTCCTGCCCCTACCCCACCGGTAATTCCGATAAACCTCATATCCGTCATTCCCTATTTCGCCTCATACCAGTTGTTTCCCGTATGCAGGTCTATTTCCAGCGCCACGGCCAGGCTGGCCGAAGCGCTCATTTCTTCCTCAAGGATCCGGGCAACCGTTTCCTCTTCTCCCCGCGCCGTCTCCACCAACAATTCATCATGGATTTGCAGGATGAGCCTGGAACGCAGACCTTCTTTTTTCAGCCGTTCCCATACACGGATCATGGCGATCTTAATGATATCCGCCGCGCTTCCCTGGATAGGAGCGTTCATTGCCACCCGCTCTCCGAAGGATCGCTGCATGAAATTGCCGGACTGCAGCTCCGGAACCGGCCGTCTCCTTCCGAACATGGTAACGGAATAGCCCTTTTCTTTCGCATCCTCCACCATCCGATCCAGGAAATTCTTTACATCTGGATAGGTTTTAAAATACTCTTCAATATAGACGGATGCCTCCTTGCGAGAAATGCTCAGATCCTGGCTCAGCCCAAAGGAACTGATCCCGTATACGATCCCGAAATTCACTGCCTTGGCATTTCTCCGCTGCAGATCCGTTACCTCTTCAAAAGGCGTATGGAATACTTTGGATGCCGTGATCCGATGGATGTCCGCGTCCATCCGGTAAGCTTCAATCAGCTGTTCGTCCCCGGACATATGGGCCAGTACCCGCAGTTCGATCTGGGAATAATCCGCATCCGTAAACACATACCCGTCTCTGGGGACGAATACCTTCCGGATGAGCCGCCCCAATTCCATGCGCATGGGAATATTCTGTAAGTTAGGTTCCGTGGAGCTGATTCTTCCCGTGGCCGTAATCGTCTGGTTCAAAGTAGTATGGATCCGGTCCTCTTGTCCGATATAAGCCGCCAGACCGTCCGCATAGGTGGATTTCAGCTTGGCCAGCCCTCTGTATTCCAGTATTTCCAATACGATCGGATGCTCCGGAGCGAGCTTTTCCAGCACGTCCGCAGCGGTGGAATAGCCAGTCTTGGTTTTCTTTCCTCCAGGAAGCTTCAACTTACCGAACAGGATTTCCCCTAGCTGTTTGGGAGAATTGATGTTAAAATTCTCCCCCGCTTTCTCATGGATGGAGTTTTCTAGTTCCTCGATCCGCTCCACAAGCGCATCCCCATAGGCCTTCAATTCCTCCGGCCGTACCTTTACCCCTTCCGTCTCCATATCGTACAAAACCCGGGTGAGGGGCATCTCTATCTTGTGAAACAGCTCCTCCATCTCCTGTTCCCGCAGCTTCTCTTCCAACACAGGAGCCGCCGTGAGAATCGTATATACTCCATGCCCCGCATATTCACAGAGAGCCTCCCGCTGCTCTGCCGCCGCATCCGATAAGGAAATCTTGGCCAGAAGCTGGCTTCTACTTCGGATAGCCGCGCCCAGATATTCATTGGCGATATCCTCCAGAGCATAGTCATTTTTCAGAGGATTGAGCAAATAGGCGGCAATCAGCACATCGAACAGGCCTTCCGTTTCCTCCCGTTTCAAGTAGGCATATTGGGGCTTGATCTGAAAAGTGGCAAGCTTTCCGCTGCCGGCCGCCAGCTGCTCGAGCTTTTCCGCCAAAAAAGCCCTCGTAAGAGATTTTTCCGGGAAGAAAATCCACACCTGCTCTTTCCCATAAGCCAGCGCCAATGCAGCGAAATTTCCCATCTGCTCATCCATACCGCAGGGGTCGGAGCCCATAAACCGAGAAGCCACGTTCCCGTCCTCCAGCACCCAGAAAGCGGCTCTTTTTGCTGCCAAAGCCTCCTGGAAGGCCTTCTCCGCCTCCACAGGATCGCTGCTCGTATGAATCTCCAAACTCTGCCCGCCCGCAGACGTGACCCTTTCGTCGAATCTTGCCATCAGGTTCTTAAATTCCAGATGGACGAACAAGGCATAGGCTTCAGGGGTGAAGAGTTCTTTCTTCTTCATCTCCTCCCAGGTAATGGGAAGCGTCGCCTCCGTATTGATCCTGGCGAGCACCTTGCTCAGATCCGCCAGCTCCCGGTTGGCTGCTAGGGATTCCCGGATGCTCTTTTTTCCGATTTCATCCAGATGGGCATAGATATTTTCCAGGGAGCCGAACTGAACCATCAATTCCTCTGCGGTCTTCGGTCCTACCTTAGGGACGCCGGGGATATTGTCTGAAGCATCCCCCATCAGGGCCTTTAATTCCACGAACTGCTCCGGCGTGACACGATAGGCCGCCAACACATCCGCCGCATAGTAGTCCTCAATCTGGGTTTTTCCCCCTTTCGTCTTGGGTATACGGATCTTGACATGCTCTCCGGCAATCTGCAAAAGGTCACGGTCTCCCGAAACGAGGGCCACTTCCATGCCGTCCCGTTCCCCTCTCTTAGCCAAAGTTCCCAGGATGTCGTCCGCCTCCAGCCCAGCCTTTTCCACGGTACAGATTCCCATGGCAGACAAAACTTCCTTGAGCACGGGCACCTGTTCCTGCAATTCTTCCGGCATGGGCTTCCTCGTCCCCTTATATTCCCGGTAGATCTCATGACGAAAGGTGGGCGCATGCACGTCAAAGGCCACCGCCAGATATTCCGGCTCCTCTTCCTCCAGGATCTTGAAAAGGATATTCAGGAAACCATACACCGCATTGGTATGCAGTCCCTGCGCATTAGAAAGATCAGGCACACCATAGAACGCCCTGTTCAAAATGCTATGCCCATCGATCAAAACCAGCTTCTTATCCATATCCAAAACCCTTCTTTCTTAAAATACGATAGCGGCCATCACCCAGATAGTCGTCAGGACGGCAAAAAATTGAAAGAAATACAGCCCCCACTGCAGCCTTTTGCGGATTTTCACATGCCTTCCGGCCAGCTCCAGTCGGGCGGTCAGCTCCCGGTTGAGGTGAAAAGCCTCCCCTTCCTCCAGCCTTGCCAATCCCACCGCCACCAAAAACTGGATGCTCAGTTCTTCTTTACAGGAGGGACAGCCATCCACGTGTGCAAGAAACTGTTCTGCCGGACGTGTGTCCATTTCTCCTCGAATGAAATCAGGAATCTGCTTTTCAGCAGTCTTACAATCCATCCACCCACCCTCCCTTCGTCTCCCGAAAGGAACGTTCCCGTCCCCTGCCGTACTTCAAACCAACTTCCATCTGCCTGCTTTAACAGGCATACAAATCAGGCTATGGAAACTTTCGCTTTCTATGAAATCAACGTTTTCACGCGCACTCCCACCTGCCTGCTTTAGCAAGCGCTCAATTCATGCTGAGGGAACTCCCACCAGCATACTTTAGCAAGCATACAAACCAGGCTAAGGAAACCCCCGTTTCCTTGGAAATCAACGATTTCGCATTCACTCCCGCCTATCTGGCCAAACCGTAGCATTTCTTTCCACGGCAATAAGTCGTATTCACCCGATAGTCATCCTCCAGCACCACCAGATCCGCATCATACCCTGCCGCCAGCTTCCCTTTCCGGTCATCCACCCCTAGGCAGCGCGCCGGATTGAGGGTACAAGAATTCACCGCAGCGTCAAAGGGAACCAAAGCCTCCTCTACCAGAATGCGGAGCCCTTCATTCATGCGCAGAGTGCTCCCTGCGATCGTATCCGTTCCCTTCAAGCGAGCCAGACCATCTTTTCCAATCTCGATATCTTGGCCTCCCAGCTGATAGACCCCACCAGGCGCACAATGCTTGGCACAAAGGGAATCCGTAATCATGATCGCCCGTTCCCTTCCCTTTGCCTGGAAAAAGTTGTTTAACGCGGCCAAGTGGGAGTGGCAGCCATCACAGATCACTTCCCCGAAGATATCCCGGATCCGGAAGGCCGCACCCACCAAACCCGGATTTCTGTGGTGGTAAGGGCTCATCCCATTGTATACATGGGTCATATTAACGGCCCCATTGGCAACAGCCAGAAGAGCCTGCTCATAGCTCGCCCCGGAATGTCCAATGCTGACCACCATCCCCGTTCGGCTGCAATACTTTGTCAGGGCAAATCTCTCATCATGCTCGGGAGCCAGAGTGATATAACGGATTCGTCCGCCCGCAGCCTCCTGATAACGCTTAAACTGCTCCACGGAAGGCGCCGCGATGGCCTCCGGCGGTTGCGCCCCCTTATGGGCCATGTCCAGATATGGGCCTTCAAAATGTACGCCCAGGATTTCGGCCCCCTCATACCCCTCTTCCGCCACATTCGCCACGTTGTGCAGAGCCCGCGTCAGTACCTCCGGCATCTGCGTCACCGTGGTTGGAAGGATACCCGTTACCCCCTCTTGAGGAATACGCTCCATCCATTTTCTCAGTCCCTGCGGATCTGCGTCATTGGTATCGAACCCATATGCGCCATGGGTGTGCACATCCAGAAATCCCGGCAGGATTCTTCGGCTTCCATAATCCTCATCCACGGGCCCGGCTCCAAAGGGCCGGATCTCGCCGATTTTCCCTTCCTCTATTTCGAGCTGGGCGGCTATGAACTGACCTGCCACCCATACTCTCCGGCTTTGTATTACCATAATCGGCTCCTGTCCGCGCGCTTTGACGCGCATTCCCACCTTTTCTATGTTACCATTCTGCAACATCGTACAAACGCTATTCCGTCCTCATCAGTTCAAGATCCCTTAAATCCCCGAAAGGGCCGCTTCATCCGCCACCACGCACACATCCGGATGCAGCTGCAGGATGGAGGCGGGCACCTGAGGCGTCACCGGCCCGAAGAAAGCCTTCTTTACGATTTCCGCCTTATCCTCACCGCTTACCACCACTAAAATCTTTCTCGCCTTCATGATGTTTCCAATTCCCATGGTATAGGCCTGTCTGGGAACAGCCTCGTAAGACTCAAAAAACCGTCTGTTAGCCTGGATGGTAGACTCGGTTAGATCCACGCAGTGAGTTCCCAGCTCAAAATGGTCACAGGGCTCGTTAAAGCCAATATGCCCATTGTGGCCCAGCCCAAGAAGCTGCAGATCAATCCCGCCCACCGCTTCAATAATCCCATTATAATCCGTACAAGCTTTATCGCTGTCCGGTTCCATTCCGTCCGGTAGATGGGTTCTTTTCTTATCAATATTCACGTGCTGGAACAGATTATCATTCATGAAATAATAGTAACTCTGTTCATTCTCCCGGGTCAGACCCTTATACTCATCCAGATTCACAGATGTAACCTTGGAAAAATCCAGATCTCCCTTCTGATACCATTCCACTAACTGCCGGTACAGCCCCACCGGCGTGGAACCTGTGGCCAGCCCCAGTACGCATTCCGGCTTCATCATGATCTGTGCGGATATGAGATTGGCCGCTTTACGGCTCATATCCTGATAGTCTTTTGTTTTGATAATCTTCATTCCTGCTCCTATCTGCCCGCCTTTGCGGACGCTAAAATCAAGGAAGTTGAAAGCGTCCTTCTTTCCACTTTGCTCCCTTCTGCCCGCTTTTGCGGGCACTCAAATCAGGGAAGTTGAAAGCGTCCTTCTTTCCACTTTGCTCCCTTCTGCCCGCTTTTGCGGG